>JBKPOR010000086.1:0-4200 GCA_046765675.1 Pseudomonadota bacterium
TGACGAGATCGCCGCGCAGATGCGGAATGATGCAGAAGGCACAACGATGATTGCAGCCTTCGGAGATCTTCACATAGCTGTAGTGGCGCGGGGTGAGCTTGAGGCCCGCTTCGGGCACCAGGTCGATGAACGGCGAGGGGACCGGCGGAGCGGCCTCATGCACCGCCGCGACGACTTCCTCATATTGCTGCGGGCCCGTCACCGCGAGCACTTGCGGGAATCGCTCGCGGATGACGTCGGCTTCCTTGCCCATGCAGCCGGTAACCACCACTCGGCCGTTCTCGGCGATGGCCTCGCCGATCGCCTCGAGACTCTCTTCCTTCGCGGAATCGAGGAAGCCGCAGGTGTTTACCAGCACCACGTCGGCGCCGGCATAATCAGGCGACATGTCGTATCCGTCGGCGCGCAGCTTGGTCATGATGCGCTCGCTGTCGACCAAAGCCTTGGGGCAGCCGAGCGAGACCAGCCCGACGCGCGGGGGCTTGGGGAGGGTTGTGACGTTCATCGGAAGGCGCGGGCCAATATAGGGATTTTGCGGCGAAATCGAGACCCTCCTATAAGCTGCCGCGGGTTTTGGGGGGAATGCAATGAACGATCGGACCGCCGGCGCCATCCTTCTGGTAATTGGAGTGGTGGCAATCTTCGCCGCAATCGTCGGTGGCGGAATCAAAATCCAGCAGATCGAAGTTGGGAGCGTGCAGTCGAAATGGCGGCAGTGGCTTCTGGCTGCCTTTGGCCTGGTGATCAGCTTGACTGGCATGATCATGGCCTTGGGCGATGACACGCCGTCGGACGCCGCTGGTACCGAGAATGCCGTGGCTTCCGAGACGACCGACGCGGATGCGGGGGATGCGGCGGGCGACGCGAACGCCCCCGACGCCAATGTTGCCGTGGACGAGAATGCGACGGACTCGAACGCGCATGAGAATGCGGCCTCAGACAACGAGACAGGCGAAGCGCAGTAGGCGACCTAAGCAATAAGCTGAGCGCTTGTTCATTGTCCGACGCAGCGTCTAAAGGCCCGCCAAGGCCTACCGAGGAGCAGCTGAACAATCATGCGTATTGCGATGATCGGCACCGGTTACGTCGGGCTCGTCTCCGGCGCCTGCTTCGCGGACTTCGGGCACCAGGTATGCTGCGTCGACAAGGACGCCGGCAAGATCGACGGCCTCAACGCCGGGGTTATGCCGATCTGGGAGCCTGGGCTGGAGGCCTTGGTCAAATCGAACGTCGAACGCGGCCGGCTAACCTTCACCACTGACCTCGCCGCCGGTGTGCAGGGCGCCGAAGCCGTGTTTATCGCGGTTGGGACGCCGGCCCGTCGCGGCGACGGCCATGCCGATTTAACCTATGTTTTCGATGCGGTGCGCGAGCTCGCGAAGGCAGTTCCTCCGGGCACGGTTCTCGTCACCAAATCCACGGTTCCGGTCGGAACCGGCGATCGGATCGTTGAAATCCTTGCCGAAGAGGGCGCTGAGGGAATTTCGGTCGCCTCCAACCCGGAATTTCTGCGCGAAGGCGCGGCGATCCGCGACTTCAAGATCCCCGACCGGATCGTCGTGGGGGCCCAGGACGAACAGGCCCAGGAGGTGCTGAAGGAAATCTACCGGCCCTTGTTCCTCAACCAGGCACCGATCCTTTTCACCGGTCGGCGGACGGCCGAGCTTACCAAATATGCCGCGAATGCATTTCTGGCGACCAAGATCAGCTTCATCAACGAGATCGCCAATCTCTGCGAGGCCGTGGACGCCGACGTCCAGGACGTCGCGCGCGGGATCGGCCTCGACAACCGTATCGGGCCCAAGTTCCTGCACGCTGGTCCCGGCTATGGGGGAAGCTGCTTCCCCAAGGATACTCTGGCGCTGCTCCAGACCGCGCAGGAGGCGGGCGTCGAGCAGCAAATCGTCGCGACCGTTGTGAAAGTGAACGATGAGCGAAAGGACTCGATGGCCGAACGGGTCGAACGGGCGCTTGGCGGCGTCGCGGGCAAGCGCATCGCCGTGCTCGGGCTCGCATTCAAGCCCAGCACCGATGATATGCGCGAGGCCCCATCGATCCCATTGATCAGGGGTCTCCTTGAACGAGGTGCGCAAGTGACCGCGTTCGATCCGGTCGCCCAGCATCAGGCCGAAGCCATGCTGGAGGGGATCACCTACGGACCCGACGCCTATTCGGCTGCCGACGGGGCCGAGGCGGTTGTGGTCGTGACGGAGTGGGATGAATTCCGGGCGCTCGACCTGGAGACGCTCGCTGCGCGGATGCGCGGTAACGTCCTCGTCGACCTGCGCAATGTGTGGGACCCGCACGAAGCCGAACGCGTAGGGCTGAACTATATCGGGGTCGGACGCGGGCGGTTCCCAGACTGACCCAAGTCGATCCGAATTGGATTGCAGTTGCATCCGAAACGGAATTGCGCGCGTATAAGCGGATCGCATGAAACACGAGCGTCTGCCCAAGGTCCGCGATGGCTCGATCCTCGTTCGCAGGCGCTTCCAGTTCGCCGGGGCGCTGGTGGTCGGGGCGCTGGTTCCGTGGCTGGCGCGCGGGCCACTGCCCGGGACGATGGTCGAGGCCGCCACCGCCAACACCCTTCTCGGCAACGCGATCGCGATCGTCATCGCATTCTGGATGCGGCTGTCGATCGAGACCTATCCCGGAATCCGCCGCAGCTATGTGATCTTCCCTTCAGCCCTGACCGGCCATGGGATGATCGTGGTCTACTTCCTTTTGACCCGCTTTCCCTACGATCGCGTTGCGCTGCTGGCCGGCTTCCTGCTCCACGTCGTCTGGCTCTACATGCTCTACGTTTATGCGGAGAAAAACGTCCGCCGGCGGATCGCGGTCGTCCCATTCGGCAAGATCAACGGGTTGACCCGGATCGAGGGGGTGGGTTGGAAGCTGATGACGCGGCCGCGGATGCACGACGCGCGCGGGTGCCACGCGATCGTCGCCGATTTCACCGAGGACCTCCCCGACGAATGGGAAGCATTCCTCGCCGACGCAGCGCTTGCCGGGAAGATCGTCTACCAGGTGAAGCAGCTTGCGGAATCGCTGACGGGCCGGGTCGAACTCGAGCATCTGTCGGAAAACAGCTTCGGCTCGCTGCTTCCTGCGCTCGGCTACTTTCATCTCAAAGCGCTAATCGACTTTCTGTTCGCCTTGCTGATCCTTCCGGTTGCGCTTCCGGTCATGGCGATATGCGCTGCTGCCATCAGGCTCGACAGCAAGGGTCCGGCGTTATTCCGCCAGAAACGCGTGGGCCATGCGGGCAAGCCCATTGTCGTTTATAAATTCCGCACGATGCACGAGGTCGTCGTCGAGGAGGAGCGCGGTCATCACGCTAAGCGGCGCGCCGCGATGACCAGCGACGCTGACGACCGCGTCACGCGCGTCGGCCGAGTGCTCAGAAAACTTCGGCTCGACGAGCTTCCGCAGATCTTCAACATCTTGAAATGGCAGATGAGCTGGATCGGCCCCAGGCCCGAGGCCGAGGTCTTGTCCGTATGGTACACCGATGAATTACCCTTCTATCGCTATCGCCATGTCGTGAAGCCGGGAATATCGGGCTGGGCGCAGGTCAATCAGGGACATGTGGCGGAGGTGCACGAGGTCCACCGCAAGCTGCAATACGATTTCTATTACATCAAATATTTCTCGCCGTGGCTGGACCTGTTGATCCTGTTCCGGACGATCAAGACAATGCTGACTGGCCGAGGCGCTCGGTAGGGAGGCGCCTTTCGCGGATGCCAAGATCGGATAGAGGGGAAACGGGCGTCAAGAACGCCCGCTTCCCGATCACTTCTATCGATGGTTGCCCAGGATTGGCAGGACCCACGAGTACATGAAGTCGTACCAGGAATCCTTGACATTATTGGGCATCGCGGATGCGCTCGCGGAATAGGTCAGCGCAGCAAGCGCCAGGGCGAGTTTCACTTTGTTCATTTGACCCTCCTTTCATGGGGGCCAATAGAATTGTCGTTAAACACTTTACGTTTTATGGAGAATTAATTCACTTTGAATGAGTTAGGCGCGGACGGCGCGGCGACGTTATCTCAGGCTGCCAACTCTGAACGGGTGGGAGGCGCTTTATCGACCAGCCAGTTCGCGAGGCTCTTAAGCGCGACTGGCGTATTGAAGAATATCCCGACCCGTAGTTCGTCTTGCCAGCGGACCTGGCCCTTAATCGGCCCAAAGCCAGGC
>JBKPOR010000087.1:0-4787 GCA_046765675.1 Pseudomonadota bacterium
GATCACCGGCTCGTAGCCCCGAGCGAGCTTATGCTCGCCCTGCGCACCGGCCTGGACCGACGACAGTCTATGATCGATCGCCCATTCGATCGCCTGATAAAAACAGAGTTCGAAATGGAGGAAGGGCACCTCTTCGATGCAGCCCCAGTACCGTCCATAGAGCGTATCGGCGCCAATGAGGTTGAGCGCGCCGGCGATCGGCCGCCCATCGCGATAAGCGAGGAACAAGAGCAGCCGATCGGCGATCCTTTCCGCGGCAAGATCGAAGAATTGGCGGGTGAGATAGGGCCGGCCCCATTTCCTGGAGCCGGTATCCTGGTAGAAGGCCCACATCGCGTCCCATTCGGCGCGGCCGATCTCAGTGCCGCCCAAGGCGCGGAATTCCAGCCCCTGCCGAGCGGCGTTGCGCTCCTTCCGGATCGTCTTGCGCTTGGGACTGCGTAGCGCCGCCAGAAATGCGTCGAAATCGGGATAGCCGCGGTTGAACCAATGATATTGGATGCCGTGCCGCATCAGCCAGCCGCGATGCTCAGCCTCCGCCGCACCTGCGTCGTCGATGAAGGTGATGTGGGCCGACGACATGTCGTTCTGGGTTGTTACGGCTTCGATCGCCGCGAGCAAATGCTGCGGCCGGCTCCCTAGCAATCGCGGACCCGGCACGGGGGTAAAGGGCACGGCGACCTGGAGCTTCGGATAATATTCGCCACCCGCGCGCTCCCAGGCGTCGGCCCAGCCGTGATCGAACACATATTCGCCCTGGCTATGGGTCTTGAGATAGGCGGGCGCCGCGGCAAGAAGGTGCGAGGCGTGGTCCTCGACCAGGATCGGCGCCGGAGTCCAGCCGGTGCCGGGGCCGACGCTGTCCGAATCTTCCAGGGCCGACAGAAAGGCATGGCTGACGAACGGGTCCGCGCCGGCGAGGCGGTCCCAGGCGCGGGCGTTGAGCCCGGCCACTCCGGACGCGATCTTGGCGACGAATTCAGATTCGCGGTCGGCCATCGCCCTCCCAGATGAGCGCATCGGCCTGAACGTCGGCTTGCCTGCGCTCTTCGGCAGTCCGGATATTCCAACTGTAGACGGGCATTCGCAGCCTTGCGCGCTCGACCCACGGCTTGCCCAACGCCGACCGCTCGACAGCGAGAAACTGCGGGGAGGCGAGGGCGATGGCAAAACTTCGCCGGACCATTGAATGACGATCGCGAATGATGAGACCTCGCCGGACGTCGGGCATGTTCGTCTTGATAAGGCGGGGAATGCGCGGGTCGAAGCTCATAATGGCGAAGCGGCCGCGGTAACCCGCAAGGCCCGCCCGTAGAGCCGGCACCCAACGCCAAATGTCGCGGTCGACCTTCACTTCGAGCAAAAGCGGAACGCGACTCGCGACAAGTGCCAGAAGGCTTTCGAGCGTCGGGATCGGATGTCTTCCGAGGCTCAAGCGACCGAGGTCGGCCAAAGTGGATTCACCGATCTTCATCGGACTCCCGCACAGCCGCCAGGCATCGCGGTCGTGGAACACCACGATCCGGTTGTCAGCGGTGAGCCTGAGGTCGCACTCAATCCCGGCGCCGAGCTCGAGCGCGGCCGCAAAAGCGATCAGGCTGTTCTCGGGAAACTCCGAACCATAATGCAGACCACGGTGGGTGAAGCCGGCCGGCCCGGGATCGAGCGGGTCAGGATCGGACCGCGACGATCGCATCCACTTCGACGGCGACCCCGAGCGGGAGCACCGCGACCCCGACTGCGCTTCGCGCATGGCGGCCGGCTTCGCCGAACACCTCCTGCATCAGCTCCGACGCGCCGTTGGCGACCTTGGGCTGATCGGTGAACGCGGGCGCGCTGTTCACGAACACTCCGAGCTTCACGATGCGATCGACCCGGTCGAGCGACCCCAGCGCAGCCTTCATCTGCGCGAGCAGCATGACCCCGCAGCGCCGCGCCGCGGCAATCCCGCCGTCGAGATCGACGTCCTCGCCAAGCCGGCCTTTGATCAGGCTTCCGTCCTCGGCGAAGCTGATCTGTCCCGAAATGTGGAGCAAGCCGTGCCGTTCGACCGCCGGGACGTAGGCGGCGACCGGCGCGGCCGGCTGGGGAAGGGTGATTCCGAGTTCGGAGAGACGCTGATCGATGCTCATGCCCCGCCCCAAGCACCGGGAAGGCCGGGAATCAACCCTCCCGCTCAATCGTGAACCCAGCCCAGCTTTGGGTGACGGGCATCAGCTCGATCGCGTTGATGTTGAGGTGGGGCGGCAGGTTCGCGAGCCACCAGAAAAGATCGGCGAGATCCTCGGACGTCATCGGCCTCATTCCCGCATAGAGCTTGTCCGAGGCTTCCTTGTCGCCGCCGGTGCGGACGATGGTGAATTCGGTCTCGGCCATCCCGGGTTCGACCGAAGTCACACGAACGCCCGTTCCGGCGAGATCGCACCTCAAGTCGAGTGAGAATTGCCTGACGAAAGCCTTGGTGCCGGCGTAAACCGCTCCGCCCTTGTACGGGTAGGTCGCCGCAACCGACGACAGGTTGATGATCTGGCCTTTGCGTTCGATCAGTTTGGGTAGGAGCGCGCGGGTCAGCGCGACGAGGCCGCTGATGTTGGTGTCGAGCACCGTCTCGATCTTGTCCCATTCGCTTTCGGGCAGCCCGGCCATCGGCGGCGCGAGGCCGGCGTTGTTCAGAAGCAAATCAATGTCGCCCCATGGCGCTTCGAGCCTCCCGAGACCCTCGACGCCCGACCGATCGCGCATGTCGACCTCGAGCGGGAGAAAGGCATCGCCGAGCTCGTCCTGGAGCGTCTTGAGCCGGTCGCCACGCCGTCCGGTTCCGATCGCTCGCCATCCTCCCTCGACGAATTTGCGCGCTGCCGCCTCGCCGAATCCGGCTGTCGCACCAGTGATCAAAATGGTCTTCATGATGCTCCTTTAGTCTCCGCTTCGAGCGCGCGCCGGGCCGCGACGAGCGCTTCGGCCTTTACCCCAATCTGCTCGCAAACCGAGAGGAGATCGGGCTCATACGCCTCCAGGAAGGCAATCAGCGCGGCCAGCAACGTTGGTTCGTTCGCCCTGATGCGCAATTCGTCTGTCCCGATTCCGGTCAACAGCAGGAACCGCTCGGCGCGACGAACGTCCGTAAGCGTGGCCGCGAGAGCTGCAAGCGCAAGCGCGTGCGGATCGCTTGGTGTCTGCTGCTGCACGGCTTAGAACCGCTACGGCTGTTCGAAGGCACACATGGGCGCGTTATGGTCGAAGGGAGCGAGTTTGGCGAAGATCCTGATCGTCGAGGACAATGCCCTCAACGTCAAATTGTTCTGCGATCTGCTCGCCGCGCATGGGCATGAGCCGCAGGCGGTGACCGACAGCCGCCAGGCGCTCGACGCCGCACATGAATTTTGTCCCGACCTGGTGATCACCGATATCCAGCTGCCGCATGTCACCGGCTTTGACCTCATCCGAATGATGCGGGAAGACGACAGATTGTCGGAAGTGCCGATCATGGCCGTGACCGCTTATTCGGCGCGCGGCGACGAGGAGCGCATTCGCGCGGCGGGCGCGCAAGCCTATGTCTCAAAACCTATTTCGGTGATGCGGTTCGCGGAGACCGTCGACCAGTTGCTCCGAACAGGCAGCGACGGTGCCGCACCCGACGAAAGCGGGGAAGCGCTTATTTGATCTTCGCTTCCTTGAACTCGACGTGCTTGCGAGCCTTCGGGTCGTACTTCCTGAAGCTGAGCTTCTCGGTCTGAGTGCGGGGGTTCTTCTTGGTCACATAATAGAAGCCCGTATCCGCGGTGCTGACGAGTTTGATTTTGACCGTTGCCGGCTTCGCCATTGGAAAAATCCCGATTTCAAAAAAGAAGAGCGGCTTCTCGCCGCTCGAACTGTGGCGCCAATGACGCACCGGGCCGATTCTGTCAACCGAAGCAAGATCGTAACGGCACCTTAACCAACTTGGGCGAGCCTCCCCGGTATGACGACAGCAAAGGATCCGCTGGCAGAAGTGAGGATACAGGTCGTCACGCGCGTTGCCGAAATCCGCGAAGCCGGCCCGCGGCTCTCCCCGCTCGCTCTTCACAGCCGAATGGATGCGATCCGCCAGCTCGCCGCCGAGAATGGCCTGGCCGCCCTCGAAAGTCTCGCACGCCGCACCGCCCAGCTCGCGCTTTTGCCGGGCCACCGGGTGACGATGCAATCATGCCTCGAACATGTCGAGGAGGCCTTCGATTGCCATTCGGAAGGCGACTGCACGGCAATGCTCGCGGCGCTCGCCGTTCGCCTGCGCTAGTCGCCCAATAGAGGGCGGAGCTCAATCAACCAGATATCAGGAACTGCCCCAAGCCTGAGTGGAAGCAGACTCGTGCCAACCCCCGCCGAGACGATGAGAATCCTGCCATTCTCGTCGATCCTGCCGCACGCGTAGCGGTCGCCATAAGCCGACATTGTCGAAAGAGCGCCGATGAACGGGACCCTGATCTGTCCGCAATGTGTGTGACCGGCGAGCGTTAGAACGACATCGTCTGGAACCTTTGGAAACACGTCTGGACTGTGGGTGACAAGGATGCGGGGCTCCGGTTGCGCCCGCATTTGGTCGAGCGTTCGCGCAAGATTGTCGTAGCCGGTGAAGGGATCGTCGACGCCGCCGACGGTCAGTGGACCAGCGCGCACCGAAGCGTTGTCGAGAACGAGGATTCCAATGCGACGAAGCTGCCGCCGCGTCTCTCCGGCATTTCTCCAATGGTCGTGATTGCCGAGCACGGCGATCGTTGTGAGCCGCGACCTCAAGCCAGCGAACGGAG
>JBKPOR010000088.1:0-19649 GCA_046765675.1 Pseudomonadota bacterium
CCTGCGTGTTGACGATGTCGTAGAGGTTGCGGCCCTCGATCAGCCCGTCGGCCTCGAGCATGCGCTCGGCCTTCTCCGTCCCGTCCTCGGTCAGGACGACGCTCTTTTGCTTCTCGTCCTTGTCGTAATCGCTCTCGACGAAGGTTTTCACCACCCGGTCGACGGAGATGTAGAGGTCCGATTTATCGTCAGTCGGTCCCGAAATGATCAACGGCGTTCGGGCCTCGTCGATCAGGATCGAGTCCACTTCGTCGACGATCGCAAAGTGGAACGGCCGCTGGACCATCTGATCGCGCGAATATTTCATATTGTCGCGCAGGTAATCGAACCCAAGCTCATTGTTCGTCGCGTAGGTGATGTCGGAATTGTACGCGTCGCGCCGTTCCTGGTCGGTGAGGTTCGGAACGATCACCCCGACGGTCATCCCGAGGAACCTGTAGATCTGGCCCATCCAGTCGGCGTCGCGGCGGGCGAGATAATCGTTGACGGTGACCACATGAACGCCTCGGCCGCTGAGCGCGTTCAGATAGACGGCAAGCGTCGCAACCAGCGTCTTGCCTTCGCCGGTCTTCATTTCGGCGATTTCGCCGCGGTGAAGTGCGATCCCGCCGATCAGCTGGACGTCATAGTGGCGTTGGCCGAGAGTGCGGATCGCGGCCTCCCGTACCGTGGCGAAGGCCTCCGGAAGCAGGTCGTCCGGGCTTTCGCCCTTCGCGAGCCGCTCGCGGAAGAGGTCCGTCTGAGCGCGCAGCTCGTCGTCCGTGAGCGCCTGGATGTTGGGCTCAAGCGCGTTGATTGCGTCGACATATTTGCCAAGCCCCCGCACATAGCGGTCGTTGGCCGATCCGAAGATGCTTTTTGCCAGTCCGGCGATCACATGAATTCCCTTAAAAACCCGCGCGTTCCGGAAAGGCGAAATGCTCCGCCGGCGCTGGGGAAACCGTGGCGGGCGATGTAAGGAGCGCCCTAGCCGTAGTCAATTAAGGTGGAATGTATGGCCCTGACGGGTGGATGCATGTGCGGCGCGGTGCGCTACGCGCTGAACAGCGAGCCGTTCGATTGCGGTTACTGTCATTGCCGCACATGCCAGCTCAATAGCGGTGCTCCGGCGATGGCATTCGCCAGCGTGAAGGCGGGCGATTGGGTCGCGACACAGGGTGAAAGCGTCATTCGCACGCTGCGAACGAGCAGCTTTGGCGAACGCAGCTCTTGCGGATTGTGCGGAACGCCACTCTATGTTCGGGTCGACCATCAGCCGGAAACGGTCGATTTCAGCCTTGTGACGCTGGATGATCCGAGCGTCATCGCACCCGAGTTTCACATCTTCTGGTCGAGCAAGGTCGATTGGTTCGATCCCGGCGACGAACTTCCAAAACACGAGAAATTCCGCCCTGATACGCGCGGGCTCGAAGGCACCGAACCGCCGGACGATTCATCGATGACGGGCGGAGGCCCACACTAATCCTACCGGACGGGGGCTCTTGGCGCCGGCCGGCCGAGCGTGGCCACACCCAGCTCGATCAGCGGACGCCAGCTCGCATCTTTCGGTCCATTGGCGAGGATCCGCTTCCAGATCGCAACGGCTCCGGCCCGGTCGCCCGATCGGGCAAGAGCAAGGCCGTAGAAGAAGGGCGCTGCCGGATGACCCGGCGCAAGCTCCGCCGCACGCTGATAGGCGAATTCGGCTGGCGGTGTGAGGCCATGCGCATGGTCGACGAGGGCATTGCCGAGGCCGATCCATAGCTGGACGTCGCCCGGGTATTTGCCCACGGCGTTTTGAAGCAGGCCCACCGCGTCCTCGGTATTCCCGCCGCGCGCCAGTCCGTCCGATAACGCAAGCCAGGATTCCTCCGGGCTGAAATTGCCGAAGAATGCGTGACGCGCCTCGGTAAGAGGTATGACTCGGCGACTAGTCGACCCTTCGGCCGGGGCGCCAGAAATGCCTGGACTCCCCTGAAGCGCGTAGCCGGCAGCTCCGACTACCAGCGCGGCCATTGCGGCCGTCAGCAGTCCTCCGCGAACTCCGAAGACCCATAATGCAAATGCGCTAGCAGCCAAAAGCAGGAGCAGGATGAACCAACCGGTCATGCCTGGCCGCCAAAGCGGATTCGTCGCCGGATCAGGAACGCGCCGATGAGCAGAAGCGCTAGCGGAGCCAGCCACAACGGCCAGGCTGTAGGCTCGGCGGTCGGCTTGTAGCTGATCCAGCTGCCGTAGCGCTGGATGAGCCATGAGCGGATTTCAGAGGGCTTCTGACCCGCGGCGATTCGGCGCCGAACCAGGTCGCGCATGTCGCCGGCCAATTCGGCATTGCTGTCCGCGATCGACTGGCCTTGGCAGACCAGGCAACGCAGCTCCGCCATCAACGCCTGCGCCTGGGCCTCCTGATTGGCGTCGGGGAGCTCTCGATCCGACCAATATGCCGGCGGCAGGTTGCTGTCGGCGAACGCCGGGCTCGCTAGGCACAGAAGCGTTAGATACAACACCGTTCGTATCGAGCGGAGCGAAGCGCAGTCGAGATACGTCCCTCGGCTTCGCTCGGGACGAACGGTGGTTGGTTCAGTCCTCACTTCGCCTGCTCCAAAATCCGAAGGATCATCGGCATTTCATCCGCCTCGATCGGGCCGATGTGCTGGTAGCGGATGATTCCGCGGCCATCGACGACGAAGCTTTCAGGCACGCCGGAGGATCCGAACGCGATCTGCACCTGGCTTTGAGGATCGCTCCCAATACGCTCGTACGGGTCCCCATTGCGGTCGAGGAAGTCGGCGAGGTCCTCGGGCCGGTCGCGAACGGCAATTCCATCGATCGCCACGCCCTGGGCCTTAAGTTGTTGGAGCACCTTCACCTCGGTGATGCACGGCACGCACCAGCTGGCGAAAATGTTGACGAGGCGCGAACGGCCGGTCGCGAGGTCCGAAGAGCTGAGCGCGGGCTTGGTCGGTAATGCGGCGGTCAGGATGAAAACCGGAACCGGTTGGTCCTTGAGCTTGGAGCTGACCGACGTGTCCGCCGGCGTCGCGAGACGCCAGATGAGACCGGCAAGAAACAGCAGCAGCAGCGCTATCGGCGCGAGCCGGATAGCCCGGCTCATGCGTAGCGCTCCGTCCGCCATTCGGCCGATCGTGCTCGTCGCCGGCGTAAGCGCCACAGCCGGCCGATAAGCGCCAACGCACCGCCGAATGCGATCAGGGCTCCGCCGGCCCAGATCAGGGTCACGAACGGTTTCCACCAAAGTCTCAACTGCCAACCGCCCTCGCCGTCCCCTTTGCCTACGACGCTGTAAAGTTGGCCGTTCCAGAAGGTCTCGATCGCGGCCTCGTTGGTTTCGGTCGGCGGATTCGAATAATATCGGGTCTGAGGCTTCAGCGTGACCAGGCCCTGCCCCCGGGTTGCGCGGAGTTCGCCCTCGATTGCGGTCCAGTTCTTGCCGGCGGTCGGAGTAACGCCCGCGAACTCGACCAGCCAGGGTCCGACGCTCAGCCGATCGCCGGCTCTCGCAACCGATAGCCTCTCCTCCGTGAAAGCAGCATTCATCGCTATTCCCGTGAGCGCGACCGCGATCCCAAAGTGCGCCGCGACCATGCCCCAGGTGGCGACTGGGGTGCGGAGCGGGTTGCGCCCGATTAGAGGCAGGACCGAAGCAGCCGCGAGATAGGCCGCCACCACAAGCCCCAATCGAGGCAAGATTCCAATGCCGGGGGCGACCATGATTGTGATGACCAATGCCGTTGCCCCAAGCAGCGCCGGGATCCGAAGTTGCCTGAACACCGGCCGGCGCTCGCGCCGCCAGGCGAGCAACGGGCCGATCCCAACCAACGCCGCAAGCACCAGCGCCAGCGGCCCAGCGACAGCGTTGAAGTAAGGCGCTCCCACCGACAGTTTTTCGCCCGTCACTGCCTCGACAAACAAGGGATAGAGAGTGCCGAGGAATACGATCCCCAGGATCACGCTCAACAGCAGGTTGTTGATCACCAGCCCGGTCTCTCGGCTGATCAACTCGAATGGCGCCCCTTCCTTCAGCGTTGCTCCGCGAAGCGCGAACAGGATGAAAGCCGCCCCGACGTAGATGGCGAGCAGGGCCAACAGGAACGTGCCCCGCTCAGGGTCGATCGCAAAGGCGTGAACCGAGGTCAGCACGCCCGATCGCACCAGGAAGGTGCCGACCATCGACATCGAAAAAGCGATGACGGCGAGCATCATGGTCCACGCTTTGAGCGCGCCGCGTGCAGCCAGCACGTTGATCGAATGGAGCAGCGCGGTCGCCGCGAGCCACGGCATGACCGATGCATTTTCGACCGGGTCCCAGAACCACCATCCGCCCCAGCCAAGCTCGTAATAAGCCCAATAGCTTCCGGCGGTAATTCCGAGGGTGAGCAGGATCCATGCAGCAAGCACCCACGGCCGCATGGCTTGGCCGAGCCTCGAATCCACTTCGTTGGTGAGCAGGGCCCCAACTGCGAGGCTGAAAGCCACAGAGAGCCCGACATAGCCGAAGTAGAGGGTCGGCGGGTGGAACGCGAGACCGGGATCCTGGAGAAGCGGGTTCAGCCCCTGCCCCTCCACGGCCGGCGGACTCAGCCGAGCGAACGGATTCGAAGCAATCAACAGGAAGGCATAGAAGCCGAGCGCCAAGGCCGCCTGCGCGCCGAGGGCAGCGACAAGGGTCCGGGCGCCGGCCCGTCGTGAGAAGAGCGCGAGACACGCGCCTGCGGCGGCGAGGATCGTTACCCACATCAGCATCGAGCCTTCGTGGTTCCCCCACGCGCCGGCGACCTTGTAGATAAAAGGCTTGGCGCTGTGACTGTTCTCGAACACCAGGGCGACCGAGAGATCCGTGGTCGCGAACAGCTGCAGAAGCATCGCGAACGCGATCAGGGTCAGGGCGCCTTGCACCACGGCAATCGATCGCATTGCGTGCCCGACCTCGATCCCCGAGCGCAGGGCCGTGACCATCAGGACGAGCTGTAGCGCGGCAAGCCCGGCAGCGAGCCACAGCGCCGCAAGGCCCGCCTCGGCGATCACCGCTCGAGCGTCTTCCCGGCCTTATGCTCGGCCGCGAGATTGCCGAGTTCGGGCGGCATGTAGCGCTCGTCATGCTTGGCGAGGATGGTGTCGGCTACGAACGCACCGTTCTGCAGCCGGCCTTCGGCAACCGCGCCGCTACCCTCTCGAAACAGGTCGGGCACGATTCCCCGATAGACGACTTGCGTTTCCGCTTTCCCGTCGGTGAGCACAAAACGGATGGTCACTCCATCCGGCTGCCGCTCGATCGACCCGCGCTCGACCATTCCGCCGAGGCGCATCGAGCGGCCTTGCACCGCTTTGCCCGCGGCAACGTCCGCCGGGGTGTAGAAATAAGAGGCGCGTTCCCGAAGACCCCACATCGCCAAAAGGACCGCGACGAGCACGGCGAACATTGCGGCGCCGACCAGCACCAGCCGCTGGTTCTTTGGCTTCATTTTCGCGCGAGTGCGTCCGCCGCCGCTTCGGCCCGGCGCATCGACGCGAAGGCCCAGACGACGAGAGCTGCCGTCAGCAAGATCGCGACAGAATAAGCGCCAATGACGAACGGCCACGGGTTCATAGGTCCGCGCTCATCCTCCGCATTCGCGCCTCGACCTTGGTCTCGGCAAGTTGCGCTCGGATCCGCATCAAAACGACTGCCCCGAACAAGCAGGTGAAGCCAATCATCGTCAGGGGCAGCGGCCAAAGGATGGACTTATCGATGGTCGAGCCCGTTAGCCCGATGCTTTCGCTCTGATGGAGCGTCCGCCACCACAGTACCGAATAATGGATGATGGGCAGGTTGATCGCCCCGACGAGACCGTAAATGGCGGCGGTCCGTCCATCCCCGCCCCGCTCGTGCTCAGCTCCCGCCAATCCGATGTAGCCGAGATAGAGGAAGAAGAGGACGAGCATCGAGGTCAGGCGACCGTCCCATTCCCACCAGGTGCCCCAGGTCGGACGGCCCCAGATCGATCCCGTGATCAGGCAGATCGCTGCAAAGGTCGCGCCCGCCGGGGCAATTGCTCGTCCGGCGACAGCGGCGAGCGGGTGGCGCCAAACCAGCTGGCTGACGGAGGCGGCGGCAATTCCAAGCCATCCCGCCATTCCGAGCCAGGCCGAGGGCACGTGGATGTAAAGGATCCGAACGGTTTCACCCTGGAGGTAATCCGGCGGGGTGAGCGTCAGTCCGGCCGCCATTCCACCGATCGCGAGCGCCAGCCCGATCAACAACAGCCAGCTCGTCGCAGGCTTTGCGATTCGAAGGAATCGCGCCGGGTTTGCAAGCGCATGCATCGCGCGCCGCTTATGCCCTCCCGATGAGCTTCTGCGCCATAGCATCGGCAACGGCGGCCGGGTTGCGCCCGGATGCCTTGCTCTCGGCCCAGATCTGCTCGAGCCGGGCGGGAATGCCCTCGATGCGCTTGCGCACCAGGCTCGCGTCCCCGTCGCCGAGATATTCGGTGCAGACGTTGATGATGCCGCCGGCGTTGATCACATAATCAGGCGCATAGAGGATTCCGCGGGCGTTCAGCCGCTCACCGTCTTCGGGTGTTGCGAGCTGATTGTTCGCGCCGCCCGCGACGACGGGCACCTTGAGGTTCGCAATCGTCCCTTCATCGAAGATCGCGCCCAGCGCGTTCGGGCTCAGCACATCCGCTTCAAGGCCGAGAACCTCCTCTGGCGATACCACCGAGCCGCCGGTCGCATCGGCGAGCTTCTTGGCCTTGGCCTCATCGACGTCGGCAATGGACAGCTTCGCCCCTTCCGCGCAGGCGTGGAGCGCGACCCCGGTCGCGACCGACCCCGCGCCCTGCACCGCGACATGAAGACCGGCGACGCTGTCCTTGCCGAGAGCGTGTTTCACCGCCGCTTTGAGGCCGAGGAAGACGCCCAATGACGTATGCGGCCCTGGATCGCCGCCGACATCCTTGCCCTCGGCCGGAAGACCGGCGACATACTTTGTCGAACGGGCGACTTCGATCATGTCGGCAACGCTCATTCCGACGTCTTCCGCGGTGACGTAGCGGCCGCCGAGATGATCGACTGCTTTACCGAAGGCGTGGAGAATGTCGGGGGTCTTGGTCCGCGCTTCGTCGGCGAGAATCACCGATTTTCCGCCGCCGAGCGGGAGCCCCGCCATCGCGTTCTTGTAGCTCATCCCGCGCGATAGCCGGAGCGCGTCGGTCAGAGCCTGTTCGCCATTGGCATAGTGCCAGAACCGGGCGCCTCCGGCGGCGGGACCGAGGTGCGTCGAATGGACCGAGACGATCGCCCTCAGGCCGCATTTGTCGTCGGTGACGAAGTGGACCTCTTCATGCGCGTCGAAGTCGGGCAAGCCCCAAAGCGTGGACATTGTTGTCGAATTTTCCGGTGCTATAATTTCGAAATCGGACTCCCCGCAAAGTACCACTTTGTGGGGACTATGAGTGGGGCGACCGAGGGGACTTGAACCCCCGACCCCTGGTACCACAAACCAGTGCTCTAACCAGCTGAGCTACGATCGCCATAGGGACGCCTTCAGACCCGCCCTCTCCAGCGGTTTCCTTCGGCGCCGGCGCCACTTAGGGTCGTGCCAAGACGAACGCAAGCGAGGCCGCCCATGAATCCGACCATCCTCAGTTTCGCATATCCGGCGAGCCTGGTCCGCGAGTTCGAGCATTGGATCGTGCTCGTCCGCCCCGACCAAATAACCCTCGGCTCACTCGTCCTCGCTGCGAAGGGCGATGCTACCGCGTACGGCGAACTGCCGAGCGAAGCCTTCGCCGAGCAGGGCCAGATCGTCGCTGCCATCGAGCGCGCGCTGCGCGCGTTCTGCGCGTACGAGAAGATCAACTATCTCATGCTGATGATGGTCGATCCGAACCCGCACTTCCACGTCATTCCACGCTATTCGGACACGCGCAGTTGGAACGGAATTGAGTTTCCGGACGCGGGCTGGCCGAAAGCCCCGCAGCTCGGCAGTGCTGTCGCGCTCTCGCCCGAGCAGACCCGCGCAATGGCGACAGAGCTCATGGCTAACTTCCGGTAACTACTTTGCCGGTAACGATTGTTTAATAGCTTGCACGATGTACGGGCGAAGCGCATCCTTGCGCTGGGGAGAGCATTCAATGGCGAGTCGGCGTTCCAAAACGCCTGCGCCCGGTGTTTCGCTGCGCGACACTTTGGTCAGCGCAGGCCTCGACCCGACCCTGGCTGATCTACTCCACAAGATGCCCAACAAGATTGTGCAGGTCGATCCTCGCAGGCCATTCCGCGACCCGGGCGCGCAGCGGGATGAAGTGATGTTCGTCCGGTCCGGAATCCTGGCCAAGTACAAGACGGATGGATCGGGCCGTCGGCAGATCGTTGCCTTGCGCTTTGCCGGTGAGGGAATCCTGCCGCGCGACGGGCCTGCCGGCTACGGCGTCCAAGCCATCGTCAGAAGCGAGGTGATGGTCGGCAAGGCAAAAGATTTCGAGCCGATCGTCAACGCCCATCCCGAGCTTCAGCGCTTCTTCTGGCGCTTGATCCAGCGCAACGAATCGATCGGCTATGAATGGCTGGTCAATTGCGGCCGAAGGGATTCGACCGCGCGCGTCGCGCATCTGCTGTGCGAGACGGCCGCGCGGATGCACGTGAACAACACCAAGATGACCAATCCCTTCACCCAACAGCAGATCGCCGACATCACGGGTCAGACATCGGTCAACGTCAATCGCGTCTTCGCCGACATGGAGCGCCAGGGGCTGATCAAACGATCCGGCCGCGAGATTCAATTCACGGATTGGGCTGAGATGCGCCGCGTCGCGAGCTTCCAGCCGGCTTATCTGGAATAGCGGCGGCCCGGCTTCGCCAAGGCATGGTGGGCGCGGTAGGGTTTGAACCTACGACCCCACCCGTGTGAAGGGTGTGCTCTACCACTGAGCTACGCGCCCGCCGGCCAAGATCCATTGAAGTGATAGTTGGTGGGACCCGAGCTGCGGAAAGCGGCGGATATAGTGGCCTAAAGCCGGCTGTCCAGCGCAGCTATTGAACCGCGTCCTTGAGCACCTTGCCGGGACGGAATTTCGGCTGCGACGTCGCTTTGATCTGCATCGGTTCGCCGGTGCGGGGATTTCGGCCGGTCGACGCCTTGCGCCGCGTAACCGAGAAGTTGCCGAAGCCGACCAGGCGGACCTCGTCGCCGCGCTTCAGCGTAGAGGTAATCACCTCAAGCATCGTTTCCACGGCGCGCATAGCGTCATTCCGGCTGAGCCCTGCGCGATCGGCGACATGTCCAATCAGTTCCTGCTTGTTCATGGGCCCGGCACTCCTCTTCGCCGCGCCGAGACTCGGGGCGCGAAGCGATCGACTTTAAGTCAATACACCCCCTTTGAGTCCAGCGTTCAGTGACGGATTGGAAGACCCGTTTCGGGACTCGACGGATGAACCGGCGGCTCGGGCGCATGTTCGTCGTCATCGGTCCATTCGATCGCGTGCAGCGGCTCAACCAGGGCGCGAGAGAGCACCTCGTCGACATGCTGCACGGGCACGATCTCCAACGCCTCTTTGATGCTTGCCGGAATCTCCACGAGGTCTTTTTCATTTTCGGCCGGGATAAGGACCGTGGTGATCCCTCCCCGTAATGCCGCAAGCAATTTCTCCTTGAGCCCGCCGATGGGAAGCACCCGGCCGCGCAGAGTCACTTCCCCGGTCATCGCGATGTCACGGCGAACGGCCGTTCCCGATAAGGTCGAGATCATCGCCGTCACCATTCCGATTCCGGCAGATGGGCCATCCTTGGGAACAGCTCCCTCCGGCAGGTGAACGTGAATGTCCTTGCGGGCGAAAATCGACGGCTTGACGCCATAAGCGGGAGCCCGCGCCTTCACGAAGCTCATCGCTGCTTGGATGGACTCCTGCATGACTTCGCCAAGCTTGCCGGTGGTCTTGATCTGGCCCTTGCCGGGGACGGTTACCGCCTCGATCGTCAGCAGTTCGCCGCCGACTTCCGTCCAGGCGAGGCCGGTGACTGCGCCGATCTGGTCCTCTTCCTCGCCGATTCCGTAGCGGAATTTACGAACGCCGAGGAATTCGCCGAGGTTCTCGGGCGTCAGCTCGACCTTTTCGACCTTCCCCTCGAGGATCTGTCGAAGCGACTTGCGCGCAACCTTGGCCAACTCGCGCTCGAGCGTCCGAACGCCGGCCTCGCGGGTGTAATGCTGGATTATCTTGCGCAGCGCCTCATCGCTAAAGATCAGCTCTTCGGCTTTGAGGCCGTGCGCCTCCATCTGTTTCGGGATCAGGTGGCGCGTGGCAATCTCGACCTTCTCATGCTCGGTGTAGCCCTCGAGCCGGATAATCTCCATCCGGTCCATGAGCGGCTGTGGCATGTCGAGCGAGTTCGCCGTCGTGACGAACATGACGTCCGACAGATCGTAGTCCAGCTCGAGATAATGATCTTGGAACCGGCTGTTCTGCTCCGGATCGAGCACCTCGAGGAGGGCCGATGACGGGTCGCCCCTGAAGTCCTGGCCGAGCTTGTCGATTTCGTCGAGCAGGAAAAGCGGATTGCATGTTCCCGCTTTCTTGATGTTCGAAATGATCTTGCCGGGCAGCGAACCGATGTAAGTCCGACGGTGGCCGCGGATTTCGGCCTCGTCACGGACTCCGCCCAACGATTGGCGGACGAACTCGCGGCCAGTGGCGCGGGCGATCGAGCGGCCGAGCGATGTCTTGCCCACGCCAGGCGGGCCGACGAGACAGAGGATCGGACCCTTGAGCTTGTTCGTACGGGCCTGGACGGCGAGATATTCGACGATCCGCTCCTTGACCTTCTCAAGCCCGTAATGATCCTCGTCGAGCACTCGCTGAGCTTCGGCAATGTCCTTTTTCAGCTTGGACTTCTTGCCCCATGGGAGGCCCAACAGGACATCGAGATAGTTGCGTGCAACGGTCGCTTCCGCGGACATCGGAGCCATCGCCCGAAGCTTCTTCAGCTCGGAATTGGCGCGCGCCCGGGCCTCCTTGCTGAGACGCGTCTTGCGGATTTTCTCGGCAAGCTCATGAAGCTCGTCCCCGCCCTCTTCGCTCTCATTGCCGAGTTCGCGCTGGATCGCCTTCAACTGCTCGTTCAAATAATATTCGCGCTGGGTCTTCTCCATCTGCCGCTTGACCCGGCTTCGGATCTTCTTTTCGACCTGAAGCACGCCGAGCTCACCTTCCATGAAGGCGAACACCATTTCGAGCCGCCGGGCAGGATTGAGCTCGCCCAACAGCGCCTGCTTGTCAGCGACCTTGATCGACAGGTTGGAAGCGATCGCGTCCGCGAGCGCAGACGGATCTTCGATCTCCGCCAGTTGGATTCCGGTCTCGGGAGGAAGACGCTTGTTGAGCTTGGCGTAATTTTCGAACTGGTCGATCACCGAGCGCATGAGTGCCTGGGCTTCCGCGCCTTCAGCCGAATCCTCGGCGACTTCCTCGACCTCGGCGGCGAGATATCCGTCGCGCGGCATGAGGTTCACAAGCTTCGACCGCTTCGCGCCTTCGACCAGGACTCGGACAGTCCCGTCGGGCAGCTTCAGCAGCTGCATGGCGGTGGCAATCACTCCCAGGTCATAAAGCGCATCGCGGTCGGGATCGTCCTCGCCCGGGTCGAGCTGGGCGACGAGGAACAGCTCACGATCGGTCGCCATGGCCGCTTCCAACGCGGCCACCGATTTTTCGCGGCCGACGAACAATGGAACGATTCGGTGAGGGAAAACGACGATATCGCGAAGCGGGAGGATCGGGAGGACACGAGTCATGCGTGAATATATGGGCGACGGGGTCGCACAGCGCAATGAATGGACCTTGCGACCCAACAACTCTCTGTTAGCTTGCCGCGATCGAGCGCCCGCATTCGTGCTTGAGTTCAGGGGGATTGATGCGAATTTCGACTTTGGCTCTGACGGGCGCGCTTGCTGCCTTGTCCGCGCCAGTTTCCGCCGGGGCAGCTCCGCAGACCAAGGCGAAGCAAAGCGCGACCAGTGCGCTCAAGCAAGAGTCCGATGAGCCGAGCCTCAATTACGGGCCGGTTCCTGCGTGGGTCGCCGACCAGAAGGTCCCGGCGCTCGACCCGAAACGCAAGGATGAGCCATTTCAATTCCTGCTCAGCAACTCCCAGGAATATCTGACCCCGACGGGTCTCGAGAATTTCGTCGAATATGTGGTTGAGCCGCTCAATCAGGCCGGGCTCCAGGCGATCGGCAATGTCGCAATACCGTGGAACGTCAACCGAACGGATCTGACGCTCCATCACGTGGTCATCGAGCGGGATGGAAAGGCGATCGACGCTCTCAACCGCGACGACGTCTCAGTGCTCCGGCGCGAGACCCGGCTCGAGCAGTCGATGCTGACGGGAGTCCGGACGGTGATCATGCCGGTTCGTGGCCTACAGGTCGGAGATACGCTTCGAGTCGCATTCACCTACAAAACGAAACCTGGTGTTCTCGGGAAAACCGAAGAGATCCAGGAGATGTATTCGCCTGTGCCCTTCGCACGTATGATTCGCAGGCTCGTGCTGAGCAAGGATCTCAGCGCGCGCTGGTTGATCGATCCGTCGATCAAGTCCCCCGCGCCGGCGGACACGGTGACTGGTGTGGAGCGTGTCTTTGTGCAGGACAATTTCGTGCCACCGAAGGACCGGTCATTCGTCCCGGAGCGGCTGCAGCACAAGCTGATCCAGGTTTCGACCTTCGCCAATTGGAACGAGGTTGCAGCGGTCTTGGTGCCGCTGTTCGAAGCGGCGAAGAAAACGGAGGGCAAATCCGAAATTCCAGCACTCGCCGAGAAAATTGCCGCGAACCACAAGGATCCCCGCGACCGGATGCTTGCAGCGCTGCGTTTGACGCAGGACCAGGTCCGTTACGTCGCGCTCCTGCTGGGCGACGGAGACTATAAACCGATGAAAGCCGACGACGTCTGGAGCCAACGCTTCGGCGACTGCAAGGGCAAGACGGTATTCCTCCTCGCGCTTCTCGACCGGCTCAGGATCGAGGCCGAGCCGATGCTCGCCTCGGTAAAATATGACAATGGCCTGGATGAGCGGCTGCCGACTCTCTCCCTGCTCGATCATGTATTCGTCCGCGCCCACGTCGGCTCCGAAGTCTATTACCTCGACGGCACCAACTACGGTCAGCGAACGGTCGAGGAGCTGAAGCAATCGCCGACTGAACACGGCCTGCCGCTCCTCGCTGGAACGGGCCTCGTATCGAATCCGGATGTCATGCCATCGGCGCCGCTGATCGAAACACAGCTCGTTTGGGACACGCGAAGCGCCCTGGTCGACAAGGTCCCTTTCGAAGCCACCCTCATCGCGCGCGGTCCTGTCGCGGCAGACTTACGCCTTGAGGCGGCTAACAGCACCGACCGCGAAAAATTCCTCGAAAAGGTGAAGGACAAGGTGAATGGCGTCGCCAACGACGCGCTGAAGTTCGTTTCAAGCGATGCCGACGCGGCCGACGGAAGCTATGTCTTTCATTTCAACGGCACTGCCAGCCTCGACTGGTCGCCGGTGAAGGGTTTGAAAGGAAACCGCCTGCAGCTCAGCCAGACGACCGTGTCGTGGGATCCCAAGTTCGACCGCGACGACGATGACGCGAAGAATATCCCGGTTTCGCTCAGCTTTCCTTATTGGGAGCGGACGGTCGAGAAAGTCCTGCTGCCCGAGGGTGGGAAGGCGTTCCTGCTCGACGCCCCGGCGATCGACGAAACGATCGCCGGAACGCATATCCAGCGAGCCGTGAGCCTGGCCAACGGCGTCGTCACTTCCACCAGCGACTTCCGGCGATTGAAGCGTGAGCTCGACGCCGCATCGGCGCGCACGGCCAAGTCCGGTCTGGACAAGATCAACACGGACTACGCCTACGTGGTTTCGAAGAAGAAGCTGAAACTCAGCGAATAATCGGAGCGCTCCCGGAAGCGGAACTGAATCGCGGGTCATGCGATCCTGTGGAGGAAGGCAGGACGTCATGGCCGACGACAGGGAAACAATGAGCACGATTCCGACGGAGAAGCCGATCAGCGAGACGATCGCCGGCACGGGCCCAGGAATCCCGGACGATTCGCTCGCGCCGGGAGAGGAAGAGCTGCCTCGACCGCCTAGCGACGAAGAGGTCGAGAAAGCGGCCGAAGCACTGCACTCGCCTACGGCGAGGCGCGATACCTTGCCGCTGGAAGGTGAATGACTCACGCCCGGCTGAACAGTCGATTCTGTAATCGTTCAGTTTCGATTGCTATCTAAACACTCGTGAACATTCGAATTTCCATGGTCGCGCTAAGCGCACTCGCCCTCCCCGCGGTCGCTTCCGCGCAATATGGCCAGCCGTGGCCCGTGCCGCCCCCACCGCAGCAATTTCCGGCGCCGCAGCCATATCCAGTCCAGCAATACCCTGCGCCCCGGGCCGAACCATGGATGCCGCCGCCTCCGGGGCCGGCTCCGCAGCCGTGGGGCCAGCAACAAAACACCACGGCCAAGCGCGGTCCGGCGCTCGAGCCGATCGATCTGCCCCCCGCCATCGAGCAGGGCGTCGACATGATTTACATCGACGAGGAGCTCGTCCCGCGCGCCGTACAGAACGGCGCGATGATGCACGACATCTCGTTCGACGATTGGAGCGGCGCTCCTGTCGACATGTTCGTGTCGATGAACCCAATCTACACCGACCTTCGGCGCGGGCTCGTCAAATATCAGCAGCGTTGGGGCAATCTTCCTGAGATTCCCGTGCCTTCTGGTCCGACGCTCAAACCCGGAATGACCGGCGACCGGGCCACTGCCCTTCGGACGCGGCTCGGGCTGGCGGACAGCGGCTCCTACGATGCGCCGCTCGCGGCGGCAGTGAAGCAGTTCCAGGCGGATCACGGGCTCAAAGCCGACGGGATAGCGGGCGCAGGAACGGTCGAAGCGCTGAACCGCGGGCCCGAATATTACGAGCAGCGAATCATCATCAACATGGAGCGCGCACGGCGCCTTCCGGCCCCGGAAGAACAGCGCAAATATGTCGTTGTCGACGCGGGCAGCGCCCGACTGTCGATGTGGGAAAACGGCCGTAAGGTCGATGAGATGAAGATCGTCGTCGGCAAGGCCGAGACCGCGACGCCGATGATGGCCGCCTACATCAAATATGCGAGCGTGAACCCCTATTGGAACGTGCCGCCGGAGCTGGTCAGGAATTTGATCGCCCCACGGGTCGTCGCCCAGGGACCGAGCTATCTGACCGAGCGCGAATATGAAGTGTCTTCGGACTACAGCGATAATGCCCAGAAGCTCGATCCGACCACCGTGGACTGGCAGGCGGTCGTCGATGGCCGGCAAGAGGTGCGCTTGCGCCGTTTGCCGAGCCCGGCGAACTCAATGGGCATGATGAAGTTCATGCTGCCCAATTACTTCGGCATCTATCTCCATGATTCGCCGGAAAAAGAGCATTTCACGAAGAATGAGCTCTGGATCAGCAATGGCTGCGTTCGGGTCGAAGATTATAAGCGGTTGGCCCGGTGGCTCTTCGAGGGCACCGTCCCGACTGGCCGGGACCCGAAGGTCGAGCAGGAGGTGGACCTGCCTAAACCGGTACCGGTCTACATGACCTATCTGACGGTGCAGCCCACGGCGTCGGGCGTGACGTTCCTGCCGGATCCCTATGGCCGCGACGCGGCGCTGATGGAGCGATTCAGCTCGCGCATGGTCGCCTCGGTTCGGCGCTAGCAGCCCTTAAGACACTCCACTCGCGACCAGCAGCGCGGGCGGCAGATTCTGCAGCCCGTGCACGATCATCGGCATTAGGAACGCCAGCGTCAGCGAACGGGCACGCCACGCGACGAACAGCGTCGAGAAGATCAGGAACGGCCACCAGATGATCAGGCCCCAGATCGGGGCGGCCAGCGAGTGCGCGATGCCCCAGCCGACGGCGCTGACGATCACCGCCCAGGTCGGCGGCAGGATGCGCAAGAGGATGAGCAGGACACCTCCCATGATCAGCGATTCGAGCACGGGGGAAAACACTACGAGCAGGAAGACGGCCAAGGCGCCGGTGACGTGGAATTCCGGAGTTTTGGCGTTGGGCGCGACGAAGTGAATGGCTGCGGCGAACAGGATGCTAGCGGGGAATGCGAGAAGCCACCCCACGGCGATCGATTTGAAAGCGTTGGCCGGTTCGCGCAGCGGCCGCGGAAACCACGTCAGCGGCGGACTCCAGGAGACTTGCCGTCCGGGCCGGACGGCGACGGCATCACTCACGCGGCGTCGCCCGCCTTATCCTTCTTGGCATAGACCCTGACGGGCTCCTTGCTGCCCGCGACGACGTCCTTGTCGATATGCACCTCGTCGACCCCGTCCATCGAGGGCAGGTCGAACATCGTATCGAGGAGGATTCCCTCCAGGATTGACCGCAGCCCGCGAGCTCCCGTTTTGCGCTCGATCGCCTTCTTGGCCACCAAGTGCAGGGCGTCATCGGTGAATTCGAGCTCGACATCTTCCATGTCGAACAGCTTAGCGTACTGCTTCACGAGCGCGTTCTTCGGTTCGACCAGGATCTTGACCAATGCCTCCTCGTCGAGGTCCATCAGGGTCGCGATCACCGGCAGTCGGCCGATAAACTCGGGGATCAGGCCGAACTTCAGCAAATCCTCGGGCTCGCAATGCTTAAGCGTTTCGCCGGTTTTCCGCTCGTCCGGAGCAGCCACATGAGCGCCGAAGCCGATCGATTTGCCCTGGAGGCGGTCGGCGATGATCTTTTCGAGGCCCGCGAAAGCACCGCCGCAAATGAACAGGATGTTGGTCGTATCGACCTGCAGGAACTCCTGCTGAGGATGCTTCCTGCCACCCTGCGGCGGAACCGACGCCGTCGTGCCCTCCATCAGCTTCAAAAGAGCCTGCTGGACGCCTTCGCCCGAAACGTCGCGAGTGATCGAGGGATTGTCCGACTTGCGGCTGATCTTGTCGATCTCGTCGATATAGACGATGCCGCGCTGCGCCTTTTCAACGTTGTAGTCGGACGCCTGGAGCAGCTTCAGGATGATGTTTTCGACGTCCTCGCCGACATAGCCCGCCTCGGTCAGGGTTGTCGCATCGGCCATTGTGAACGGCACATCGAGGATGCGCGCGAGAGTCTGGGCAAGCAGCGTCTTCCCGCAACCGGTCGGGCCGATGAGCAGGATGTTCGATTTGGCGAGCTCGACCTCGTTGCCCGTCTTCGAGCCATGAGCGAGCCGCTTGTAATGGTTGTGGACGGCGACCGAGAGCACCCGCTTGGCGCGGTCCTGTCCGATCACATAGTCGTCGAGGACCTTGCAGATCTCGGCAGGCGTCGGGACTCCGTCGCGCGTCTTGACGAGAGCCGATTTGCTCTCCTCGCGAATGATGTCGTTGCAAAGCTCGACGCATTCATCGCAGATGAAGACGGTCGGTCCGGCTATCAGCTTCCTGACCTCGTGCTGCGACTTACCGCAGAACGAGCAGTAGAGGGTGCTCTTGCCGTCGCCGCCTGAAAGCTTGGTCATTCCCGTCCTTATACTCCGGCCGCGAACGACCGTTCCAATGGGCCATGCTAGCCCACTTTATCGCACAATCAACCATGAGGGTTTGTTAACGCACCCTCGATTGGCAATACGTCCTTTAATTCCAAGAATATGGATGGACCCCTGTCCACTAGCAAGGGTGAGGTTGTCACGCTTTGAGACGGTTTTGCGCCTCACGCATCGCAGCGTCGAAATCGGGGTTTGAGTAAATATCGTTGTGACCTGCTCCGCGGACCGTGCGGTCGAACACCAGGTTAGGAACTTGCGAGCGCAGCCCGTCGGTCCGGGCCCTGGAAACGATTTCGTCCCGCTCGGCCGCGATGATGGCCACAGGCGCGCGAACGCCGGTAATGGCCCCAGCCGAATCGATTTCGTGATGGAAGAATGGGCCGACCGGCATCCAGGGATAGAGCGATTGGGCAACCGCCTTCAATGAATCGAACGGCGTGACGAGGATGAGGCCGTCGACCTTTCTCTGGCGAGCGAGATTTGCCGCCACTCCGGTGCCGATGCTGAAGCCGACCGCGACAATGCGTGCCGGATGGACCCGTTCGACCGCGGCGTCATAGACTAGGGGCGCGTCGGCGAGCAGCGCTTCCGCCGATGGGCTCCCCGTCGACGGAGCGTAACCGCGATAGTGGAAGGCGACGACCTCCGTCTGCGGATAGAGCCGATGGAGAAGCTCAGCTGCGCTCTCGGCGTTCCATGCATTGCCTGCAAAGCCGAGGATCAGGATCCGGCCATTGGGCTCAGAAGCGGCCGGGCCAATGTGGATGCCGCGCAACATCTCGCCATCGGCGGTTCGCACTTCGAGCCGCTCGCCGCCCTCGGGCAAGGGCCCGGCAGGCGCCACCGCGTGAACCGGGAAGATCAGCTGCGTCTGGAAATCGATCATCGCGACGATGAGTGCGCCCATAACCAGGCCGGCCGCAAGCAACAGGGAAAGCGCTGGCCGCCTATGATGCAAATGCGGCGTCGATCGCCGGGGTCACCCGATCGACCGTATAGGGCTTCTCGATGACCGGCGCGTCGTTGAACTCGGCCGGCGGCGGATCGACATGGCCGCCCGTGGCGATCACGAAGGGGACATTGCGCTCGCGCAGCAGCGAGGCGACGGGCCAGACATTCTCGCCTTTGAGGTTCACGTCGAGGATGGCGAGATCGAACCCGCCCTTTTCGACTTGTGTCAGGGCGACCTCAACCGAATCGCACGTCCCGACGATGGAATGGCCCAGCGACTCCAGGAAATCCTCGAGCATCATCGCAATCAGCGGCTCATCTTCGACGATGAGGATGGTACGCCCCGAAGACATCGTCGCGAAGGCATAACCCGCACATATTTCAGAGCAAGTGCTTATTTCGTGCCGAGCGCGCGCTTGGCAGCTTCAGCCAACTCCTGCACCGAGAAAGGTTTCGGCAGGAAATGGGCATTGTCGACGCCGATGGAATCGCGAAGCTGTTCCTCGGCATAACCCGACATAAAGAGGACTTTCAGGTCGGGACGCTGCTTGCGCGCCTCATCTACCATCGTCGGGCCGTCCATCCCGGGCATCACCACATCGCTGACCAGCAGATCAATTTCCTCGCCGCGGGCAATGACCTCCAGCGCGGCCTCGCCATTGTCGGCGGTGATTACATTGTAGCCATGCCTCGTCAGGGCTCGTTCAGCGACAGCCCGGACCATCGGTTCGTCTTCGACCAGAAGCACTGTCCCGCTGCCCCAGAGCTCATCCTGCTTAGCCTTGCCGGACTTGCGGGCCTTGGCCGCGGCGGCGTCCTCGCGATAGACCGGAAGGTAGATGACGAAGCGGGTACCATCCCCGACCTTGGAGTCGGCGAATATGAAGCCGCCGGATTGCTTGACGATGCCGTAAACGGTCGAAAGGCCGAGCCCGGTCCCCTTGCCGACCTCCTTGGTCGTAAAGAAAGGCTCGAAGATCTTGCCGAGCACGGACGGCGCGATGCCCGTCCCTGTGTCGGTCACCGAGAGCGCGCTGTAGTCGGCGACCGGGAGAATGTCCGAGCCGAGTTCCGCCACCTGACCGGACTTCACCGAATAGGTCTGGATGGTGAGCGTGCCGCCGCCCTTTTCCGCCATTGCGTCGCGCGCGTTGACGGCGAGGTTGACG
>JBKPOR010000089.1:0-31207 GCA_046765675.1 Pseudomonadota bacterium
GGTCTTCGAAATATATGCGGACATTTGCAGGAAGGACGGCTCCCCATCCTTGGGGTGCGGGTACCATGCCTGTAGCTGGTAGGTGTTCTGGACGTCCGGAAGCCATTTATCGTAGCTGCGCTCGTACTGGATATAGAGGAAGATCATGATGCAGGCGGCCATGCCGATGGCGAGGCCGGCAATGTTGATGATCGAATAGGTCTTGCTCTTGGCAAGGGCCCGAACCGCGACCGTCCAGTAATTGCGCCACATAGCATTCGTCCTCGAAAGAGTGTCGACCATGATTAGGCGGCCCGCCGGCGTTCCTGGAGGATCCGGCCGTCGAGCATATTCACGACCCGGCTCGCGAAATCCGCATGGGCCGGTGAGTGGGTGACCATGACGATCGTCGAACCTTCCTGGTTGAGCTGGCGCAGCATGCGCATCACTTCCTCGCCATGCGCGGTGTCGAGGTTGCCGGTCGGCTCGTCCGCAAGGATCAATTTGGGCTCGCCAACGAGAGCTCGGGCGACGGCGACCCGCTGCTGCTGTCCGCCGGAAAGCTGCGTCGGCCGGTGCTTGGCGCGGTGGGCGATTCCGACCTTGTCGAGCACGCGGTCGACGCGGTCCTTGCGTGAGGAGCTACTGTGGTTGTGGTAGAGAAGCGCAAGCTCGACGTTCTCGCGGACGGTGAGCTCGTCGACCAGGTTGAAGCTCTGGAAGATGAAGCCGATGTTGGCCTTACGCGTCTCGGCAAGCTGAGTTTCGTTGAGGCCCGCGACTTCCTTGCCGTTGAAGACGTAAGACCCGTCAGTCGGGCTGTCGAGCATGCCCATGACGTTGAGCAAGGTCGACTTCCCGCATCCGGATGGCCCCATTACGGCGACAAATTCCCCATCGGCAATGTCGAGATCGACGCAGTCGAGTGCCGTCGTCTCGACGGTATCGGTGCGGTAGGTTTTGGTGAGGCCGGTCATCGTAAGCACGATCGGAATCCTTTCTTACTCGTCGGAATCGAAGGTCAGGCGAGCCTTGTCGGTGAGCCCGCTGTAGGAAGAGGTTATCACTCGGTCGCCGGGCTTGAGCCCGCCCAGGACCTCGATGAAATCGCTGTTCTTTCGGCCAAGCTGGACTTGGCGCCTGGTCGCGCTCTTGCCGCCCGAATCGACGACGAACACCCAATTGCCGCCGGTGTCGTTGAAGAATGCTCCGTTCGGAATCAGCACCGCGCGCGAGGAATCGCCGAGCGTTAGCTTCGCCTGGACAGTCTGACCGCGCTGAATCGACCCGGGCTCGGTCCCGTCGAAGACCAGATCGATCTGGAACTGGCCGTTGCGCACCTGCGGATAGACCTTGGCGACCTTGAGCCGGTAGGTCTTGCCGTCGATGTCGGCGGTTGCGACCTGGCCGACCTGGACCCTGCCGAGATAGAATTCGTCGACGTCGGCCTGAAGCTTGTCGGCGCCCGCGCTGTCGATCTGGCCGATTCGTTCGCCCTGCTGAAGGGACTGGCCCAGCTGGATATCGAAGCCGCTCAACTGGCCGTTCACCGGGGCGCGGATGTTGAGCTGCCCGAGGCTGCTCTGAGCGATGCCCATGCTGCTGTTGAGCGACGACGCCGCGGCACGCAACTGCTGCAGCTGGCTCGATTGCAGGGATTCGGTCTGCGTGATGCTGTGCCTCAAGATCGCGAGGCGTTGCTGTTGATATCGCAGGTCGTCCTTCGTGTCGTTGAACGCCTTCATCGACACGAACCCCTTTTCGGAAAGCGGCTTCTGAAGATCGTACTGCCGCCGCGCCTTCGCGAGTTCCGTCTCGGCCTGGTTGAGGTCGCGCAGATTGTTGTTGCGGGTCTGCGTCAGCGCGAGCTCCTGGCTGCGCATATTGTTGAGCTGTTGTTCGACCTCCGCCTGCTTCTCAAGTGTCGACAATTGGAGCTCAGCGTTCGACAGAATGGCGAGCGGCTGGCCCTCGACGACCTGCGCCCCGTCTTCGACAAGTTTCTTTTCGACCCGCCCACCCTCAACGGCGTCGATGTAGACCGTAACGAGCGGAGTAACCCGAGCACGAAGCGGCAGGAAGTCGTCGAACACGCCCTGCTGGACGCTGGCAATCGTAAGCCGGTCCGGATTGACCGATTGCGAATCCGCCCGCGGAGCGAACAGCCAGAAAAGAATGACCAGGAAAAGCACGCCCGCAGCGCCGGCCGCGATCAAGATTCGACGGTCGATCCGCTTGCGCTCGACGACCTTATCCATTGCGCCGCCGGTGACGGCCTCCGTGCGACGCGATTGGCGAAGTTCCACGAGGCTCATTGTCCACGTCCGGACAAGATTTGTCCGAAAGTGGACACGATCGGATGCATCGCGACCCCGCTTCCCCCTCGGAGGCTTGAGCTGATCCCAAGATTCATGCCCTTAATGTAGCAACGGTCGTGCCAAACGGAGTTGTGAGGCCCCGCACTGTTCGTTTCCGGACAGGGCGGCTAGGCTACACACAGGATGGACAAGCCTTTTTGCCTGGCGGTGGTCGTCGACGACGATCCCGATATTTCGCTCGCGGCGCGACTTGCGCTGCGCGATCTGTTCGAGAGAATTGAGACGCTGCCTTCTCCGGCGGAACTGCTTCCATTGCTCAAGCGCGAATCACCCGACGCCATCCTCCTCGACTTGAATTTCGAACGCTCGGCGACCGACGGTCGGGAGGGTTTGGACTATCTCGCTCGAATCATGGAGCAGGACCCGGATTCCGCGGTGGTGATCATCACTGCCCACGGCGCGGTCTCGATTGCCGTCGAGGCTATCAAACGAGGCGCAAGCGACTTCGTCGCGAAGCCGTGGAGCAACGAGCGCCTAGCCGCCACCGTGCGGAGTGCCGCCGCTCTTCGCGCAAGCAAGATCGACGCGAGGATCGAGCGCGGTCGCGCATCCGAACTGGCTCCGACGGTCGACACGCCGTTGATCGGCAAATCCGCGGCAATGCAGAGGGTCCGCGACCTCATCGAGCGCGCCGCGCCCACCGACGCGAATGTACTGATCCTCGGTGAGAACGGCACCGGCAAGGAGATTGTGGCGCGGGAGATTCACCGGCTGTCGCAGCGAAGCGGACTACCGCTCGTTTCCGTCGATCTTGGCGCCACCAGCGAAACCTTGTTCGAATCCGAGCTCTTCGGTCACGTGAAAGGCGCGTTCACCGGCGCGGTCGGCGAACGTATCGGCAGGCTGAAGGCAGCGGACGGCAGCACGCTCTTCCTCGACGAAGTCGGGAATCTCCCGCTGCACCTCCAACCAAAGCTCCTCACCGCGCTCGAGCAGCGCGAGGTCGTTCCAGTGGGAGCCAATCGAGCGCTTCCGATCGACGTTCGAGTCATCGCCGCCACCAACCTGTCGGCCGAGCAGCTGTCCGACGAGAAGCGTTTCCGCCAGGATCTCTTGTTCCGCCTCAACACGATCGAGATTCATCTCCCGCCGTTGCGCGAGCGGCGCGAGGATATTTCAGAATTGCTCGATCACTATCTCGGCCTTTACGCCCGCAAATATGACAAACCGGCCCGGGCGCTTCCGCCAGTGGTGCTCGAGGCTCTGCTCAACCACGGCTGGCCCGGGAACGTCCGAGCCTTGCGCCACGCAGCGGAGCGGGCAGTGATCATGGCCGACGGCGGCGAGTATCGCGTCGAGGACTTCCCGCTTCCGAATGACGGCCGCCACGCGCCAGTCGTGCCGGTCGTGAGCGAAAGCCTCAATCTCGACCAGCTGGAACGGCAGATGATCGAGCGTGCGCTAAGGATGCACCATTTCAATATTTCGCTTGCGGCGGGCGAGCTGGGGCTCAGCCGCGGAGCTCTCTATCGGCGGATGGAGAAATATGGACTTTAGGCGCAAGTTCGAATTCGGGCTTGCCTGGCGAACCGCCCTTCTCGTCGCCTGCGTCTGGCTCTTCATTCAGGCGCTCGACACTGCCGATCTTCGCGCCGGGCGGATCGTCGCGGGATTGGTCGCCTTCTTCGCGCTTGCCTCGCTCTGGAACTTCATCCGCCGGACCAATTTCCAGGTTTCGCGCTTCATCGAGTCCGTTCGCTTCGAGGACTTTTCACAACGATTCTCGGACCCGAGCGGAGGCGGATTCGACGTCCTCGGCGACACTTTGGATGCCGCGCTGAAGACACTCCAGGAGCGGCACATGAAGGAGAGCGCGGAGGCACGTTATTTGTCCGCGATCCTCGACGATTCGCCAAGCGCGCTGCTCACCGTCGATGACCAGGGGCGGATCGAGCTGCTCAACAAGGCGGCGCGCCAGCTCTTCATGACGCAACCCCTGCTCGACGTCGGCGATTTCGAGACGCTGGGGCCCGAGCTCGCGGCTGCCGTGCGCCTTCCGCCCGGTACGCGCAAGATCACCCGGTTGATGCTGGAGGGTGTGCCCCACAAGGCGATCTTCGCTTCCGCCCAGGTTGCGCGCCTCGACAAGCCGGTCAGCGTACTCTCAATCCTGCCAGTGCAGAGCGAATTAGGAGCGCTCGAGGTGGCCGCGCAGGCCGATCTGGTGCGCGTACTCACCCACGAGATCATGAATTCGCTGACCCCCGTCACCTCCCTCGCCCGCTCAGGGGCCGAGATGGTCGCCGCGGCTGAAGAGGCCGGCGTCGATCTCGCGGACGCGCGGGTCGCGACCGAGACGGTTGCCCGTCGCGCCGAGGGCATCTTGCGCTTCGTCGAAAGCTATCGGGAGTTTGCCCAGGCGCCCGACGTGCATCGCCGTTCATTCAAGGCGCAGCCTTGGGCTGAGGAAATCCTACGGCTCGCTGTCGCCGGTGTCAGCGACCGCGAGATCGACGCGCGGGTCGAGGTGCAACCCAAATCGCTTTCGCTAAACGCCGACCCGGAATTGCTTGCCCACGCACTTCTGAACCTGCTGCGCAATGCCATCCGGGCGACCGCCGAAGTTGAATCGCCAGAAGTGCTCCTGACGGTTCAGCGGGAAGCCAATGGACGTTGCCGGATCGACGTCGACGACAATGGCCCTGGCATTCCCGAGGACCGGCGCGAGGACATTTTCCTGCCCTTCTACACGACCCATAAAGGCGGCAGCGGCGTGGGGCTCAGCTTCGCACGCCAGGTCGCGCTGGCCCATGGAGGTTCCATTTCGGCGCTCGAGGCCGCCGGAGGCGGAGCGAGGATCCGAGTCGTGATCTAGGAACGCAGACCGACCGCCGCGCGGGCGCGGTCGGCAATCGCCAAGAGGTCGGTCTCGCCCGGCGGAACGATCCAGCTGCCACCAACGCACAGCACGTAAGGCAGAGCGAGCCAATCGGGAGCCGTGTCGGGGCGAATTCCGCCGGTCGGACAAAAACGGACGTTCCCGAAGGGACCCGACAGCGCCTTCAATGCCGAAATTCCGCCGGCGGCCTCCGCGGGGAAGAATTTGAATCGGTCGAGGCCAAGATCGAGCCCCCGCATGATGTCTCCGGCTGTCGCTACGCCTGGAAGGAATGCAATGCCGGACCGGACGGCGGCTCGTCCCAAAGGGTCGGTCAGGCCGGGTGAGACGATGAATTGGCTACCCGCGCCGATCGCCCGATCCAGCTGGTCCTCGTCGAGCACCGTCCCCGCCCCTACGATCGCGCCCGGCACCCGGCTCATTTCCCGGATCGCATCGAGCGCGCTCGGCGTCCGCAGGGTCACCTCGAGTACGGGGAGCCCAGCCTCGACCAAGGTCTCGGCCAATGCAGCCCAATCGCCGTCGCCCTCCAGCACCAGCACCGGGATGACGGGCGCGGTCCTCATGATCTCGTCGATCGTCATCCGTGTTCCTTCGCAAAGGCCGCTGCGGCCCCATGAAGGCCGGGTTGCGGGTGCGTGATCAGCTTGACCGGCATTTCATCCATGCGCCGCTCGAACCGGCCCTTGGCGATGAACCGGTCGCGAAACCCGGATCGCGGCAGATAGTCGCCTAGTCGCAAGCCGACGCCGCCCGCGATCACGACCGCGGACGCGCCCTGCGCCAGCGCCATGTCTCCCGCCACCGCGCCAAGCGTCAGGCAAAGTCGATCGAGCGCCGCGGTCGCCAGGCCATCCGACCCGTTGAGCGCCGCCGGCCACAGCTCCTTGTCGTCGTGGAACGTGAGGTCGCGTTTCTCGATGGCCCCGAGTGCTTCATAGAGGTTCCACAGTCCCTGCCCCGACGCGACGCGTTCGATCGAGACCCGGCGGAAGTGCCGCCGCATTTGCTTCAGGATCTTGTCTTCGAGCGCATCGAGCGGCGCAAAGTCGACATGGCCGCCCTCGGTTTCAATCACTTCATAATGATCGCTCTTGCGAAGCAGCGCGGCTACTCCGAGGCCCGTCCCTGGGCCGACGATCGAAACGACTCCTTCGTCAGGGAGCGCATGGTCGGGGCCGCAAAGATGCCGAAAATGCTCATCGCCGAGCGTTGCCACGGCATAACCGACGGCTCCGAAATCGTTGACGATCGTGTAACGGTCGACCCCCAGTCGCTCCTTCATCAAATAGGGGCGGATCACCCACGGATTGTTGGTGAGCTTCAGGACCTCGCCGCCGACCGGGCCGGCGAAAGCGATTGCGAGCTCGGCGGGAAGCTCGATTCCGCAGCGACGTCCGAATTCCTGCCAGGCGAGCTGGAAGCTCGAATGTTCGGCGGTTTTCAGCGTCACTGGTTCGCCGAGCGAGTGGACGTTCCCGTCCTCGATCTCGGCCAGAGCGAAGCGGGCGTGAGTCCCACCGACATCGGCGACGACGATCTGCCTCACCTTTGTTCGGCTTCCATCGCGTCGAGCATCGCGGACGCACCGAGTTCCGCGATGTCGGCGTTGAGCCGCATCAGGGCAAACAATTCCCGCCCGGTGCCGGCCGGCGGCGGGGGCGAATTGGCCGGCGGCCGCTTCGCCAGATCGACGCCGACAGCTTCGAGTTCCCCGTTTCGAGCATCGATGCGGATCACATCCCCATCCCGGACGCGCGCCAAAGGTCCGTCGGGAAGCGCTTCGGGGGAAACATGGATCGCCGCGGGCACTTTGCCGCTCGCGCCGGACATGCGGCCGTCGGTGACCAGCGCGACCTTGTGCCCTCGGTCCTGGAGCACTCCCAAGGCCGGCGTGAGCTTGTGGAGCTCCGGCATTCCGTTCGCTCGAGGGCCCTGGAAGCGCACAACGACAATAACGTCCATATCGAGCTCGCCGGCCTTGAACGCCTCGAGCACCTCGTTCTGGTCGGAGAAGCAGCGCGCCGGTGCCTCGACCAGCCAGCGCTCCTCATCGACAGCGCTGGTCTTGAACACCGCGCGGCCGAGATTGCCCTGGACTAGCCTCATTCCGCCGTCGGGCCTGAACGGATCTCCCGCGGGCCGGAGCATATCGATGTCGGCGCTTTCCTCCGCCGGCTTCCACACCAGCTCTTCGCCGTGAAGTTCGGGATTGCCGACCCAGGCGTCCATCGAATCGGCGCCTGCGGTCAGGTGATCCGTGTGGATCAGTCCCTCGCCGGCGAGCGTGTAGGTGACGAACGCCATTCCTCCGGCATATTGGAAGTCGTTCACGTCCTTGGCGCCGTTGGGATAAATTCGCGTCAGCAACGGCACCACGCCGGAAAGCTCTTCGAAATCCTGCCAGTCGATCCTGATCCCGGCCGCTCGCGCGATCGCGGGCAAATGGATCATATGATTGGTCGATCCGCCGGTCGCGAGCAGCCCGATCATGGCGTTGATGATCGCTTTTTCATCGACGACCTGAGCGAGCGGCCGTTCGCCGCTTTTCGCGAGCTCGGCGAGCCGGTGGACGGCGGCGCGGGTCAACGCCTGCCGGAGCGGCGTGCCCGGATTAATGAAGGCAGCGTTGGGGATGTGAAGCCCCATCAGCTCCATCATCATCTGGTTGCTGTTCGCGGTGCCGTAGAAGGTGCAGGTGCCGGGTGCGTGGTACGAGGCGCTTTCCGCTTTCAGCAGCTCGTCCTTGCCGGCTTTACCCTCGGCATAAAGCTGGCGGATGCGCTGCTTCTCCTTGTTGGGAAGCCCCGAGGGCATCGGCCCGCCGGGAATGAGCAGCGCCGGCAAATGGCCGAAGCGCAACGCGCCGATCAAGAGGCCCGGAACGATCTTGTCGCAAATCCCGAGCATAGCGACCGCATCGAACATTCCGTGGCTGAGCGCGATAGCGGTCGCCATCGCAATCACGTCGCGGCTGAAGAGCGACAGGTCCATGCCGGGCTGGCCCTGGGTCACTCCGTCGCACATCGCCGGAACGCCGCCCGCGACCTGGGCGGTCGCGCCGACTTCGCGGGCGAAGATCTTCATCTGCTCGGGGTAGCGGCCATAGGGCTGATGGGCCGAAAGCATGTCGTTGTAGGCGGTGACGATGCCGATATTGGGCCCGGCAAGCGTGCTGATCGCCGCCTTATCTTCGCCCGAAGCGGCGAACCCATGCGCGAAATTGCCGCAACTCATCCGCGGGCGATTGATCCCCCGCTCCTTCTGCTCGGCCATCAGCCCGAGATAGCGCTTACGTGTCGGCTTCGACCGCTCGATGATCCTGTCGGTGACCTTTGCGATCGTCGGGTTGAGCGCCATCGCCGGACCTACTCGTGCCAGCTGATTCCATCGCGCTCGGTGAGCGCGATCGCCGCCGACGGACCCCAGGTGCCGGAGCCATATGATTTCGGTGCGATCCCACGTTCTGCCCAGGCAGCGCGGATCCGATCGATCCACGTCCACTGCGCTTCGACTTCGTCGCGGCGGACGAACAGGGTCGGATCGCCCTCGATCAGGTCGAGCAACAAGCGCTCGTAGGCGATTCGGCGGCGATACTCGCTAAACGCATTGGCGAGCCCGATATCGAGCGGGATTTCGCGAAGTCGAACGCCGCCCCGGTCGAGTCCCGGAGTCTTGGCCATCAAGCGCAGTTCGACCGTTTCCTCGGGCTGAAGCCCGATCACCAGCTTGTTCGGCCGGGTGGTCGCTCCGCGCGAGGCGAAGATCGAATAAGGAACGTCCTTGAACTGGATGAAGATCTCGGTGTCGCGCATCGGCATGCGCTTGCCGGTGCGCAGATAGAATGGAACGCCCTTCCACCGCCAATTGTCGATTTGTGCCTTCAGCGCGACGAAGGTCTCCGTCTGGCTCTCGTGACCGATTTCCTCGACGTAGCCCGGCACCGGCTCCCCGTCGATCGCGCCTCGCGTATATTGGCCGGTGACGGTCAGGGCTTCGACATCGGCGGCGTCGATCGGTCGAAGCGCGCGTAGAACCTTGACCTTCTCGTCACGCACGGCGGTCGCGTCGAAATCGGTCGGCGGCTCCATCGCGACCAGGGTCAAGAGCTGCAGCATATGGTTTTGGACCATGTCGCGAAGCGCGCCGGCAGATTCGTAGAAGTCGGCTCGCCCCTCGACCCCGACCGTCTCGGCGACGGTGATCTGGATGTGGTCGATGTGCGCGGCGTTCCAAAGCGGTTCGAACATCGAATTGGCGAACCGCAGCGCGAGCAGGTTCTGGACGGTTTCCTTGCCGAGATAATGGTCGATTCGAAAGATGCGATCCTCCGGAAAGGCGGCTGCGACCGAGTCATTGATTTCGCGGCTGGATTCGAGGTCGGTCCCGAGCGGCTTTTCGAGCGCCATTCGGACCGTCGGGCACGCAAGGCCGGCCGCCTCCAGGCCGTCGATCGTCGGCTTGAACAGCGACGGCGCGGTTGAAAGGAATATCGCCACTCCGTCGCATGGATCGCCGATCGTGCCGGCCAGGCGCGAGAAGCTCTCCTCGTCGTTGATGTCGACCGGGACATATTGGAGGCGCTTCAGGAAGCGGTCGGCAACCGCCTGGTCGAAAAAGCCCTCAGGCAAATGCTCACGCAAGGCCTCGACCGCGCGCTGCCTATACGCATCGTCGTCGAGCACCGTCCGCGCCGTGCCGATAATCCGGAGCTCGGAAGGAAGCAGCCCATCGGAATCCAGACCGTAGAGCGATGGCAGGAGCATACGCCGGGCGAGGTCGCCCGTCGCTCCGAACAGCAGGAGTGTCGAAGCCTTTACAGTCACGCGGCAGGCGTTAGCCGTTCACGCGGGCAAACGTAAACCGTGGCGCCGGCGGCGGATACGTATGCGCTAGGCGCGGAACCCGTCGGGGATTATCCTGATTTGAACGTTGGAGACGCACGATGGCAACCAACGACCACTCGTCCGCCGGGAAATGATGTCATGGCAAAGATACAAGTCATTGGATGCGCAGTCGTTTCGATCCTGAGCGTGAGCTGTGCGCAGTCGGCTCCTCCAGGCGTTCCCACTCCCATCGCCGAGCTTGCCGGGCGCACCGCAGGCGCGCCCGAGACCTGCGTACGGATTGAACCCAATGCATCGATACGGATCACGGAATCGCACAACCTCATCTACCGCGAAGGATCGACGGTCTGGCTGAACACGAACAGCTGTCCGGCGGTGAGCGTCAACGACCTCCTCGTCCTCCATCCCATGACGTCGCAGCATTGCCGCGGCGACATCGTCCAGACGGTCGACCGAACCAGCGGCATTCCGGGCCCGTCGTGCGTGATGGGCGACTTCGTGCCCTACCGGCGGCCCCCGCGTTAGACGCCCGTCGCAGCGAAGGTACGCCCGTCGGGATCGAGATCGCGCAAGTCGCGGCCCCGCGTCTCTTTCCCGAACCAGGCGACCAGGATCAGCGCGGCAACCGTCGGAACGATGATGATCAGTGAGACCACGTCGAGCGCGGGGACAAGCGCAAGAATCGCGAGGAGCTGGGCAAACATGCCCCCCGCCTTGGTGCAGGCCGCGACCATCCCCGTTGTTCTCCCGCGGATCCGCAGGGGGAAGCTTTCCGCAGCATAAGGCAAGAGCATGGCGATGAGCGCATTGGTTCCGACGATCAACAAGGCGACCGGTAACACCGGACTGCCGTTACCCGTAAACTCGAGCCATAAAACCCCGGCCAGGCCCGCCAGGGCAATGGCGAGCGAGCCGACGACGGACCATTTCGTGCTCCAACCGCTGTAAAGGTAAGCGACGATGAACACGGTGGGGAAAGCGATGAGCGCCGATTCGGCGAGCAATTTGCTCGACAGCTCCATGCTGTATCCCCGCGCGACCATGTCAGCAGGCAGCCACAGCAAAAGGCCGAAATTGATCAGGCCATAGCAGATTGCCGCCAGGCTGAGCGCGGTGAGCTTGCCGAAGAAAGCGCGGCCGGTCAGGGCCACTGAGGGTCCACTGGCCAACGCAATTTCCTCCGCGCGCGTGGTGCTGCGCGCTTTCGACCCGAAGCGCTCCATAACCCGCCGGGCTTCCTCCCTGCGGCCTCGAGCCAGCAAGAACTTGGCGGATTCCGGGATGAAAACCCCTAGCAGCACCAGCGACAGGCCGGTCGGCAGGTTGAGCAGCCACAGGATTCGCCATCCGAAAAAGGGCTGCAGCAGCGCGGAAAAGCCGCTGGCCGCGAAATAGCCGCCCACGGCCCCGAGCCCGCCCACGAGGACCAGCGCCCAGCCGCGGTGTTTGCTCGGCATCATCTCAGCGAGGAGCGCGTAGGTCACCGGAAGCATTCCGCCGGCTGCAGCGCCCATCATGAAGCACATTCCGATGTTCCAGTAGAGTGACGGCATGGCTCCGCAGATGGACGTCCCGACGAACATCACGGCCGACAGCAGGATCGAGGCCTTCCGCCCGTACACATCCGCGATGATGCCCCAGACGATCGAGCCGACGACCGTTCCGGTCAGCGCGAAGAACGGAACCAGCGAGGCGCTGGATTTGGGTACATGATATTCCTTCACCATTCCGGGGATGGTGAAGCCGAGACTGGCGGGCTTCATGATGTCGATGATGAGCGCGATCACGAGAACCGCCATGAGCATCCAATGAGCCCGGCTGAGCGGCGCATCCTCTGGCGGCGAGACAACGATCTCCTGCGATGCCGCTAGTTGCCCTGCGATGTCTTTCGGGAGCAGCCCGTAGGCGGCAATCCCCACGCCGGACACAATCGCGACCATCCCGGCGATCATGTCCCAGCCGATGGGCATGCCGTAGAGTTGGAAATGGGACAACCGCCCCATCCAGAACATCGGCGCGTGCAGCAGCACTCCCGACGTGACCAGGGACACCCCGAGGGCAAATGCCCACAGGCCCCGGCGATCCGAAAGAGTGCTCGTACTGATCATCGCCGCCGCGCCTTACCCACGCTGGTCGAGGGAGGCGACCCCGTTTATCGAAACGCGCCCCAACACGGTCTTCAAGCTTTCACACTCAGGTTGCAAATCCAAATGAAATGCTCAAATGCCGCCGCCGGGCCGATGGGGGAGCCACGGACGGATTTGACAACGGAGCGAACCCCTCTCTTGCGCCAGCTCAGATCACATCTTGCCATCATCCTTGGAGCGAGCCTGCTCGCTGCATGCGGCAACAACGAGACGCAGGGCGGATCGAAAGGTGGTGGCCGGGGTGGCCCTGGCGGTCCGCAAACGGTCGGCTTTGTCGTCGTCCAGCAAGGCAGCGCACCGATCGAGCAGGAACTCCCGGGCCGCGTCGCCGCCTACCAGGTATCCGAGGTCAGGCCCCAAGTCTCCGGTGTCGTCCTTCGGCGGATGTTCCGCGAGGGCTCGGTCGTCAGCCAGGGCCAGACGCTCTACCAGATCGACCCGAGCATTTATTCCGCGCAGGCGGCGCAAGCCGCAGCGAACCTGCAGAGCGCTCGAGCCAGCGCTCAGGCCGCCCGCGCCCGAGCCGCGCGCTACAAGCCGCTGGCCCAAATGGAGGCCATCTCCAAGCAGGACTATACCGACGCTCTCGCCCAGGCGCGCCAGGCGGACGCCTCGGTCGCGCAGAACAGTGCGGCGCTAAGGGCAGCGCAGGTCAATGTCCGCTTCACGCGGGTTCCCGCGCCGATCACGGGGCGCATCGGCCTGTCCAACGTGACCGAGGGAGCCCTGGTCACCGCCAACCAGACGGACCCGATGACGACGATCACCCGCCTCGACCCGGTTTATGTCGACATCCAGGAATCCGCGGCCGACCTGCTCGCCCTGCGCAAGGCGCTGAGCCAGGGCGGCGCGGTGTCGACGGCCGCCCAGGTGCGGCTCAAGCTTCCCGACGGCAGCGATTACGGGTTCAGCGGCACCGTCGAGTTCAGCCAGGTGCTGGTCGACCAGGCGACGGGAACGGTGACCCTGCGTGCTCGCTTCGCGAACCCGCAATCGATCCTGCTCCCCGGAATGTTCGTGACGGCACGTTTCGCTCAGGCGGTCGATACCAGCGCATTCCTCGTTCCGCAGGCGGGAGTCACTCGCGATCCGCAGGGGAATGCGACCGTCTGGGTCGTCGGACCCGGCAACAAGGCCGTTCAGCGCGTCGTCGTCGCGGACCGGGCTCAAGGACCCTATTGGGTCGTGACCCAGGGACTTGCTCCCGGCGAGAAGGTGATCACTCAAGGAACTGCGAACCTCAAGGACGGCGCCCCGATCAAGCCCGTCCCCGCCTCGAGCCCTCAGCGGGTCAAGGCGCCCCCGCCCGACGTCCTCAAGAAGATGAGCGCGAACCGGCGCGGCGGCGGCTAGCGCATGTCGCGAATCTTCATCGATCGCCCGATCTTCGCTTGGGTGATCGCGATCATCATCATGCTGATGGGGATCGGCGCGATCGCCGCCCTTCCCGTCGCCCAATATCCCGATGTCGCCCCGACCCAGATCAACATCCGCGCGACCTATCCCGGGGCATCGGCGGCGACGCTCGAAAGCAGCGTAACCCAGATCCTGGAGCGCCAGCTCACTGGCATCGACGGACTGCTCTATTTCCAGTCGTCCTCGACCCAACGCGGACAGGTCAACATCAGCGCCGTGTTCGATAAAGGCATCGATCCGGACATCGCTCAGGTCCAGGTCCAGAATAAGATACAGCAAGCGATCTCGCGCTTGCCGCAGCAGGTCCAGCAACAGGGCGTGACGGTCACCAAGGGCGCTCCGGACCTGTTGCTGATCGTCGGCATCTACGACGAGACCGACAGGAGCACGAACTTCGACGTTTCCGATTGGCTGACAACCAACATGCAGGACGATCTGTCGCGTGTGCCGGGGGTCGGCGACGTCAACGTGTTCGGCTCGTCCTATGCAATGCGCATCTGGCTCGACCCGCACAAGCTCGCGGGCTTCAACCTGATGCCAAGTGACGTCGTCACCGCTGTCCAGAACCAGAATACGGAGGTCGCTGCAGGCGAAGTCGGCGGCCTGCCCCAGCCCGAGGGCCAGATGCTGAACGCGACCGTCACTGCTCAGTCGCGGTTTCAAACGGCGGACCAGTTCCGCAACATCATCGTCAAGGCCGATCCGACCGGCGCTCGAGTACTGCTCGGCGACGTCGCCCGGGTCGAGCTGGGCGCGGACAATTATTCCGCGAGAATCCGCGCCAACGGCCATCCGGGCGCGGGCATCGGAATTTCTCTCGAGCCCGGAGCCAACGCGCTGCGAACCGCGAAGCTCGTCAAGGCGAAAGTCGCTGAAATCGCGCCGCGCATGCCGGCGGGCTACAATTATGCCTACGCCAACGACACCAGCGATTTCATCAAGCTCAGCATCTACGAAGTGCTGAAGACCCTGATCGAGGCCATCATCCTCGTCGTCCTCGTGATCTTCGTTTTCCTACAGAGCTGGAGAGCGACGCTTATCCCGTTCATCGCTGTCCCGGTGGTGCTCTTGGGCACGTTCGCGATCCTCTACGGGCTCGGATTTTCGATCAACACGATGACCTTGTTCGGGCTGGTGCTCGCGACCGGCCTGCTTGTCGACGACGCCATCGTGGTGGTCGAAAACGTCGAACGGCTGATGCACGAGAATCCTGGCATGACTCCGCGCGAAGCGACCATCAAATCGATGGGCCAAATCCAAATGGCGTTGATCGGTATCGCGCTGAGCCTTTCTGCCGTCTTCCTGCCCATGGTGTTCTTCGGCGGCTCGACCGGGGTCATCTACCGGCAGTTCTCGGCAACCATCGTGTCCGCGATGGTCTTGTCGATCTTCATCGCCCTGACCTTGAGTCCCGCGATCGCTGCGAACCTGTTGAAGCGAACGCATGCGACGGTCGAAGAGACCTGGCTCGGCCGGCGCGCGCCGCGGTTCGCGCAGACGATCGAGCGCGGCCGTCTCAAGTTCAACGAAAGCTTCGACCGGCTGGTCCATTGGTACGTGGGCACGGTTGGCCGGGTGGTCGACCGGAAGTGGCTCTTCCTCGGCATTTACGGCGGCGTCTGCGCGCTGTTGGTCCTGCTGTTCTTTCGGCTTCCGACCGGATTCCTCCCAACCGAAGATCAGGGCGCCGCCTTCATCCAGTTCCGCTTGCCGGCAGGCGCGACCCAGGTTCGCACCATCGAGGCGCAACGAACGATCGAGGGGTATTTCTTGCGCGGGGAAGAGAAGCGCAATGTGAAGACCTACTTCACAGTAGCGGGCGGCGGACAGGGCGCGGCGGGCCAGAACACCGGGCAAGCCTTCATCAACCTCGCTGATTACGACAAAAGGACGAGCAGCAAGGATTCGGCGGATTCGATCGTCCAGCGCGCTTCGGCTGCATTCCGCGGACTTCGTGATGCCCAGGTGTTCGCGCTCGTTCCCGGCGCGATCCGCGGCCTCGGGCAGTCGAGCGGCTTTACGATGGAGCTGCAGAACACCGGCGGACTGTCGCCCGAAGCGTTCGCCGCCGCTCGCGACAAGCTCGTCACAGCGGCGAACCGGGATCCGTCGCTGTCAACGGTCCGCTTGAGCGAGCTTCCCGACGTCGCCAGCCTCAAAGTCGACATCAACCAGGAGCGTCTCGCCGCGCTCGGGCTCAACGCCGGCGATGTCAACAGCACCATTTCGACCGCCTGGGGCGGGCGCTATGTCAACGACTTCGTCGATCGTGGCCGGGTGAAGCGCGTATACGTTCAGGGCGACGCGCCCTACCGCGCCGATCCCGACAACATAGGGCAATGGTTCGTCCGCAATGACCAGGGCGGAATGGTGCCCTTCTCATCCTTCTCGCAGAGCGAGTGGATGACGACACCGACGAGCCTGTCGCGGTTCAACGGCTATCCGTCATACGAGCTTCAGGGCCAAGGGGCGCCCGGCGTAAGCTCCGGCCAGGCGATGAACACCATTGAGAAGCTTGCTTCCCAAGTCCCGGGAATCGGCGTCGCCTGGGCCGGGCAATCGTACCAGGAGCGGCTGTCGTCGGGCCAGGCACCGATCCTCTACGCGGTCGCCTTGATCGTCGTCTTCCTGTGCCTCGCGGCGCTTTACGAGAGCTGGTCGGTTCCGGTCGCAGTGCTGCTCGTCATTCCACTCGGGCTCGTCGGCTCGATCTTCTTCGTGACCCTCCGCGGGCTGCAAAACGACGTCTATCTGCAGGTCGGGCTGATCACCACGATGGGGCTCAGCGCCAAGAATGCGATCCTGATGGTTGAATTCGCCGAGCGGGCCGAGCGTGAGGGCAAGCGCGTGATCGACGCGGCGATCGAGGCGGCCCGGATTCGCCTGCGTCCGATCCTGATGACCAGCTTCGCCTTCATTTTCGGCGTTCTTCCTCTTGCCCTCTCCACCGGAGCCGGGGCGAACAGCCGCATTGCCATCGGGACTGCAGTGGTCGGCGGGATGCTTACCGCCACGACCCTCGCAATCTTCTACATCCCCTTGTTCTTCGTGCTGGTTCGGCGGAGCGTCCGCGACGGCCTGGCGAGGCTGCGCACCCGAATGGAACGGCGGCGGGAGGTGCGCGCATGAAGCGCGTGGCCGCAGCGCTAGGCCTGCTGGCGACGAGCTGCATGTCGCTGGAACCGCATTACACACGTCCAAATCCGGCGATCCCGACGTCTTGGCCGACCGGGGACCCGTACCTAAGGCAGAGCGAAGCGGCCCTTCCGGCCGTTACCTATCGCGACATCTTCCGCGACCCACGGCTTCAGGCGCTGATCGGGCAAGCGCTCGCCAACAACCGCGACCTGATGATCGCCGCCGCGAATATCGCCGCCGCGCGCGCCCAATATCGTATCCAGCGCGCAAATCAGTTTCCAACCGTCAATGCGGCCGCGGGCGTCACGGCGACCGGTGATAAGAACTCGGGCGTGGATGCCGACTATCAGGCCGGCCTCAGCGTTCCGTCATTCGAGGTCGACCTGTTCGGACGGCTGCGCTCGCTTAGCCACGTTCAGCTCCAGAAATATTTCGCGAGCGAGGCCGCCTCGCGCTCGACGCGGCTTGCGCTCGTTTCGGACATCACCCGAGCCTGGCTCACCTACGCCGCCGATTCGAGCCTGCTGCTGATTTCGCGGCAAACCGCGGCGAATGCCGAAAAGAGCGTTCGACTGACGAACGCGCGCCTTAAAGGCGGAATCGCCCCGCGCACCGATCTTCGCCAGGCCGAGGAAGTTCTCACCGCCGCCGAAGCTGACCTGGCCCGCCAGCGCACCGCCCTCGCGCAGGACGAGAACCTGCTGCGGCTGCTGGTCGGGGCTCCGATCGACGGCAAGTTGCTTCCTGGTTCGATCGACGAGGCCGCGCCGACGGTCGCCGAACTTCCGGCCGGCCTCGACTCCTACGTTTTGCTGCGCCGCCCTGACGTGCTCGAGGCCGAATATCAGCTACGTGCCGCGAACGCGCAGATCGGTGCGGCGCGGGCGGCATTGTTCCCCCGCATTTCGCTGACCGGCTTGCTGGGATTCGCAAGCAGCGCTCTCGCCAAGCTGTTCACAGGCGGTGCGCTTGGCTGGCAAGCATCGGCCGACGCGACTTACACGATCTTCAACGCCGGTGCCGGCCGCGCCAACGTGAGGCTGACCGAAGCGCAGCGGGCGGCGGCAATCGCGACCTACCAGAAGGCGATCCAGACCGCTTTTCGTGAAGTCGCGGACGCCTTGGCCCGACGCGGCACGATCGAAGACGAACTTTCCGCCAGGCAGCGGCAGCAGGCGGCGGCGGCAGACGTCTATCTGCTGACCGAGGCGCGCTACAAGAATGGCATCGACAGCTTTTTGAACAGTCTCGATGCGCAGCGATCCTATTATTCCGCGCAGCAAATCATGGTGCAGGCAAAGCTCGCGGCCGCGCAGAACCGGGTCGACCTCTATCAGTCGCTTGGGGGCGACAGCTTGCTCGAGCCGCTGCCGGCCTGAACGATTCAGCTCAGCGGGATCGCAAGAGGATCATGCCGCTCGGGCTTGGGCGCAAGCAACCCGAACTGACCGACGAAAATTAGGGACGCGCCCGCAGCGATCGCGATTCCGTATGGTATCCCTTTGCTCTGGTGCTTCTTTCCCAGGCGGGCACCCTGCCCAAGGCGGACGGAAATATAGATGATCGCCAAAAGCCCGCCCGCCATCAGCGTGCTTGCAAGCAGCCATGCTCCCGCGCTGATATTCACCCATAGACCGAGGCACGCCAGCAGCTTGACGTCGCCGCCGCCCATCTTCCCTGCGGCGAACAGCGGAACGCCCGCGGCAAGCAAGACGAGGAACACCAGCGCATTTTGCCAAAGCGCCAGCGGAAAACCGTTCAAGGCCATCGCGATCAAAGCTGTCGCGAGCACGGCCAGGCAGGTGATGTTGGAAATTTTCAGCCGAATGAAATCTTCAATCGCGGCCGCAGCCAGCGCAGCAAAAAGCAGCACGACCAGCCAGGTCGGCGAATTGGGTATGAGGTTCATTGGCTGTTCGCGGCTTTGAGGTTGTTAGCCGCCCGCTCGTACCAGCTTCCGCTCGCTTCCAATGCCTGTGCGAAGGCCGCGACCGCGCGCTGCTTGTCGCCAAGGAGGAGCGCCGCGACTCCGGCGTCGTTGAGCCGCGCGGCCCAGGCACGGTCATCCTCACCCGGCCCACGTTTCGGCAGCTCGCTTGCCAGCGCAGCGCGCGCAAGTTCCAGGTTATTGGCGATTCGAGACGACTTCGGATCCTGGACAGTGGCTTTCTTGAACAACTCCACTGCTTTCGCCCAGTCCCCGCGAAGGAGCTGAGACCAGCCCTGATTGTTGACGATTTCCGCCTCGTTCGGCGCGAGCTCGGCGGCTCTCGCATAAGCCGTGTCCGCTGCAAGCCAGTCGCGCTGCATGTCGGCGACGACGCCCCGTGCGTTCCACGCATGCCATGACGCATTGGCGGTTTTCGTTGCTTGTTCGATGAGCACGGCCGCGAGGGCGACATTGCCGAGCTTGAGGGCGGAGATTCCGGCCCGTTCGGCCAGCATTCTATCGCCGGGCGCAATCGCGAGAAGATTTTCATAGCGAACCAGCGCCTCGACGTTCTTCCCTTCCGCAAAGGCGAGATCTGCGAGGACCAGGTCGACCTGGGCGCCTTTGACGCCGGCGGCCATCGCCCGCCTGATCATCAGATGCGCCTGCTCGAGGCGACCGACGCGGATCGCTTGTTCTATGTCGTTCAGCGTCGGAGGCGGCTGAACCGTCGGAACCGCCGCCGCGACGTCCAGCGCGAGCAGGATCGGTGCGATCATCCCCTGGTGGGTGCCGCCCTCAGGCCGGCGGCATCGCGACCGAGGAGCACGACGAATACCTCGCTCGAATCCGTTGGCTGAGCCCGAAAGCCGAACTGGGCTGCAAGACTGCGGCCAAGCGCCGGACGGGTCGCGGGATAAAGCTGCACGACACTGCGTTCGCGAGTTTGCGTCGCATCGCCGATTTCAATCCGACGCCAGCCGCGGTCGAGCAAATAGCCTCGGTTGCGCGCCGCCAGGCCCTGAACTCGGGCGGCATTTAGCATTCGGATGTTCGGCCGAACGGCTGCCGTCGTCACCGGGACCCAGCGAACCGTCAGCTTTTGCGGGGCCTGTTTTACGACCTGGCCGCGCCAAACCGCTCCGCCACCGGTCAAAAGCGCGACTTCACCGAGCGACATCCGCTCCAGCCGCGGAGCGATCTGTGACTTAAGCCCGGCCAAGACATTCACCCTGGCTTGATCGTTCGGCCGAGCCGCCGGGATCATCGTCGGCACGGGTTGGGCGGGCACGTTAAGGGCCGTAGCGAGTTGGCCAACGACGATCGGATTGAGCCGCGGCGAAAGTCCTGCGACCACATTGACCTTGTCATGATAGGTCAATCGCGGCCCGGGAATCATCGCTGGGACCGGCTCGACAGGGGCATTGATGACGGGCGCAAGTTGCCCGACCGATTGTGGCTTGAGCTCAGGTGAAAGTCCCGCAAGTACGTTCACCTGCGCTGCGTCCGCCAGGCGCGGAGCAGGAATAAGCGTCTCAGCCGGTTCGACGGCCTGCGCCGTTCGTGCAGGGGCGACAGGGACCCTCGCCGCAAGCTTCGGCGCGGGAATCGCGACGGTCACAGTCTGGGCCGGCGCAAGCGACGCCGCCGCGGGCACAGGCTCGGCGTCGGCGTTGGCCTGATCGAGCACCGCGGATGCCGACGCGATCAGCGCGATTTCGCCGCGAACCTCGGCGGCTGCGTCGGCCTTCCCCTGCTGGGCGAGAGCAACCGCGAGCCTGCCAAGAAGGACCGTATTGTGTGGCGCAAGGGCCAGCGCGGCCTGGTACTTTGATTCAGCGAGGTCAAAGCGTCGCATGGCTTCGTAGCAGGCCGCCATTCCGGCGAAAGCCTCGGCGTTGTCCGGATAGTCCCGAGCAACCTTGCGAAACCCTTCGAGCGCCAGACCGACATTGCCGACGGCGAGCTGTCCTTTGGCATCCGCGAGGCGATCGCTTCCGGGCCGTAATTTGGACCCCGGATCAGCGATCGGCCTGACCTCAACGGCGTTTGGCGCGCTTGCGCATCCGGCAGCGGTGAAGCTCACCGCAACCAGTAGACCTTTGACCCCCCCGTTCATGGTCAGCCTCCGTGGTGTTGAAGTGCAGGAAGAATTGCTCGTACGACGCGGATCACCGCCGGCAGCATGAGCACTCCGATCATTGTCGGAAGCATGCAGGCAACAAGCGGGATCGAAATCAACACCGGCAGGCGATGCGCCCTCTCCTCGGCTCGCATGCGCCGCTTCTCCCGCATCTCCGATGCGTATGTGCGCAACGTCTGCGCAATCGAGGAGCCGAGCTTCGTGGACTGGATGAGCAGCGTCGCGAACGCGCGGATTTCGTCGGCCCCCGCGCGATCGGACATGCGCCGAAGCGCATCTTCGTGGCTCCGCCCGGCCCGAAGTTCGAGCACCACCGCCCCGAACTGCTCGGCAAGGCGGGGATGAGACGTCGTCATTTCCATGCCGACACGCGAGAAGGCCGCTTCAAGGCCAAGCCCCGCCTCCACACAGACAAGCATGAGGTCGAGCGCATCCGGAAAACCGTTGATGATATCGCGCTGCCTCCGGTCCGCCTTCGCGCGCACAAACAGATTTGGGATGTACAATCCAAGAGCCGCCGCGATGATCAGCGAGAAATATAGCCTCACGACGCTGGGGCTTGATCCCGCCAGCCACAGCCAGGCGAAGACCAAAACCGGCAGGCCGATGACGAGCACCAGGCGCACGAGCGTATAGACTCTCGGCGCATAGCTCGCGGTGAAACCGGCGCTGGCGAGTTTCTGGCGAAGCGCCTCGTCCTTGGAATCTACGAGGCTGAGACCCGACTTTTCGATCGAATTGACGAGCTTCAGCCAAGCACTTTCAACCCGCTCTGTCCTGAGCGAACTCATGGTCGGGTTGTTTTCGCTGGTACGGGGACCCTGTTCGAGCAGCCTGCGCCGCGTAAGTTGCCGCACCGTGACCATCTGGGCCACGAAATAAGCCATCACGGCGACGAGCGCGAAAAGGAGCGTCAGCAAGAGAGTTCGAAGGACGGCATTTTGGGCAATCAGGTCGAGCATCGCATTACACCTTTAGGTCGACCATCTTCCGGATCGTGAAGAATCCGGTGAGATACAGGAGCATCAGGAAAACGAAGCCGGGAACGAACCAGGGGTCATTCGCGACGTCGAGGAAAAACGACGGACTAAGAGCGAACAGCAGGCAAAAGGTGAACATCGGAAGGACCGTCAGCATCAGGGCCGTCATTCGACCTTCGCTCGACAGCGCCCTCACCTTCATGAACATCGATTGCCGTTCGCGAATGACCTTGGACAGATTCTCCAGAATCTCGGCGAGATTGCCTCCAGTTTCGTTTTGAACCGACAGCGAAACGACGAACATTCGCATGTCGTCGAGGTCCCAACGCTCAGCCATGTTCTGGAGCGCGTCGCGAAGCTCGGCGCCGTAAGTGACCTCGTCGACAACGAGGCCGAACTGGGTGCCGATCGGATCGGGCATCTCCACTGTCAACAGATCCAGGGCCGCAGCAATCGGGTGCCCGGCGCGCAGGCCGCGAACGAACACGTCGAGTGCGACCGGGAATTGCTCCTGCATCTTCTTGCGGGTGCGGTTGGCTTTGAAATTCAGGAACATCATCGGCAGACCCGCGCCCAGTGCACCGGCAAAAGCAGCGCTGATGATCAGCCGCCCGAAGCTAACGCCCATCCCGCTGAAGACCATGAAGGCGAGCAGCAGGAAAAAGACCGCTACCGGAGCTATCAGGACCGCCAGCATGAGCTGGCCCGTCGGAAGGGTCAGCTGAGACTGCAGGAGCATCCGCTCGAACTTCCTGGCCCAGCCCTCGATCAACGGCGGCAGACCGGCGGGCACGGCCGATCCTGTGCGCCGGAGGAGGTTCATGGTCTCGGCGTGGCTCCGACCCCTGCCGATCATTTTGAGGCGAAGGTTGATCGCCCTGCCTTCCGCCCTGTTGCTTGCGAGCCATCGAACGAGCACTTCTGCTGCCAGGACGACCGCACCGAAGATGCAGACAAGGGCCAGTGCTCGGAGCCAGATCGGGTTCATCAGTCGAACTTCGCGTCAGGCCGGAAAAGATCGGCCGATAGAGTTACTCCGTGCGCCATGACCTGGTCGAGGAAGCGCGGTCGGATTCCGGTGGCTTCGAATTTTCCGATAACCTGGCCTTCGGCGCTGAGACCCGTCTGCCGGAAGCGGAATATCTCCTGCATGGTAACGACCTCACCTTCCATTCCGGTGAGCTCGGAAAGACTGATGAGCTTGCGCCGGCCGTCCGAAAGGCGCGCAACCTGGACCACGACGTTAATGGCCGAAGCGATTTGCGCGCGCGACGATCGCGGCGGAATGTCGATCCCGCTCATGCCGATCATCTGTTCGACGCGCGACAAGGCATCGCGCGGCGTATTCGCGTGGACGGTCGTCATCGAGCCGTCGTGGCCGGTGTTCATTGCCTGCAGCATGTCGAACGCCTCGCCGGCACGAACCTCGCCGACGATGATCCGGTCCGGGCGCATGCGGAGCGCGTTCTTCACCAGGTCGCGCTGGATGATCTCGCCCTTGCCTTCGATGTTCGCCGGCCGAGTCTCGAGCCGGACCACATGTTCCTGCTGAAGCTGAAGCTCGGCGGAATCCTCGATCGTGACGATCCGCTCGCGATTATCGATGAACGCCGACATGGCATTGAGAAGGGTCGTCTTGCCGGAACCGGTTCCGCCGGAGATCAGCACGTTGCGGCGGGATCCGACAACGGCCTTCAGCACTTCGGACACCTGGATCGGAACGCTGCCGATTTCGATGAGACGCTCCATGCTGATCGGGACGCGGGCGAACTTGCGGATGGACAGCAGAGCACCGTCGAGTGCCAATGGCGCCACGACGGCATTGACGCGGCTTCCATCACCAAGGCGAGCGTCGACCATTGGCGAAGATTCGTCGATTCGCCGGCCCACCGCCGACACGATCTTCTGGATGATGCGGATGAGATGCCTCTCATCCTTGAACCGCACCGGGCTATGCTCGAGCACGCCATAGCGCTCGACGAAGACCCGCCCATGGCCGTTGACCAGGATATCGGTGATCGTCGGGTCTTTGAGCAAGGGTTCAAGCGGCCCGAGCCCGAGCAGTTCGTCCAGGACATCCCCGACGAGCTGCTTGCGCTCGGCATGGTTCAATGCGTGGTTCTGTTTGCCGAGCTCTTCGGCGACAATGTCTCCGACCTCCTCTTCGATCTGCTCGCGCGACATCTTGTCGAGCGCCTGCAGGTTGATGAGGTCGAGCAGGCGCTGGTGAAGCTCGACTTTGAGCTCGGTATGCTTGTCGCGCTTGGCGAAGGCACCAGCGTCGCCAATCGTAACGAGCCGTTGTTCGTCCGTCGGACTAGCCTTGTGTTCTTCTTTGGCCTCGAGGGCCGCGCCGCCTTTCGCGGGTTTGCGAACTTGCCACATGTTCATCGCTCCAGGCCCAAAGCTGCCGCAAGGCCTGCGTCCAGCGTGTCGAGATCTTTGCCAACCGCGCTCTTGCGCTTGATGTCGCCGATCGGAACCCCACGATCGATTGCCGATCGCACCAAGGGGAAGTCGTTGGAAATCGTATAAGCAACATCACGGCCGAGGGCTTCGCGAACGTCGGATGGCCGAATCGCGCGGCTCTGGCTCTTCTCGAACCGATTGACGATCACTCGAACGTCCAGCGCTCCGAGATCCTGTGAATCGAGCAGCCGGAGCTGGCGCTTCGCGCGGTTCAGGCCCGCTACGCTAAGCTCGGTCACAAGCAGGATAAGGTCGGACCGAGCGACCAGCGAGAGCGACCAGTGCGTCCAATTCGTCGGAAGGTCTACGAAGACGGTGCCGAACTCCCGGGTCGCAAGATCGACGATCTGCATCAGATGCTCGTTGGAAATGCCTTCGAGCGGCATCATTTCAGGAGGAGCGGCGATGACGTTGAGCCCGCTTTGATGCTCGGTCGTGGTCGCTCGAACGAGGGATTCGTCAAGCCGGGCTCCCGCTTCGAGCAAATCGAGCAAGGATAGCTTGGGTTGAAGGCCCAGCTGGAACGCGACATCGCCGAACTGGACATCGAGGTCGATCAGGCAGACTTCGCGAGCGCGGGCTGCCTCGCTCTCGGCGAACCGGATCGCGAGTTGGCTGACCATGGCGGTCGCTCCAACTCCGCCAACGCTCTTCATCACGCTCACCAGCTTCGCATTGGCTGATCCCAAGGCCAAATGGCGTTTGGTCAATTCGTCCGCGAGGGGAGCGAGCGACGCTTCGAGATCTTCAATGTTGAGCGGCAAGGGCACGACATCGTGAGCGCCCGCTCTGATCAACGAGCGCACCAGAGCCAGCGGTGGATCGTAAGCGGCCGCGATCAGCGGCGAGTCGATCGCCTGGAGCAATTTCTGAAAACGCTTGATCGACGAGGGCGTGTCGGGGTCGACCTGGATCACCGCGGCAGTCGCTGCGGCGAGCTCTTCGGGATCGATCCAATCCGTAATCGGAATGACGTTGAGGCTGAGAGGAAAGCCTGCAACGCGCGCGCCGACGAGCTCGGCGGAATCCCCTTCGACACCGGACAGGTATAGCTGAACCGCAGCTTCCCGCTTGGCGGTTCGCCAACTCCTGTTGGTCTCATTCGGGTTGATAACGCTCACTTTCGACACCTCAGTTCGATTCGGTCCCCGTAGCGTCTTCGAGCGTCAGCGCGGCACGAAAGTCCGGCATGGTGATCGAACACGCGAAAACGAGGCACGTGATTGGGCGGAATTGCAAATTCCTCAAGTTCACGGTCACAAGTGGGGAGACGTCTGGACCATCGGGGTCTCCGGCGAAACCCAGTCCCACGTTCTTGTACTGAATCTGGACATTGTTCGCAGCGATTTGCGGATACATATAATTCATCCGCGTCACGAGGTTCGTGAATGCCGTCGCATTTCGGCTCGTCGCGCTGCAGAAGCCTCCGCCCGGCGAGCAACTGCACGTGCTGTCGTCGCAGGTCGCGGTGTCGAAGCTCGTCGTCGGGACCGCGCTGCCTTGCGTGATCCCTCCGCTTATCGAGAAACTGTAGTTGTAAAGGCCGTTGAGGACGGGATCGGTAACGACGGCATAGCGAACGCCCATCTGCGTCGCTTTTTCCGCTTCGTTATATTCCCACATGAACCGGCCGGCATCGATGACTCCGAAGAGCAACAGCAACAGCAGAGGAAGCACGAGCGCGAACTCGGCCGCGCTCGCCGCGGCCTCGCTCCTGAGGAGGCGACGAAAGGCGCTCATGCCCCGATCACGGCGGCTTGGACGTCCGCGCTTGCACTGAGTCCTAGTCCGCCCAGCGCGAATCCGGTCAAGGGCGTATAAGGCACCGTCGCAGACACCGTGATCACTGGAGCGCCGTTCGGAAAATCGGCGTAGATTCCACCGGTTCCGTAAACGCTGCTGTTATCGCAGGCGATCGTGACCGTTGTCATCGTGTCGGACGTCCAGCCCGCCAACCGTTGGTCGCCCGTGCCGGAAGGATCGCCGAAGCGGGCGACCCTTTGCGTCTGTTGCTCCGCCACGCCGCCGCTCGGAACGGTGCACGACGGATAGTTAGCGAGCGGAAGGCGCGCGGCGTATCGCGCCGCGTCGCGCGCGGCCTTGTCCACGACATGCGCGGCCAGGAAATAGTTGCCGAGATCGAATGCGCCGAACATCAGCACGAGCAATATCGGGAACGCCAAGGCCATCTCTACGGCGGCCGATCCGTCACGATCGGAAATAAGGCGGGCAGCGATACGCATCATTCGATCAGGTACGGCACGCTCTTTTTCACGAGCTGTACCGCTCCCTCATTGGTCGCGTTTGCGGTTTCACCGACGATTTCGACATAGATGTCACCGTTCTCCGTGCGGACGCCATTGCTCCGGGCGAGCGACGGCTGAACCAGGAAGATGTCGATGAACTTTTTGACCTCCACGTCGGTGGTATGACCCCCGACGCCTTCGGCAGTACAATTGACCACAGCGACGGCCAGCATGCGTCGATCGATTTGCGTCGAACTCGGCGTTACCCCGCCGGGCTCTCCCGCCAATAACGACGGCCTCGAGACAGCCGAGTAGGACCCGCTAGGCTCCGACTGAAGCCGGCTCGCCGCATTGCTCATTTCCCACTGGTACACCTGGTACCGCGTGGGCGTCGTCGTGCCGAAAGTGGCCGACAGGAACGTGTTCATCGCAGCCGTATCGGCGAAAGCCGGCGCGTAAGAATTGGCACCGTTCGATTTGAAATAAGCGTAGCGGTCCCAAGCGCCATCGCCGATCCGTCCGCCTGAACATGCGCCCGTTCCGTCGGTCTTGAATGCGTGGCACTTATCTTCGGGATAGCCCATGGGGGCGATGAGGCCGATCTCGGCGTCGCTCAAGCTGTGATAATTTGTTCCTGTCGACGTGATGTTCGCCGAACCCGGATAAGGGTTGGGCGCTTCGCGCCAGCCATTGCCGCCGCCGCCAGTGACGATCCCGAGCTTGCTCAGCGAGTCGCCGCTTCCGTCCAGGACGAGGTCCTTGCGGATGTTCGCGGACGGCGGGCAGCCCGCGCCTGTGTTGCCGCACGGTTGATTGAGGCTGCCGCCGTCATAGATTCCAAAGCGCGTATTCAGCGCATCGCGAACAGTGATGATCGAGCCGGTCTCGGTAGCGACGCCCGAGCCGGATACGCAATCGCCGGGAATCGAGATTCCGCCAAGTTCCTGACGCAGGGTGGTCGCGCCGTTGCCGGCGCCAACGTCGAGAAACCCGAAGTTCCCGGGACCGTAGATGCCGCCCCCGTCATTCGCGACCAGCCGGACGCCCTTGCCGATATAATTTGCGATCGTGAAACTCGGATCGCTCCCCTCGTTCGGGTTGCACAGCATCAGCGGCGGAACTTTGCAGATGGCGGAATCAAGGCCGGCGAAGGCGGTTGCGCTGATTCCGCCTGAGGAAAAGATGGCGGCAATCGGAGTGAGGGCGTAATTCGCCGTTCGTGAGTCGGCGGTGATCTCGACGAACTTCGCGTTTGCATCCGTGGTCGCGGCCGTCGTTTTCGTGATGTTCTGCCAGAACCGAACCTGGCCAGTGGCATCGCATGCCGTCTCGAGCGGAATGTTGACTTGCGTTCCGCTCGAAGCGCCGTCGTTGGCCATATAAGTCCGATTGACCAGCATGCTTCGGGCAGCATTGGCCGCCCTCGAGCAGGCGCCGGCTCCGCCATCGAGCTGCGCCGCGGCCGCAAGTGCGGCCTGGTCGGCCGCGTTCTGCAACTCCGTGTCCATCGACGCCATTCGGGAATAATCGAACGCAACTCCGCCGACCGCGATTAGACCGACAAGCGAAAGGGCAATCGTCGGGGCAACGGCCCCGTCGTTGTTTCTAAAGAGACCCGGCCGCGAGCGTCGCATGGTTGAGCATCCTCAGCGCGGAGTTCCGCCGCCGGCGCTGCTCGTCGTCTGCATGACTTCGACCTGCTTCACGGAGTCGGTGCGGTAGCGCTTCACGGCAGCCGCGCCCTTGACGCCGCTGTCTCCAGGCTGAGCTGCGCCCGCGGGATAGACCGGCTCCGGATTGATGATCTGGACCGCGGCATTGTACTTCACCGTTTCGCCCAGCCCAGGGTCTTCCTGGCCGATGTTCTTGTGAACCGTATTGCAAGCTCCAAGAGCGGCGCATCCGGCGAAAAGCAGCAGAAGCTTAGAGGACATGGCCATAGTCCTTTTCAAAACCGATAGGCTTCTTCTCAGCAGTGCTGCCACCGCCGGCCGGCGGAATGACAACCGCTGGAGGCGGTGGTGGAACCGGCTGGACGAACGGCGCCGCGGCCGGAGGAACGGCCGTATCGGTACGTCCGTTCAGCAGCAGGTCGGCTTCGTTCGGCGGCCCGACGCGATCGGTCGGCACCTTGAGCGCGCCCGCCGGCACCGGCCGTACGAGATGCGGAGTGACGATGATCACCAGCTCCGTGTCCTCATGCTGGAAGCCCGTCGAACGGAACAAAGTGCCGATGATCGGGATCGAGCCGAGGAACGGCACCTGGCGGATGGTGTCCTGGAAGTCCTTCCTGAGCAGCCCGGCCAACGCGAAGCTCTCGCCGTCGCGGATCTCGACCACCGTCTTGGCGCGGCGGGTCTGAAGGCCCGGGATCGTCAGATTGTTGACCACGATCGAGGCGGACGGATCGATCGAACTCACTTCCGGAGCCACGACCATGTTGATCACTCCGTCGCTGAGCACCGTCGGCGTAAAGGCGAGGCTGACTCCGAACGGTTTCCATTCGACGGTAATTGCGTTGTTGGCGCCTTGACCGCCGGTACCGCCACTCTGGATCGTCGGCACCGGGAACTCGCCGCCGGCGAGGAAGCTGGCGGTCTCGCCCGACAGGGCAATCAACGTCGGCTCGGCGAGCGTGGTCACGGCGCCACGCCTTTCAAGTGCGTCGAGCGTGACATTGAAATTCTCGCCAAGGCCGCGGAACGCGCGACTGATGATTCCGAAACTGTTGGATATCGCGCCATGGACGAGCTGACCCGCGCCAACGCCCGTCGTCGTCGTCGTCGTCCCGCCGATAGTCGTCGTCGACGTTTGCGTGCCGCCGCCCGTGAGCGACGACCCGCCGCCCGCAATGCCCTGCAGCTTGCCGGCATCGCTGAGGATATCCCAGTTCACGCCGATCTGCTTCAGCGCCGAGCGCTTCATCTCGGAGAAACGGACCTCAAGCATCACCTGCTGAGCCGAACCCAGCGAAAGGAGATTGACCACCTTCCCGGGCGCATAGGTCTCGGCCAGCTGAACAGCCTTGTCGGCTTCGAGCGCGCTCGCAACGGTGCCCTCAAGAACGACGCTGTCGTTCGAAATGCGCGCCGATATGTCATTGCCCGCCATCAGTTCCGAGAGCTGGCGCTTCAGGGTCATGACGTCCGGGCCGACGACGACGTCGAGCACTGCGATCAGTCGATTGGACCGGTCGTAGAGCGTGAGGCTCGTCGTGCCGTTCTGCTTGCCCAGAACATAGAGCGAGCTGTTTGACAACGGCAGTACGTCGGCGATCGCGGGATTTCCGATCAGCGCCTTGGAATAAGGCCGGTCGGTCCGGATCACCTGACTCTTGTTGACTGGAACGTCGAGCTCGCCGGCATGGATGCCTTCAGCGACGGTGATTTGCGCGGCAGCTGGCTGGGCGGCAGCGAGCGCAGTGGCGCCCGCAGCCGCGAGCGCGGCCCTGATAATTACCTTAGCGGCCATAACCCCCCACTTTGTACGAGTCGCTCTTGGTACCCCGGTAGACTTCGACGCTCGGCAATTCGGCAGCCGGCTTCGCTACCCTCGCTGACCGGCCGCTCCTGCGCGAAACCGAACGGTGCGCATTGGTGCTCGAAATCAGGGCCGCTGTGCGATCGATCGCTCCAGTAACAGCCCCGGAATATCCGCCGACCACCGCGGGCGCCGGATAGCGCGCCCCGCCGTACATATTGTAACGGAGGTCGTTCATGCTGACGGTCTCGACGACCGGATTGTTCTGCTCGCCCGGCTTGCGAAGCACCAGGCTGAGGCTGCCCGACTGCTGAGCCAGAGCGAGCTTCTGGGCATCGAGCGGCGTCACCTGCAAAGTCGCGGTGCGCGCGACCTTCGGCGTACCGTCGCTGTTCTTCGCTTCCTGGTCGATCGCAATGACGCGAGCGTTCTGGAGCAGGACGTCCGTCAGCTGCGAAGCAGTTTGGGCGCCCTGGATCTGGCGTGTGATGAGAACGTCGACGCTGTCGTTCGGCTGGATGAAGCCGGCGACCCCAGAGACGTCGTCGATTCGGACGGTCGCAGCGCGCATCCCATCCGGGAGCAAGGCGGCGATCGACGCGCCGGAGCCCGGCGCTGAAATCTTGGTGGCGAGGATGGGTTCGTTGATGCCCATCGGCAGCAAAGCGAAGCGCCTTTGGTTCGGCGGCATCAGCTGTCCGGCATTGGTGAAGCTTCCTGGCGGAATGCTTGCGTTCGGATAGTCGACGAACCGCACCTTGTCGGGCGTCACCTCCGTACCATAAGCCATTGGGACCGATGCGACGGCGACCTTGGTCGTTCCGCCGAGCTCAACCCTCTTCTGGCTCCCGCTGATGTAGATATTCGCGATATAGACCGCGAAGAGGCCTAGGACGATCGCTATTCCAAGCGCGATCATGGATTGCCGAGACATCATAAGCGCCACCCCCGCGGCGGTTTTAGCCTACTTCAGAATCCGACGTAAGCTTTTGTTTACTAACGCGCCGCAAATCGCGGCATCGACTCAACTCAAGGAACAAGGGGGCCGCCCGAAAGCGACCCCCGGTACGAATTAGCAGTTGGCGGTATAGTTCGCCGCACCCTTCGAGTTCACGCAGGTCGCAGCGCGGTTCATCGCGTTGCCAACGGCGTTACCGAGAGCAATGGCGGCGATGGCGATGATGCCACCAACGATCGCCAGGATCAGGGCGTACT
>JBKPOR010000090.1:0-26396 GCA_046765675.1 Pseudomonadota bacterium
ATCCGCAAGCGATTCCTGGATCCGCACGAGCGGAAGAGACAAGCGCGCAAACTGGAAGCGGCGTAAGAGTTGAGACCTGCATTCAGCAATAGACCTGCCGGTTGTCCCACAACTCGCGGTACGCGTTCCCGGTCGTCACGCCCAAGGCGGTGCGGATCCGCAAGCGGTTCCTCGACCCGCATGAGCGGAAGCGGGCGGCGAGGAAGCTGGAGGCGGCTTAGCGCTCCTCCCTGAGCTTGCTCGGGGAGGGGGACCATTCACCGCAGAGTGAATGGTGGAGGGGTCGGCGTCCTCAGATCGGCCAGCGCGTCATCAGCGAACCCGTTCGGAAGCCGCAGCTGACCGAAGGTCGCCTCACCCCAGCGAGTGACCAGCAGGCGCTGTTGACACTAATTAACTCATTAGTTAATTAAATCACCGATGGACGAGATTTTTGAAGCGCTCGCGTCGGCGCCGCGACGAAAGATCCTTGCGTATCTCTCGGAGGTCGACCTTACCGCTGGCGAGATCGCCGCTCGATTTGAAATGAGCAAGCCGGCGATCTCGAAGCACCTTCAAATTCTGGAAAATGCCGGCCTCGTGAATAGCGAGAAGCGAGGACAGTTTGTCCACTACAGCCTCGTGCCCGACAATCTAGCCAACACGCTCAACGGTTTCGTGCAGCGCCTTTGCCCGGTGTCCACTCCGCTTCGGCGAGAAAGTGCCGCACTACGCGATACGCGACCCAACAAACCGAAGAAATAGGAGCGAACGATGCAGCTGGTATCCGGTTCGGAGCGGATCGTGGCCGGTACCAATTGCGACCCCGTCCGCGGCATCATACGCTGGTCACCGGGAAAGTCCCTGTGGATCGGTGGGATGAGCGTAGCAGCGCTGCTCTTGGGTCCGCTGTGCTTCAGTTGGGACGCATTCCTGCTGTTCATTATTACCTCCGGCATCACGCTTTGTGCGGGTCACTCGGTCGGCATGCACCGCCGGCTCATCCACAACAGCTTCGCTTGTCCGCTTTGGCTGGAATATCTCTGCGTCTATCTTGGCGTTCTTGTCGGCATGGCCGGTCCAGTTGGCATGATTCGGCTCCACGACATGCGCGACTGGGCGCAACGTCAGCGTTTATGCCACGATTACTTCGCCCATCGCGCAGGCTTCTGGCGAGATGGCTGGCACCAACTTCACTGTCGCCTCGAACTGGCGAGCCCGCCCGAGTTTCGGCTGGAGCCACGGCTGGTCCACGATCGGGTCTATCGCTGGATGGAGCGAACCTGGATGGTGCAACAGCTCCCGTGGGCAATTCTCTTCTTCGCAGTCGGGGGCGTGCAGTGGCTTGTCTGGGGCATCTGCGCGCGGGTGGCGGTGTGTGTGACCGGCCATTGGCTAGTCGGCCACTTTGCGCATCGAGAGGGCGGCCAGACGTGGGTAGTCACCGGTGCCTGCGTTCAAGGTTATGATGTGAAGCTCGCCGGCCTGATCAGCATGGGGGAGAGCTGGCACAATAATCACCACGCGTTTCCCGGATCGGCGAAACTCGGACTCGACCCCGGTCAGGTTGATCTTGGCTGGATGCTAGTTCTTGCATTCGAGCGCGTCGGCTTGGCCTCGAACATTGTGACGCCCGAGCACCTGCCTCATCGGCCTGCGCTGATGCGGGTCGTGGAAAAAGCTCAGGGCTGTCCTGTCTTCGCTCGGCATTCGGCACAGGCATAGCCAGTGAGCGACCAGCGCAGCATCTCGCACCTTCTAGCCGAGGCCAGCCAGACCAAGACGTTTCAGGTGATCGTGGGGACTGTGGCAGGCATTGCGATCATCCTGTCCGCAGTAGCCATCTCGGCTCTTGTTTTTCACGCTTACGGTTGGGGTCTGTTCGTCCTGACGCCACTCGTGGTGGGATTCACCACGGGCTATCTCGTGAACCGACGCGAGCTTCAAAGTGCCAAAACGACGAATGGCTTAGTGCTCCTATCCGCGGCACTCGGCTGCTTTGGGCTGATCCTGTTTGCGCTCGAAGGTCTGATCTGTCTGATCCTTGCGGCTCCGCTGGGAGCTCTTCTTGCCATTGCCGGAGGCGCTCTCGGCCGTAGAGCCGCCAGAATCGGGAAGGACCCGGCCACACCGATTTACTGCGTTGCCCTGCTTCCCCTGATGTTTGCGGCCGACGCCATCTCACCGCCTGAAACGATGATGCTCACGAACGAGAGCATCGTAATCGACGCCCCTGCAGCTCGCGTGTGGCAGGAGCTGACGAGCGACGATCCAATCCGCGAGCCCCCGACCCTCGTTGGCCGCCTGGGCCTTGCGTACCCGGAGCGGGCGCATCTGTCGGGCAACCACGTCGGTTCCTTCCGTATCGGCTATTTCTCGACGGGGAAGGCGCGGGAGAGGATCACGGAATGGCAAGAAAGTAGGCTTCTTGGGTTTGAGGTTCTCAGCCAGCCGCCTGCGATGAATGAGATGAGTCCCTACCGGCACGTGCACGCGCCGCACGTGAATGGATATTTCGAAACAGGTGAGACCCGCTTCGAACTAGAGCCGCTGGGCACAGCAAGAACGAGGCTCACCATTATAGCTGCACATCGATTGCGAATTGACCCGGCAATCTATTGGGAGCCGATCGCGAGGTGGGCGGCGCGGAGCAATACTCGCCGCGTGTTGCGAGACATGAAGTCGAAGGCAGAGGGTGGGACTAGCGAATAACCGCAATGTCAGTTTCCACCCATTGCGAACGTTGTGACGAAGTTGACACACCCTCCCACCCCCTTCACGTGGGCTTTCGCGCGCGTCAATTTGCTCCGTCAGCGCCGCCGCAAAAATGCGCCGGCAGCATCATTTCGAACCCGCCATCTCCAGGATCTTGCGCCATTCCTCGTCGCGCACCGGCGAGACCGACAGCCGCGACAGGCGGACCAGCTCCATCTTTGCGAGGCTCGGCTCGGCCTTGATCTGCTTAAGAGTGACCGGCCGCCCAACGGGACGTACGGGCTCCACCGCGACCGAAACCCAGGCCGGATCCTTGGGATCGGGCCGCGCTTCGCGGGTCACCCGCATGATCCCGACCACCTGCCGTTCGTCGCCGCTATGGTAGAAAAAGGCCTCATCGCCGGCCTTCATCGCTTTCAGGTGGATTCGCGCGGTGGGGTTGCGGACTCCGTCCCATTCGGTCGTTTTGTCGCGCACCAGATCGTCCCAGCTGTAGACTCCGCTCTCCGATTTCATCAGCCAATGCGCCATCCCGGGACACTCCTTGCGACGAATGCTGTTACGCCGCCGACGAGCCGAGTGAAAGTGGCGTCGAAATGAGCCAAAAACGGCAGAAAACTGAACGATTTGAAAGTGTTCCGGATTCCATCCCGCGACTCCAACGGTTCACCGCCCGGTGGGTTGGCGTGGGTTAACGCATTCCATATCTGGGTTTCAGCAAATTGAGAGCGAGCGAGCCCAAAGCGCCTTTGAAAGGCCGGGCTCCAGGGCAAGACGGAGGGTCTTCCGGCAGCGCAAAGCGCGAGCGTCTTTAGGGCGCCCGGAAGACCCGTCCGCCAGGCAAGAGGGAATAGCAGTTGGTAAAGCTTATCGGCGGTCGCGCTGCGGCCGCGGTCATTGGAATATTCATGCTGGGCCTGGGGTCGAGCGAGGCGGGCGCGCAAAGCCTGGCCGCGAACCTCAATGTTCCCGCCGCGGTGCGTGCTCTCGACGTGGATTCCGGCGCGAAGCCGCTGGGCCTCGCGACGCAGGCGACGGTGACCTCGGCCGTCGTGACGACCGCTCCCCGGCCCGCCCAGACGATTTCGGCCTCGCTTCCGGCATCGATCAATGCGGAGGCAGCCTGGCTCTACAAGGCCGGCTGGCCGCTCTACGCGCTGGTCGACAAGTACAGCACCGGCCAACTCCTCAGCGAAGAAGCCAATTGCATCGCGACCGCCGTCTATTTCGAGGCGCGCGGGGAAACGCTCGAAGGCCAGCTCGCGGTTGCCCGGGTCATCATGAACCGCGCCGCTTCCGGCCAATATCCGGCGAGCTGGTGCTCGGTGGTCAAGCAGCCGGCCCAATTCTCGTTCGTCCGCCACGGCCAGTTCCCGGCGATCAACACCGCTTCGGCCGCCTGGGCGAGGGCGCAGGGCATCACCCGGCTCGCCATGGCCAACGTCATTCCGACCTTGTCGAACGACGTGCTTTGGTACCACGCCGATTACGTCAATCCCGCCTGGGGTCACCGCCTCAGCATGGCGCAGAAGATCGGCCAGCACATTTTCTACCGCTAAGACCAGCTCGTTGTTGGGGAGAGTTGGGCGTTCCGCTTCGGCGGGACGCCTTTTCGCTTTGCTCCATCGCTTCGGCTCGGCGAGGAGTCGGCTCGGCGTTAACTTCGTTCATGGGGGATTCGCAGCGGACTCGATCCGGGCGACCATGCAACTCACGGATTTTCGGGGAAGAATTTCTTCTCGCGGAGTAGGGGAACTCGCGCGTGCTCAGAATTCTTGTGGTTGAAGATGATCTTCAGCTGGCGAATACGCTCAAATATCTGGTGGAGGATAATCCGCGTTATCGCGTCGTCGCGACGGCCGACGATGCGGACAGCGCGATCGCTGCCGCCGAGGAACATGACCCGGATCTCGTGCTTCTCGACCTCCATCTTGCGCACGGGTCGACCGGCTTTTCGGTCGCGGCGCGACTGACTGAGAAGGGCATTGCCTGCCTCTTCGTCAGCGGCAAGGCGCCGCGCTTCGCCATGCCGGATCTTGCGCTCGGCTGCCTGATGAAGCCGTTCACCGCCGAGGACGTTCACCGCTCGCTGGGAATGGCGGAGGACATGCTTCGGGGTCGCGAGACGCTTCGCCCGAAAGTCCCGCACAATCTGATGCTCTACGAGACGAACGAGCGGCCTCTGCCGCTGACGCCGGGAACAGTTCCGGAACCGGGCTTCATTCCGTCCAAGCCCTCCTTGCGGACCAGGCTCGAGCATTGGATTTCGGGACACCCGCGGCTCGCGGGCTGAGGCGGTCTAAAGTCGCATATAGCCCTTGCGAGGCTCGCGCTGGCCGAGAGTCTCGGTCGTGAGCGGCGCTCCGGCATCGAGCAGAGCCTGGCGCCGGTGCCTGATCTCGGCGCTTCGCTGGACGTCTTCGAACGGCAGCAGCGAGGCGATGCACGGGTTTGCGAGAGTGCGCTGGACAAAGCCGGCGGTGTTCGGCCAGCGCATGGGATCGGGCTCGAAGCCGGCATAAGCGGCATTACGGAAGAAGCTCGCGACCGCAATGTCGGCGAGCCCGATGTCGCCGAACAGGAAGCCGCCTGCGGGAAGCTCACCCTCAAGGTAATCGAGCGTTCGAGGTATCTCTTCGGTCAGCGTGCGGGCAACGCGCTCCTCATCGCCCGGTTCGCCCCAAACCGCGGGCCGGACGACCTTTTGGTAGAACAGGCCCCAGATGAACACGTCGCCGAGCCGCGTGTCGGCATATTCTTCCAGCCACCGCGCCTTCGCGCGGTCGCTGGGGTCGACCGGCAGCAGCGGGCGCTCGGGATAAGCGTCGTCGAGATAGGCGCAGATCACTGAAGAATCGCAGATCGACACGTCGCCGTCGATCAGCACGGGGATGCGACGAAGCGGGCTGATCCGCTCATATTCCTCATTGCCGAAGAAAGGCGTGATCGGATCGATTTCATAGGCCAGCCCCTTGAGGTTCAGGCAGGCCAGGACCTTGCGGACGTAGGGACTGACGTAGCTGCCGATGATCCGGATCATTCGTCCGGAATGCTCCTGAACCCGCGCTGCGGCAAGGTGCTGGACAGTCCCGTCCGCAAGCGCTACAAATGTAGCGCAAAGCCGATTCGAGTGACAGGAACCCTATCCATGCGTCCCATCACAACTTTATCCATCATTGCACTTGCTACGTCCGCGCCAGTGATCGCCACCGAGGTCGTGCCGATCTCAGCGTTCAATTCGATCGAGCTTCGCGGCGGTGGCGACGTGGAGCTTCGTCCAGGCGCGGTCCAGCGGGTCACGCTCATCGAAGGCAGTAGCCAATTCACGAACGTCCGGGTGATCAGCGACCGCCGATTGAAGATCGACGCGTGCAACGCCCGCTGCCCGCAACATTATCGTCTTCGAATCCTGATTGAGAGCCCGACCGTGCCCGTGCTCGCAGTCGAGGGCGGCGGCAAGATTACGGCCACTCCGAACTTCGCCAATCAACGGGCGATTACGGTCGCCGTTCACGGGGGCGGAGCCGTCGACGCAAGGGCGATCCCGGCGGATGTCGTGACCGCAGCGGTGAATGGCGGCGGTGACATCAAGGTGCGCGCTCGCCGAGTGCTGACAGCCGCCGTCAACGGCGGAGGTTCAGTCCGCTATTGGGGCAATCCGTCGGTGACGACCGTGATCCGGGGCGGCGGGCGCGTTGGCCCGGGCTCCTAAAGCTCGACCACCTCGACCCGCCCGCGGCTGAACCTCAGGCCAACGGTCAGCAAGGCCCGGAACGCGTTGTAACCGCCTGTGCCCGGATGGAAGGCGTGAAAGAAGAGCTGCGGCTGGCCGTCCAGACCCGGGGCGACCGAGGCGTGCCCTGGAGCGGTCCAATCGGTCGTCGACTTCAAAAGTGGCTCGCCTTGCTTGACGTATGGCCCGAGCGGGTGGTCGGCGGTCGCGACACCGATCCCGTAAGACGGTGTTGAAAAGTCGTTCCCCGCGTAAAACAGCCAATAGCGCCCCTCCTGACGGGTGACGAACGGGCCCTCGATCAAATGGCCCTCCCAATCGAGGTCGTTGCGGAGGACGATGGTATCTTCACCGATCAGCGAGCGGCCGTCCGGCGCAATGCGCTGCGCGCGGACCGGGGTGGTCATCGCGTCCAGGATCGTTGCAGCGAGGCCGTAGTCGACCAACGCCGTGCGGACCCCGTCCCAGTTCGCGAGGGCGGCCTCGATCAACGGCTGCATCAGGAAGAAGCGCTCCATCGGCCGGCGCTCATTGGCCCAGGGCACGATGGCCGCGGCGAATGCCGCCGTTCGCCGGTCTTCTTCGGTTGCAAACAGCTGTTCGATGAGCTCGGGCTTGTCGCGAAGCAGCATCGCCAGCGGGCGCGGCCAGATGCTGTTCGTGTCGTCCTTCCAGAACAAAAAGGTTTCACCATCCTCATCGACGAAGATGTGGCTGTCGATCACTGCGGTGGCGACCAGCCCGCCGACGGCCTTGCCCGTGACGAGCGGAGCGCCATTGTCGACCCACGGACCGCGCGGGTGAAGAGCTCGCGCGAGGCCGATGGCAAGGATCTTCGATCGCTGGCGAGCGGTAAAACAGAGCCAATATTCATCCCGGACTTTGGCGATCTCCGGCGCCCAGAAATCCGCGACGTTTCGGCCAGTTGCAGTCCAGACAGGCTCCTGCCCCTCGGGAAAGGCGAAACCCATCGGCTCCCAGTGGCTGAGATCCGTCGAATGGAGAATCGGGAAGGCGTCCGGAGCGTCGTTCGAAGTTGCGACCAGCCACCAGCCATCGTCGGTTCGGACAACGGCGGGATCGCCATAGCCTGCAAGAATCTGCGGGTGGACGTTTTCCGTGAGCAGCGGCTGCCAGCGGATCTCCGGTGGGGGGTGCTCGGCCCGCTCGGCGAAGACGTGCGGAAAGCGCGTGCCGAAGTCCCGGGACAAGCTGCGGAAGAAATCGGAATATTGCTGCTGCTCACTGCCCGGAAGCTCGTAAACGCGCCGACCGGTGCCTTCGCTGACGATGATCAGCCGAGCCTCGTCATGTTCGCTGGCTTCGACTTCGAACTTCAGAGCCGACATCGGCGGACTGCTCACGGCGCAGGGTTACGCTGATCGGTTGGCCCTGCGACGACGGGCCAGCCTCTTTCCCAAAGAACGCGGTCGATAAGCATTACCCTGCGTGTATTGACGTCGTCCGTAGCTTTTTCGCGGGGCCGGCGCGCGTCGACGGCATGATAAACGATCCAGTCGCGCCCACGGACATCGGTCACGATGGAGTTGTGCCCCGGTGCAATCCAATAGCCGCGCTTTTCGAGGATGATGCTGTGCGCCTTGCCGGTGGCCTTCTCGAGCGTCTCGAAGGGCCCCGTTGCGCGTCGCGATCGGGCGACCATCACGGCGTAGTTCGCCCTCGCTCCGCAGCAATTGTCGCCCGAGTAGAAGAGATAATACCAACCGCCGCGCCGAATCACCCAAGCGCCCTCGACCAGCACCGGGAACGCGTCCTTCTTCGGGTTCGGCCAGACCAGATTCTTGGGCGCACTTCGCGGCACGAAGCTCACTCGGTTCGAGGCCAATTCCTGAACCTTGATCGGCTGGAATCCCGATCCCCAGTAAAGGAGTCGCTTGCCCGTCGCCGGATCGTCATAGGCCATCGGGTCGATGTTGACGAAACCTTCGCCGCATTTAAGCGGATGGCCGATGTCGACGAACGGGCCGACCGGGGAGGTCGCGCTTGCAACGCCCAGGCACAAGCCGTGCCGCTCGTCGGACCTGTCCGGTTTCGCCGAAAAGTACATGACGTATCGCGAACGATCCCGAATGACGTGGGGCGCCCAGAAATCCTGAGTCGCCGAGGCCCAGCGAGGCTTGCCTTGAAGCGCGTCGCCGAGATGCCGCCAGTGGACGAGATCGGTCGACCGGGCGACCTGGATATTAATCCATTTGCCCTGGCGCTGGGTTTGCGTCGCATAGGCATAATAGAAGCCGTCCGGCGCGCGGATAACCGCCGGGTCAGGAAAGTCCGCGTCGAACACAGGGTTTTGGTACGTGGCTCGCCGCGCCTCCGCGGCGGTTGCGCAGCCGCCGAAAGAGAGCGCGGCCAGCAACAAAGCGAGAAACGCACGCACTCGCCGATCATAGGCCGCCTCACTGGTTTGCGGAAGCGTTTGCAATCGGTAGGATCAGCGTCTCACCCTGGAGGCGCCAGTGGCTTCGCGCGCGATCTTCAAACGGCTGGCTTTTACTGTTGCGGGGCTTTTCTGCGCCGCGGCGAGCGCTCCATCGTTCGTCCCGGTGTTCAACGAAGATTTCCCGGATGCCTTCGTTTTTCCACACGGTTCCCAATTCATCGCTTATTCGACCAACAACGGGCCGAACGTTCCGGTCGCCGTCTCCAGCGACCTGGCCCACTGGGCGTATGCGACCGACGCTTCTGGCAAGAAGCTGGACGCGCTTCCAAAGCTCGGATCCTGGGCGAAGCCCGGATTTACGTGGGCTCCGGAGGTGCTCCAGCTCGGCGACCGATATTTGCTCTACTATACGGCGAGCGACATTCGAAAGAATTCGCAATGCATCGGTGTAGCGGAAGCGACCGATCCGCTCGGGCCGTTCGTCGACACGCGCAAGGACCCGATCGTCTGCCAAACCGATCTTGGCGGAAGCATCGACGCCAACCCATTCCGCGATTCGGACGGAAAGCTCTACGTCTATTTCAAGAACGACGGGAACCGCATCGGCAAGCACACCGCAATCTGGGGCCAACCGCTGGCGCCGGACGGACTGTCCATCGCCGGCGCGGCTGTCGAGCTGATCCACGACGATAAGAGTTGGGAGCAGCGGCTGGTCGAAGCGCCGACGATGGTCCGCACTCCGGGCGGGTACCAATTGCTCTTTTCCGCCGCTTATTTCGGCTGGAACGACGACCAGGACCGGTCGCCATATGGCATGGGCTACGCCGATTGTTCAGGCCCGCTCGGCCCGTGCAGGAAATCGGCCGACAATCCGATCCTGCACAGCTTCTACGAAAGGGACGCCGGCTGCCTTAGCGGGCCGGGGCACCAGAGCGTGTTCCAGGTCGCCAATCGCACCTTCATGAGCTTCCATGCCTGGGCGGCGACGAGCGGCTGCCGCAAGGCGGACGACAAGCGCTATCTCTACATCGCGCCAATCTTCTGGAAGGACGGCAAGCCGCAGATTGCACCGAGCGTTCGCCCGCAGGGCGCCAGCGAACGCGGTTAGCGCCCAATCCGGGCGAGATAATCATGGTACGTCGGAAGTCCCGCGACGGTCTTGTCGATCGCATCCGCGAGCTCGGCCATTGCAGCCACCGCTTGATCCAGCGGCACGACGAGCGCCTGCGCATCTGCATGTTCGGGCACGAAGCCCATCCCGATCAACGCCGCTGTCCAGCTGTCGCGGGTCACGCTTTCGTCCTCGTGGAACGGCAGACGACCGCGATGCCGATATTGGCCGAGCGTTCGAGCCAGGCTCTCCGGAGCGTCCTCGGCTTTGAGTGAGCTAGGGTAATGCAACGCCGCGAAATCTCGGACCCGTCGGGTCAGCTGCTCAGCACGCCGATTGTATTCGGCGGTCTCGAGCGGATGGAAGTCGCGCCCCGGAAGAAGCTCGAGCGCGAGCAGGATGGCTTGCTGCGCAACGTCGAGGTTCATCCCGTGCAGCGGATCGAGGGCAGTTGCAGCCTCGCCTAGGGCGAGCACATTGCCCACCCAGGGCCGCAATCGCCTGTGACGCGCGATCGCGACGCCCTCGCCCTCAATCGTCAGGCACGCGGTCATCGTACGCCCTCGGAGCGGCCATTCGATGGTCCATCCGGCATCCGAACCGCGCATTCTATCCGCGGTTGCCGCGTCGTCGACGTCATCGCTGAACCCAAGCGCGATTCGACCGAAGGGCATCCAGCGGCTCCAATCCTCGACGCTGTCGTCGATGGTTCTCAACAGCCGCGCCTGCGGTCCCGTGCAATCGATAAACAGGTCCGCCTCAATGCGGCTGCCATCCGTCAGTCGCAAAGCGGAGATTCCAGCTTCGCCAGGCTCGATCTCACGGATGTCGCCTGCGCAAAATGTGACTCCGGCGGTTAGCACGAGGTCGCGCAAGCGCTCACGATATGGCTCCGGGTCGAACCGCAGCCCATAAGCGAAGCGCGATCCGAGCTGATCGGGGTCCTGCAACGGATGGACGAACTTGCCGCTGCGCGCGAGTGCTGCGCCAAGGGAATATCGATCGTAGGGCAGGGCCTGTCCGGCCATGTTCGCGCGAACCCAGATCTGGTCGAATGGGATCGCTCCAACCGGCTTTCCGTAAGGGCCGAAGGCATGAACCCATTGGCCGGCGGGCCAGCCCTCGAAAATCGTGCCGACGTGGTGGATCGCGATTCCGCACCGCACCAGGTCATGTTCGTCGAGGCCGATCGCCGCGTGAAATCGCGCGACGCTTGGCCATGCGGTTGGAAGCCGGTCTGCGAGGGCCGCGGGATCGGCGGGCAACTCCAGCACTGTTACCAGGGCCCGTGGCAGTGCTCGCGCAAAGGCGATCGCCGCCGAAAGGCCGACGATTCCGCCGCCGGCGACCGCGATCGTCTGGATCGACCGGTCCCCGCTCATTCAGGCGCCTCGATCCGCGCATTGCGCCGGCCGATGAACTCGGCCTGAGTTGGCATGGCCGCGACGCGGTCAGCAACCTGTCGGCGGACGCGTTCGATTCCCGCGTCGAGCTCGGCTGCTCCGGGCAGGTCGGCCCGTTCGTCCCAACCGTCCGGCATCACGCCTTGCCCGACGTACACCGCTACCCAGCTCGGTTCGAAGAACAGGCCCTGACTGTATTTCGCCACCCTCGCGCTGCGTTTCCACAGCTCCATCTTGCCGAGGAGCGTATCCGGCACCTGCATGGTGCGGGTGTGGTTCCAGAAGCTGGAATCGTCACGCTCTGTCGCGTGATAGTGGAGGATCAGGAAGTCGCGGATGCGGTCATATTCGACGTCCACCGCATGGTTGAATTCTGCCACGTCCTCAGCGCGAACGCCGCCGATCGGAAACAGCTCGATCAGCTGAGCGATCGCGCCCTGGACGAGATAGATGCTGGTCGATTCCAGTGGCTCCAGGAACCCCGACGCGAGCCCGATGGAAACGACATTCTTGGACCAGCTGCGCTTTCTGCGGCCGGCGCGAAACCTCAGCACTCGGGGATCGGCCATCGCCTTTCCCTCGACGGACGCTACCAGTGCGTCCGCGGCCTCATCGTCGTTGATGTGCGCGCTCGAATAAACGTAACCGTTGCCGATGCGGTGCTGCAGCGGAATCCGCCAGCGCCACCCGGCGCTCATCGCATGCGCTCGCGTGTAGGGCTCAAGGGGCGCGTCGGGCGGGGTGCATGGCATCGCCACCGCGCGGTCGCACGGCAGCCAGTGCGACCAGTCCTCCCATTCCTCCCGCAGCGTCTGTCCGATCAGCAAAGCGCGGAAACCGGAGCAATCGACGAACAGGTCCCCTTCCACGCGCTCGCCGCTTTCGAGCTTCAGCGCGACGACGTTGCCGTTTTCCCCATCGACTTCGACGTCGACGACCTTGCCCTCGGTCCTGATCGCACCACGCGCGAGCGAATAATTCCGCAGATATGGCCCGAACAAGGTTGCGTCGAACTGGTAGGCGTAATTGTAGAGGGCGCTTCCCGGCGGCGGCGGGTCGAACTTCGCGCGCGCCGCCATGACGTTGCAGATCGACGTGTCCCACAATTCGCCGCCGCGGCCCTCGGAGCGGAGCCGCAACCAGTAGTGGTGGAAGGGGACGTCGTTGAGCGGCGCCCCGAAGCTCCCGAACGGGTGCAGATAATGGGTGCCGATGCGGCCGAAATCGTGGAACTCGATGCCGAGCTTGAAGGTCGCGTGAGTGGCCCTCATGAAGTCGGCCTCGTCGATTCCCAGGCTTTCGACGAAGAAGCGGATGTGAGGCAGCGTCGCTTCGCCGACCCCGACGATCCCGATTTCCTCCGATTCTATGAGGCGCACATCGCACGCCGGGCCGAGCTGGTTGACGAGGGCCGCAGCGGTCATCCAGCCGGCGGTCCCTCCGCCGAGGATTACGACGCGCGTCTTGGATTGCCTGCGCTCAGCCACGATCCGCATCGTGCACGGCGCAGCTGTCCAAACAAGCGCTCATTCGTCGCAGGGAGACCTGCGTCGGTTAAAGACGCTGCCTAGCCGCGCTCGCCCGACGCAGGAGGCGGCGGAGGCGGCGGAGGCGGCGGTGCCGGCTCGGGCGCCGGAGTCGTCACGACCGGCGGCGGAGGCGGCGGAGCGACGTAGGGCGTCGGCGCCGCGACCCGCGGGCCTTCCCCACCGAAGCGGAAACGAACGCCTAGCGACAGGATGCGCTCGGTGTAACGGGCACGCCACGCGAATCCGACCTGAGGTCCGTTCGGGTCGAACCGCGGGCCGGTCGGATCGATTCGAATGAGATCGATCTTTTGCGGTCTGGACAGGATATTGGTCCAGTCGCCGAAGACGGTGAACCGGTCCATGAAGGTGTAGCTCGCCGAGAGATCGAGGCGGCCCGGTTCGTGGAACTTGTGCCGGATGACGTACGGCAGCCCACCGCTCGAGAAGTCGTTCCGCTCGGAGTAATTCTCCCAGTATGGGCTGCGCTTGTTGTAAGCGAGGCGCACGGAAGCGGGGCCTCGCTCGAACATTCCGATGACGTTGTACGTCCATTTGGAAACGAACAGCAGCGGCCGTGAGATCATGTCGTTCTGATTGCCGAAGTTGGGGTATTTCGCGCGAGCGCTGACGTACGTGACGTTCGCTTGGACTCCGAACGATTTCAGCCAGTCTGGGCCGCCGAGCACGTCGAAGAAGGTGTTGACCTGAGCTTCGAAGCCGCTGGCGTGACCCTTGCCCGAATTGATCGGCGCGCTGACGAGCAGGTCATTACCGTTCGGTCCGCCGGTCTCTTCGACCGACGAAGGGGTTACAAACCCCCTGAGCTGGTGATGGAAGGCCGCAACCGATGCGTAGCCTGTCCGCGAGAAATAATATTCAAGGCTCGAATCCCAGTTGGTGGATTTCAAGTCTTTCAAAAACGGATTTCCGCCCGAGGCCGGGCAGATATTGTTCGGACACGACGATTCGTTGATCGAAATCGACGGATTGAGGTCGTTGAACTGCGGACGGGTCCGCGTCTTCGTGACTGCCAGTCGAAGCTGCAGATTGTCGGTCAGATGCGCACGCGCGTTGAGGTTCGGCAGAAATACCGTCTTTTTGCGGGACAGATCGATCGGTTCGAAGACGATGCCGGAGCCGGTATCGATGCGCTGCGTGCCTTTGATAGCGCGATCGGTGTGCACGGCGCGAACGCCGACTTGTCCGTCGACAGGGCCGAATTCGTAACTCAGCTGCCCATAGCCGGCGAGACTCTTCTCATTGGCTTTGAAGCTTTGCAGCGGATCAAAGGCCGGCCCGTCGGACGGCATCCCGACAAATGCGCGAAGCTCTTCGATATTGTCCACGATGCTCGAGTAAGTGGGCGTCAGCCAAGTGGTCGGGAACGGCTTGTTATTTGCGCCGATGAACCCGGGCTCGAACAACTGATAGTCGAGCGGAACGGCCGTGATCGGCGTACCAAAGACGTCGGGGAAGCCCAGCGCACGGCAAGCTGCATTCCTGCTGTAGCAATTGCCGTATACGCGGCTTGCGTTGCGGTCGACGTAACGGACGCCCCACTGCAACTTGGGCAGCCCGGTCATCCCCGTCTGATACTCGAAGTCGAGGCGCCCCTGCCAATCCTTGCCCTTCGCCTGCTGCTTTTCCTCGAACAGACCACGGAAGGCGTAGTTGTTCGGATTACTCGGATCGAAGCCAACCAGCTCAAAGCTCGGGATGTCGCCCGGCGCGCCAATGACGAAATTGACCGTCTGCCCGCAATTGAATGGATCGTTGTTTCCCGGAAGGCTTGGGCACAGCCTGTAATCCACGCTCTCGGTGTGACCCGTGAACGTGCTGTTCGTCCGAGCAACGTCGCCGGTGATCCGCAACGGCCCCGCGTCGTAGCGGCCGCCGGCTGCGAACTGGTAGGTGTTGGTCTTGTTGTGCGTGCCGCCCTGCCAGCCTTCGCCGCGGAACGGATTGAACACGGTACCGCTCTCGATGAGGTTGGTTCCGGGCTGGAACGTGAGGTTAGTGTAAGATGCGCCGCCCCAGATCGGCTGTTCGAAATGCCGGTCCTGGATGTGGTGGCGGAAGCCCTGCCACAGACCTTCGACGTAGAATTCGAGGTCCGGGTTCGGGCGCCACTGGATCGCTCCATTCAACGACGGCCGGTAACGACGTGCCTCGTCATATTCGATGAGGGGCCAGTCGGGCAGGCGCCCCGCGGCCGGTCCCGGCGCGACAAAGTCGGCGTTTGAAATGATCGAGTCGAGATAGTGCAGGCTGGTATAGGAGAAGTTGAGCAGCGCTCCCATTTCTCCGTCGCCGACCCGCCAGCGATCCGTGACCATGATATTGCCGTTGGGATTCCAGTCCTTCGACTGCCGCGGGTGGAGCACCCAGGCCGAGCCGTTGAGTTCGAAACCCTTGAAATCGAACGGCCGGCGCGAGCGCACGTTGATCAGGCCTGCGATTCCCGGCTCGATCAGATTGGCTGTCGAAGTCTTGAAGGCTTCCAGCGCAGCGATGGCGCCCGACGGAAAGTCCTGCAGTGCAACCGAACGCGTTTCAGCGGTGAAGATTTCGCGGCTGTTGTAGGTGGTCGTGTAATAACTTCTGTCGAGGCCGCGCAGGAGGACGCGGTCGGCCTCGCCCCGCTCGCGCGTCACCTGGATGCCGGGAATGCGCGCGGCAGTGTCGGAAACAGCAATGTCCGGCAGCTTGCCGATGTCGGAGGCGACGATCGCGTCGACAATCTGGTCGCTATTGCGCTTGACGTTGCGCGCCGACTGCAGAGCGCGGCGCTGGCCGGTGACGACGATCGCATTTTCGTCGGTCGGTGCGCCGGCCGCAGGGCTTTGCGGCGCATCCGCATTTTGCGCCGGCTGGGCAGGACTTTGCTGCGCCGTGGCAGCAGGATCCGGTGGTGACGCGGGCTGGGTCTGTGCCGCAGCCGGAGCGGCGAGCGCCGCAACGGAAAAAAGGGTCGTCGTAGACCAGAGCAAGGATTGCACGCGCCGCATATGAGCCCCCTCTTGCGACAATCGCCAAACACATGGCTTGTTGCGTTTGTATGACGCGCCTTCTCAAAGATACAAGCCGCAATCGCGCAACACTGATCGAGATTAACGAGTAAGTTCCGGAGCTTCAGTCCACCTGTCCAAGAAGGTCGTTTACCCGGCGCTCGGCCTGGGCGAGGGCGTTGGGGATAGTCTTCTGTCCGGTGAAGGCCGCGGCGGCCTCCTCGCCGACAATCCCTTCGATCGCGTTCTGGCGCTGAATATAACTCGGTAGCGGCCGGCCGATTTCGGCGAGCGGAGCAATGTCGTCGCGGTGCGGAAGCGATGTGAATCGAGGGTCCTGGAGGACGGACTTGAAGGCCGGGATATGGCCGGTTCGGGCCCAGTCGTAATTGTGAGCGGCCATGAACCTGAAGAAGCGGGCGATCGCGTCGCGCTGCCGGGGTGTCCGCTTGCGCGTCGGTACGACCCAGGCGTGTCCGCTTACGAACTCGACATGGCTGCCCCAGAGATGCGGGTACGGGAATACAGCGTAGCTCTTGTAAAGGGGTCGACCCGGAGTGCTCGCTTCCTGCTGGAATGATCCGATCATCCATGTGCCTGTAGGATAGATCCCGCCTTCGCCGCTGACGAACGCCGCGATTGCACCCGGCGTGTCCATGTTCTGGGTCCCGAGCTTCTCCGCGTTGATCCGGCGAAAGAAAGTCGCGACGTCGATTCCAATCGCGGTGTCGAGCTTGATATGGTGCGCGTCGGGAAACAGCACGGCTCCTCGCGCCATCATGTAGGTGTAGAGATTGCGCGCCGCGAATGCCGGATCGCCGACGTTGCTCTGAATGAGGTAAGGTTTCCCGGTTCGCTTCTCGAATTGGCGCGCCTGCGCGATCATTTCGTCGGGCGAATTCGGCAGGACGGGCTTGCCCCCGCGCATCAATCCCGCCTTTGCGAACAAAGACGTGTTGACGTGAAACAGTCCACCATGAGTGTCCCACGGCAGACCGTAGATATGGCCGTACATCGTCACGCCCTGACGCGCGGCCGTCGTGAGTGCGCTCGGAGATATCCCCGCCGCGCGCAGATAATCGTCGACCGGCTCGACCAGGGCCTTGGCCGCATAATCGCTGATCACGCCTTCGTGCATGGTGACGAGATCCGGGGGATCGCGAGCCGCGACCTGCGCCGTCAGCTGCGGGTAGCCAGGCCAGGCGACGACATTCACGTCGATATCGATATCGGGATTTTCGGCATTGAACCGGTCGATCATCGTGGTGATGATGCCGCACTCTCCCTCGGCCTTCGAAATGTCGGTGCTGCCGCCATATTCCGCTCCGCACTCACCGAAGAAGCGCTGGAGATAGAGGTGGGTCTTATGGTCGCTGCGAGCACAGCTGCCGAGCGCGGTTAAAGCCAGCAGCGCCACCGCAAATCGTTTCACCGCACAGCCGTCCCTGCCATCGCTCGCACGATCTGTTTCTGGAAGACGATGTAGACGATAAAGATCGGTATCGATGCGAAGACGGCCTGCGCCATCAGATAGCCGAGCCCACTGGTCTGCGCGTAGTTCATCTGAGCCGCGGCAAGTCCGACAGTCAGCGTATACATGTCGCTGTGGGTGGCGCTGATCAGCGGCCACCAATAATCGTTCCAGCTGCCGAGGAAGGTGAACACAGCCAAAGTGGATTGTGCCGGAATCGTCAGCGGCAGGATGATCTTCCAGAAAATCGTCCAGCGCGACGCGCCGTCGAGCATCGCCGCCTCATCGAGCTCGTGCGGAATCCCGCGCATGTATGTCGTCATGAAAAACACGCCGAACGGTGCGATGAGCCCCGGCAGGATCAAACCCGGATAGCTATTGTGCAGGTGAAGCCAGGCGAACAGCTGGTGCTGCGGCAAGATCACGGCCTGGCTCGGAACGGCGAGACCCAGCAATACGACGACGAAGAGGATGCGTTTCAACGGGAAGTCGAGCCGGGCAAAGCCGTAGCCGGCGAGACTCGCGAGGATCAGGACCCCGGCCGTGGTCCCGAGCGCAACGACGGTGCTGTTGAGCAGCCAGCGCAAGGTCAGGCTGTTGCCGAAGATCGCCGCATAATTCTGCAGCGTGTAGGGAGCGTGCAGCGCGGCCTCGCTGTGACCGACGAGCTCCGCATTGTTCTTGAGCGACAGCAGGAATGTCCAGATTAGCGGCGCGAGCATGATGACCGCGCCCGCAAGCAGCCCGGCCCAGCCGAGTGCGCTCACCCGCGCTCGGCGCACGTCAGCGGCCACCTTGCGCCGCCGTCGCCCGGCCGGTCGCCCAATATTGAGTGAGCGTGACGGCAAGGATGATCAAGAACAGGATCTCGGCCGCGGCGCTCGCATATCCCAGCTCCCAGCGGCCGAAGGCGCTTTCGAACAAGAACAATACGGCCGTCCGCGACGCTCCGCTCGGTCCTCCGGCCGTCAGCAATTGCGACTGGCCGAAGAGCTGCAGTTGCGCCGCGGTCTGAAGCATCACGACGAGAACCAAAGTGCGGCTGAGCGAAGGCAAAGTGATGCGCGAAAAGGTCGTCCAACGGCTCGCATTGTCGAGGGCGGCAGCCTCGTACATATCTTCGGGAATCTGCTGCAGCCCGGCGAGGAACAGCAGCATTGGAAAACCGACCGACCACCAGATGGTCGTCAAGGCCAGCGCCGGCAGGACGAGATGCTCATCGCTTAGAAATGGCAGCGGATCGGTTCCGAAGGACTTGGCGACAAAGCCGAGGAATCCCGCATCGGGCGCGAGCATGAACCGCCAGATGAGCGTCACGATCGTCACCGAGAGGACCGCCGACGAAAAGAAAATGCCTCGAAAGACTGCGGCGCTCTTGCTCGCACGATTAAGAGCCAGCGCGAGCGCCAGGGCAATTACAGTCAGCGCCGGCACGATCATCACCGTGACCTCGAACGTGTTCATCAACGATGTCCCGAAGATCGGGTCCCGGAAAAGCCGGAGATAATTTCCAGCGCCGATGAAATGGCCGTCCCCGAACAAGTCGACCTGATTGAAGCTCAGCCACAGTCCACGAAGCAGGGGGAAGATGAGAATGAGCGAATAAAGCAGCAGGAACGGCGCGACAAACAACAGTCCCCGCCAATCCCGGCCGCTCGTCATGGTTCGCTCCGGGGATAGCCAATGCCGTCCGAGTCGAAGACGTGCGCCGCTGCCCCGTCGATCTTTAGGCCCACCTCATCGCCAATTTTCGCTCGGCTGTCGCCTTCGTCCTCGGCGGTGATGGCTTGGCCGTCGACGAGCCGTGCGTAAATCAGCGTTCGCTCGCCAAGGCGCTCGACCAATTCGACCTTGGCCTTGGCGAGATCCTTCCCGAGTCCGACCACGCGCACGGCTTCGGGGCGGAGGCCGAGCCGAAAGTGTGTATCGCCCGGAAGCGCGTCGCGAGGCACGCGCGTTTCGACGAAAGTGCCGTCGCCCAACTTCAACGTTGCATGCTCGCCGCCATCGACAAGCTCTGCGTCGGCGAGGGTCATCGCCGGAGAGCCGACGAATTGCGCAACAAAGGCGTTCGCCGGCCGGTTATAGATTTCCATTGGAGGCCCGACCTGTTGGATCTTCCGATCGTTGATGACGACAATTCGATCGGCAAGGGTCATGGCTTCCGCCTGGTCGTGGGTAACCATGATCACCGCCGCTTCCACCCGCTGCTTCAATTGCGCGAGTTCGACGCGCGTACGCAGCCTCAGCGCGGCATCCAGGTTGGACAAGGGTTCGTCGAGCAGGAACAGCTTGGGCTCCTTAACCAAAGCCCGGCCGATGGCCACTCGCTGGCGCTGCCCCCCGGACATCTGGCCTGGTTTGCGGTCAAGCAACTGCTCGATCTGGAGCACTCGGGCGGCGTCGCTGACTCGGCGGTCGATCTCGTCTTTGGCGACGTGCGCGTTGCGAAGACCGAAAGCCATATTCTCGCGAACGCTGAGGTGCGGGTAGAGCGCATAATGCTGGAAGACCATTGCGACCCCGCGCTTCCCGGGGGGAAGCCTGTCGATCCGCTGACCCTCGAGCCACACCTCACCGGCGTCGGCGTCCTCCAGTCCGGCGATGATTCGAAGAAGCGTTGACTTGCCCGAGCCGGACGGACCCAGGAATGCGACAAACTCGCGGGTATCGATCGCGAGGTCGACATGGTCGAGCACCGGCGTGGCGCCAAAGCATTTTCGAACGCCCTTCAGCTCAAGGCTCGCCACGCGACCTTTCCCTAGCGCCAAATGATCGATCGCTGCACCCGATCATCCTGCGCTAGGCATGCCAGGTCTGCAATGGTCTCACGCCGCAATGTCGCACGGAGCGACGGCAGGATGGCAGGTGGATGCCCCGCGAGGATTCGAACCTCGATTGACGGAGTCAGAGTCCGTAGTCTTACCATTAGACGACGGGGCAATGCCGGCCCTGGACGGAGCGCGCGAGATAGAAATCGCGCCTCGGACTGTCAACGCTCGGGGGACGCCCGACTTGCCCTTGACCCCCGATCTGTGATTTAAGCCCGATCAAGTCAGCCGCGTCCTATGCGCGGTGAAGGAAACGGGCGTAATCATGGCGCAGGGTGCCGCCAGTGCGCCGGCCCTGCGGCACAGCGAGCAGGGCGGGCCATCGCAACCAAAACCCGCGGGAAAGCGGGATAATCACCGCCATACCTACGGCGCGATCGATCTCGGCACCAACAATTGCCGCTTGCTGATCGCTCGGCCCACCGACGGCGGCTTCACCGTCATCGACGCTTTCTCCCGGATCGTCCGGCTAGGCGAGGGCCTGTCGCAGACCGGGCGGCTGTCCAGCGCCGCGATGGACCGCGCGGTGGCCGCGCTCGCGGTCTGCTCGGACAAATTGCGGCGCCGCAACGTATCGTTGTCGCGCTCGGTCGCAACCGAGGCGTGCCGCCGTGCCGCCAACGGTGCCGAGTTCGCCGATCGTGTGCGCAACGAGACGGGCATCCTCCTCGACATCATCGAACCGCAAGAGGAGGCGAGCCTTGCCGTGCTCGGCTGCCACAAATTGCTCGAGCCCGGTGATGGGCCGGCGCTGATCTTCGACATCGGCGGCGGTTCGACCGAGCTTGTACTGGTCGAGCAGAGCGACAGCGGGCCCAGGATCCGCGCCTGGTGGAGCGCCCCTTGGGGGGTTGTGTCCCTGACGGAAAGCGAAGGGAAGCAAGCGCTCGATGGCCCAGATCGCCTGAAGGCTTATAAGCGCATGCGCGAACGCGTCCGCCGCGCGTTTGCCAACTTCGCGGGCATGCTTCCAGAGCAGAAGGAGGGGATTCGACTGCTCGGCACAAGCGGCACCGTGACGACGCTTGCCAGCGTTCACCTCGCGCTTCCGTCCTACGACCGGCGCGCCGTCGACGGTTTGCATGTCCCGATCGAGGCCATGCAGAAGATCAGCGGGATGATCGCAAGCATGGACTATAGCGAGCGATCGGGCCTGCCTTGCATCGGCAATGAGCGCGCTGACCTGGTGGTCGCCGGCTGTGCAATCCTTGAGGCGATTATCGAAATCTGGCCGGCGAAGAACCTCGGGGTCGCCGACCGAGGCATCCGCGAGGGGATCCTGCGTTCTTTGATGGCTCGCGACGGCCATCAATTGTGAAGCGGCTGAAGACCGCCAAGGGTCGCAAAGCCTCGTCGACCCGTTGGCTCGAACGCCAGTTGAACGATCCCTACGTCCGGCGCGCCAAGGCCGAAAATTACCGCAGCCGAGCGGCTTACAAGTTGCTTGAGCTCGATGAGCGGTTCGGCCTGCTGAAGGGGGTGAAGGCGGTGGTCGATCTCGGGATCGCTCCGGGCGGGTGGAGCCAGGTGGTACGGCGCAAGTCGCCCGGCGCGAAGCTGGTCGGAATCGACCTCTTGCCAACGGACCCGATCGACGGCGTCTCCATCCTGCAGATGGATTTCATGGATGAGGACGCGCCCGATCGCTTGAAGGAAGCGCTCGGTGGTACTGCCGATCTCGTCCTGTCCGACATGGCCGCGAACACCGTCGGCCATCAGCAGACCGATCATTTGAGGACCATGGCGCTGGTCGAGGCCGGCCTCGAGTTTGCGGCAGAGGTTCTGCGGCCCGGAGGCGCCTATGTCGCCAAGGTCCTCGCGGGGGGCGCCGACAGTCAGCTCGTCGCCAAGATGAAACGGCACTTCGCGACCGTGAAGCACGCCAAGCCGCCCGCCAGCCGCAAGGATTCGAGCGAGTGGTACGTCGTCGCCCAGGGGTTCAAGGCGGGGCCCAGTTGAGCAGGAGGAACCCGAAAGACAACGGATTCCTCGCGCGTCTCGGTCCCGGCGTCACCACGGGCGCGGCCGACGACGACCCGAGCGGGGTCGGCACGCACAGCCAGATCGGTGCCCAGTTCGGCTACGCGCTGTCGTGGACGTTCACTCTGACTTTCCCCCTGCTCGCGGTGATCCAGTTCGTCGCCGCCGAGATCGGTCGGGTCAGCGGCCGCGGGATCGCCGCGAACGTCAGGCGGCATTATCCCAAGCCCCTGCTGTGGATAGCGGTGCTGCTTCTGCTCGTCGCCAACGTGATCAACCTCGGCGCCGACCTCAATGCGATGGGCGCCTCGCTGCAAATGCTGATCGGCGGCAATATTTGGCTCTACACCGCGATTTTCGGGATCATCTCGATCCTGCTCGAAGTCTTCATGAGCTATCGGAGCTACGCCTCGGTCTTGAAATGGACGACCCTCTCGCTGTTCGCTTATGTCGGGGTGGCAGCGGTTGCTCATGTCCCCTGGGGACACGCGTTGAAGTCGCTGATCGTGCCGGAAATCGCCTGGAGCCGGGCGTATGCGACGGGTTTCGTCGCGATCCTCGGAACGACCATCAGTCCCTACCTGTTCTTCTGGCAAGCCGCGCAGGAGGTCGAGGAGGAACGGCGCACCCACGCCAAGCCGCTGATGGTCTCTCCAAAGCGGGCCGGACCTGAATTGAAGCGGATCCGCAACGATACGCTCATTGGCATGGCGATCAGCACGCTGGTTTCGATCGCGATCGTGTTCGCGACTGCTGCAACGCTCAACGCCAGCGGCACGAGGAATATAGAATCCGCGGCCCAGGCCGCCTCGGCGCTCCGTCCGCTTGCGGGCAACCTCGCATTCGGTCTCTTCGCGCTTGGAATCATTGGGACCGGCTTGCTTGCAGTGCCGGTCCTCGCCGGCTCTGCCGCTTATGCGATCAGCGAAATGTTCGGTCTCCAGCCGACGCTCGATGCCAAGGTTCGGCGTGCCCGAGTGTTCTATGGAGTGATTGCCGCGACAACCCTTGCCGGCGCGGCGCTGAGCTCCCTTGGGATAAATCCGATCAAGGCGCTTTATTGGACCGCGATCGTCAATGGCGTTCTTGCAGCGCCGCTGATGGCGATCATGATGCTGATCGTTCGCAACCCAAAGGCAATGGGAGAGCTGACGTTGCCGCGGCTCCCGACGTTTCTCGGCTGGTCGGCGACGGCGGTGATGACGCTCGCGTCGATCCTGTTTTTCGTTTCGCTGGTCTAGCGCGCGCTAACTCAGTGCGAAGAGCTCTGATTGACGACCTGCTGAACCTTTTCGAGGTCGGCGCGGTGACCGTATTTATGATCGCTCCACTGCCGCGCGGTCAGGCAAACTTTATCGACCTGGAGCCGGCTACCCGTCCGCTCAACCCGTTCACAAATGAGCTTGTCGGGGTCGTTGCTCCGCGGCGGAGCGGAATTGGCGTTTTCGATCGTGGTGACCTGAGCGAGGGCCGGAGCGGCCGCCAGCAGCGTAATGGTCGCAAGGAGTTTAAACATTTCGGTCCTCCGTGGACCGCTGTTGTTCAGGCTTTCTCGCGAGCGTCCGCTATCATCTTCTTTAGAGTGTCATAGCCCACGGCGGAGTTCGTGACCCGGTTGCCGATGACGAACAAAGGCGTGCCAGTCGCTCCGAGCTGCCCGGCCAGCTGGAAATTGCGCCTGAGTTCGGCCTCCACGGCAGGGTCCTTCACTGGCTGAGATGGAATTCCAGCCGCGCTTGAGGCAAGCGCGACGGTTTCTGGGGCCGGTCGCCCGGCGGCCCACAAGGTGTCGTGAAATTTGACGAACCGGCCGACCTTCGACGCAGCCAGCGACAGGCGGGCGGCGGTCACGCTGTTGTCGCCCAGGATCGGAAGCTCGCGATAGACGACGCGCAGGCCCTTGTCCTCCTGCAGCAGCCGATCGACGGCGGGGTTGCTCGCCTTGCAATAGGGGCAGGCGTAGTCGAAAAATTCGACCAGCGTGACCTCGGGCTTCGCGGCGCCTTTCCAGGAGCTTCCGAACGGCGTCTCGAGCGCTGTTCGATTGGCGGCGAGGACTGGCGCAAATTGGAGATCGCGCAGGGCCTGGTCGGTGTCAGGCAGGATCTGCGGATCGTGGAGCATGCCCTGACGGACGATTCGGGCGGCGAGGAACTGCGGTGTTGCGAACACCAGCAGTGCAGCCGTCAGAAGCGAGCCAATCACTCCGCCCGCGATCGCCGTTCCGATTGATCCCCAAGCGCTAGCGCCGTTCACGCTCCCCGGCATGTCAGGTCCGCCGGAGAGAATTTGTCTGAGCCCTTCGGACCTTTGAATTTGCTTTCGTCATCGGACGACCTTCTTTTCTTCTTGTTCTCGAGCTCGGCCTTTGACGCCATAACGATGTCCTGGGCGCGAAGACAATCCGGGGTTCCGGGCTTGATCCCCGCTATCGCAACCCGTGCGCTCGCCATGGCCTGGCGAGGATTTCCCTCGAGGCTGTAGCGTTCGGCGCTCGCCAGCGAAGCCCGCGCCTGATCGCCCTCGCGGTCGTAGACGATCCCGAGCTGGTACCAGGCGAACGGATCCTGGTTGTCGCGGCTGACTGCGGCTTTCAGGACCTGCTTGGCCTCACCGAAATTCTTCGGGTTCTCGGTCGCGACCAAAGCATGGCCCAACATCGCCGCGATGAGGGGCATATCGCCGGAGCGCTCGGTCGCCTCGCGCAGCGGCGCGATCGCGTCAGCGGGCTTGCCTCCCTCGAGCAGGATCTGTCCCTTGAGCTCGAGGAAGAAGGGATCGTGCGGGTTGGTCGCAAGCAGGGCGTTTGCCTCACTGATCGCTTTGTCGGGATATCCGCCCAAATGATATGCATAAGCGCGGGCATAATGGGCCGGGACGCTCTGGTCGGATTCCGGATATTTGATGACGGCATGCTTCGGGTCGATGAAGCCGATCAGTTTGGCCTTGACCCGCTGAAAGCGGGCATCGAGCGCCGCGTCGACCGGCTTGTTCCACGCGGGATCGGCTTTGAATTTCTGCTGGAGAGCCTCAATGCGCTCCGTCGACAGCGGGTGGGTGCGGGCGTAGCTGTCGGTATCGTAGATCGCCAGGCGATATTCCTGGTTCTGCAGCTTGTTGAAGAAGTCGAGCATGCCCTTGCCGCTGATGCCCGATTTCGAAAGATAGTTCGCTCCCGCTTGGTCGGCCGAACTCTCTTGGGCCCGGGTAAAAGCTAAAAACTTGCCGAGCGCGGCTTGCTGGCCGGCCATCATGATGCCCTGCCCGACATCGCCCCCGGCTCCGGCGGCGATCGCCAGCGCACCGAGCACCATGGTCGCAATGCTGATTGCGGTCGCCTGCCTCTCGCCCTCGCCGAAGCGGATCGAATGGCCGCCGGCGACGTGACCGAGCTCGTGAGCGATCACGCCCTGTAGTTGATTGACGTTATCGGTCGCCTGGATGAGGCCAGTCTGGATGTAGACCGTTTGCCCGGTCGCGACGAAGGCATTGATCTCGGGGTCGTTGAGGAGAACGACTCTGACGCTGTCCGGATCAAGCCCGGCAGCGCGGGTGAGCGGCCGTGCAATATCCTTGAACAGCAGCTCGGTTTCGCTGTCGCGCAGGATCGACGGCCCCGAATCTTCCTGAGCGGCGGCCGGTTGCCAGGACGGCATCGCGAGCATGAGCGCGAGCATCAGCAGCCGCGTTAGGCGGGACAACAGCGACGTCATTCGCGCCGGCTTAGCATGTCCCGCCCTGAACGAGTGATGAAATCTAGCCGAACGTCCGCTGCCACCAGCCACTGCGGAGCGGCTCTCCCGACTCATCGGTGTCGTTGTTGGCCTCACGCGTGGGGACCGGAGCAGCCTCGGCGGGCTCCTGCGCAGCCTTCCCCTTGCGCTTGCGAGGGGCCTTTGCCGGCTTGGCGGGCTCTTCTTCTGCGGCCTCAGCGGCCGGAGCGGCTTCTGCTTGCACCGCCGCCTTCTTGCGGCCGCGCTTCTTCGGTTCTTCGCTTTTGCCGGGGGCCGGCTCAGGCTCTTCCTTTGCTTCCACCTCGGCGATCGGCGGCTCCTCGGCGATCGGCCGCTCGACCATCGGCGAGCTGTCGGCGTCGACGGCTACCGTCTGCGCCGGCTCGGAGCCCTTGCGGCCACGGCGTCGACGCCGGCGCTTGCCGGGCTCAGCCGCTTCCTCCTCGGCCGGCTCGGCTTGAACGGGCGCTTCAGGCGCCTCTTCCGGCTCCTCGGCGGTCG
>JBKPOR010000091.1:0-3376 GCA_046765675.1 Pseudomonadota bacterium
GGATGGCCCAGCGCAATTGCCGCGAAGAGAATGGCGAGATCCTCTTCGATTACGATATGGCAATCGCGCTTCCATTTAACGCCGCCGGGCCGACGCCGAGCGTCGACATGTGGCCCTTCTTTCAAGCACTCGCGCAAAAGCCATTGCTGGTGATCCGAGGCGCTAGAAGCGACCTGCTCACAGCCGAAGCGCTCGACAAGATGCACGCCGCCGCACCGGCAATGAAATCGGCGGTCGTCGCGGCGGTCGGCCATGCTCCCGAGCTCAGCGAGCCTGAGGCCGTAGCGGCGATCGACGCGTTCCTCGACGAGCTGGACCGCACGCTCGCTTAGCTATTCGAAAGTCCCCATGCCGACGAGCACGGCGGCAAACAGGCTGACCACTATCAGCGCAAAGATCGTTAGCAGGCTCGCCCGCCAGAAGGCGCCCCAGCGGCCGAGGGAGTAGGCGCCCTTCAATTGCCGATACATGTGGAATGGCGGGATCAGCCACAGCAGCCCGGCGATCGCCGTCAAATGTCCCGCCTGGAAGATCACGCCCGCGACGACGAGCAGGCTCATGAAACATAGTGAATAGGTCACGAATACGGTGTGGTCGTAAAGCCTGAAGCGCCGGCTGAACGGGAACAGCAGCCACACGAACGGCACCGACAGGGGGATGATCAACCAGCTGAACTTATAGGCATTGGTCTTGAGCTTGTAGGCGACGAGCTCGGGGTTCTTCTGCGCCGTCCCGACAACGTCGGCGAGCCACGACGGCATGCCCTTCTCGTCGACATCGATCGCGCTTGTGCCGGCCTTCACGCCCTCCATCGCCTTGATTTCGCTGCGAAGGTCGGTGATTTGCTCGTCATATTTGGCGGTGGGTTGCCCGGCTTTCACGGCGCTGCCGCGCCTGGTCTCTACCCTGGCGAGCTTGCGCTCGTCGGCCTTGAGCTCCGCGGCCAAGTCTTCCTTGGCGGCTGCCGGCACGTCGCCAAAACTGCCGCCAAGCAGGCTCACCGTGGCGAACATCAGGAAGACGCAGAAAAGGAAGAGCGCGACCGGCGAGATGAAGCTTGCCCGCTGACCGTCGACGTATCGCCGGGTCAGCTCACCCGGCTTCCACGCGAGCAGCGGAAGAGTCCGCCAGATCTTGCCCTCGAAGTGGAGTACCCCGTGAAGAAAGTCGTGGAAGAACGCCGTCAGGGTCCGATGGACGTGCGCATGCTGGCCGCAGGAATGGCAAAATCCGCCGATCAGCTCGGTGCCGCAATTCAGGCAGTTGGTTTCGTGGGTGTGGCCGTCCGGGCCCTCACCCGCCTTGGGCTCGACTGCACGGCCGACTACGCCACCGGTGATCGCATCGCCGATTGCCTCGAATTCGCCGGCCATTCCCTCCCCTTTCGCGAGCTCACATTATGCGGTGCGGCGGCCGCGTGCTAGCCGTTGAGGCGATGGCGCGCATCGGCCTTCTCGGCGGATCATTCAATCCGGCGCACAAGGCGCACCGGCGGATCAGCCTCGCGGCGATGCGGGTGCTCGGCCTCGACGAGGTCTGGTGGCTGGTCTCGCCTGGGAATCCGCTGAAGGAAGGCGCGAAAGACATGGCGCCGTTCGACGCGCGAATAGCGGCGGCACAGCAACTGGCCCGGCGCTCTCGCATTCAGCCGAGCGATTTCGAGCGACGTGAGGGGACGCGCTTTACGGTTGACACCGTGCGGTTGTTGAAGCGCCGCTATCCGAAACACCAGTTCATTTGGTTGCTCGGAAGCGACACCCTGTCAAATTTTCACAAATGGCGCGATTGGCGGGGGTTAAGTCACCAAGTGCCGATTGCGGTGATTCCACGGCCCGGTTATGATTCAGCTGCCCACGCGGCTCGCGCGATGGGCTGGCTTCGAAGGTTCGTCCGGCCTTCGAACCAGGCGCGAAACTGGACGGAGTGGAGAGCCCCGGCGATCCTGCTGCTTCGCCTGCCGCGAGACCCCACGTCCGCAACCGCCATCCGCGCGCACTTCCCTAACTGGTATCGCCGAACCCAGAACCGCGTCTCGCGCGTTCCGCGCCTCGGCCAGCCATTGTCGCCAAGGAGAGCTCTTGACCGAACGTCCCGCTGAGAACGGCAACCCGGCCGCTCCTCCCTCTGTCGACGTTGAAGACCTCCATCGTCTCGTGCTTCAGTCATTGGACGACGACCAGGCCCAAGAGGTGGTCACCATACCCTTGGCCGGCAAATCGAACATCGCCGACCATATGGTGGTGGCTTCCGGACGGTCGACCCGGCAGGTCGCATCGATGGCGGTTAAGCTTGCCGACAAGATCAAAGAGCGATTTGGGAAAATCGTTCGGATCGAAGGGCTTCCGGCAGCGGACTGGGTGCTGATCGACGCCGACGACGTGATCGTCCATATTTTCCGTCCCGAAGTAAGACATTTTTACAATTTGGAACGAATGTGGGCGTTTGGCGATTCGGATTCGAGCTTGGCAGCTCGCGGGTGAGGCAGATGCGGATACCGACTGTCCTTTTCGCGCTTTTGGCGCTCGTCGCGCAACCTGCGCTCGCGGCCTCGAGCCCGAGCCTCGCCAGCCTCGAGCAGCAGCTTTCCTATCTCGCGGCCGGCAATTCGGCCGATGTCGGTATTGCCGCGCTCGACCTGACGACGGGCGACATGGTGAGCATCAAGGGAAATACGCCCTTCCCGATGGCGAGCACGGTCAAGGTCGCGGTCGCTGCCCTTTATCTGTCGCAGGTTGACCATGGCCGCCGCTCCTTGGACGACACGATCAGCGGAGTATCGGCGCGCAGGCTGATGGCGCGGATGCTGATCCACAGCGACAATCGCGCGACAGACATGCTGATGCGCGACCTGGGTGGGCCGCGCGCGCTTCATAACTGGCTTCAGCAGAACGGCGTAACCGGCCTTCGGGTCGACCGGAACATCGCCCAGCTCCTCGCCGACAGGCGCGACTTGTGGGACAGCCGCGATTCGAGCACCCCGACGGCAATGGTCGACCTTTTGAAGCGCATCTACCGCGCCGAACTGATCAGGCCGCAGAGCCGCAACTATCTGCTCGACCTGATGGCCCAGTGCCAGACGGGCAAGAATCGAATGAAAGCGCTCCTTCCGGATGGAACACCGGTCGAGCACAAGACGGGGACGCTCACTGGGCTTACCGACGATATTGGCTTCATCACGATGCCCGACGGCCACCGCGTCGCGGTCGCGATCTTCGCTCGCGGAGGGATCAACCGGCCGCGCACCATCGCCGAGGCTGCGCGAGCAATCTACGACGGCTTCACGCGGGTCCTGACCTGGCCGCTCGCCGCTCCAGCTTCGGCCTTTTCCGGCAATTGAGGGTCTCGATCGGGTTTAGGCCCTGATGCTCCTCCACAT
>JBKPOR010000092.1:0-9717 GCA_046765675.1 Pseudomonadota bacterium
CCTGGAAGCTCAGCGCGCGGGCCTTCTTATAAGCGGGGTCGCCGAGGCCCTTCGTCTTTTCCGCCTGCTCGAAGAGTTCCTGACCGAACAACGACATTTCCGCTTTCAGCTGCGCTTGGTCGAAGGCGATCAGGTCGGCGAGGCTCCGCACCCCGATCGGCGCGGGGCTGCCCTTGAGATATTTGGCCATGTCCGCCTTGAGCTCGGTGAGAAGGACCGGAAGCTCGTTCTTCCCGATCGCGCTGTCGTCGAATTTCTTGAGGTCGACCAGGATCGCGCCTTTTCCACGCAAGATCGCCAGTGCCGTTTCGAACGCTGTGCCGGTCCCGAAGCCGGAGGCGAAGCGCATCACACCGATGCGCTTGCCCTTGAGCGAATTCGGGTCGAGCAGGACAGCGTAATCGGTCTTGTGCCGGTCCGCCTCCGCGGTCGCGGGGTCGGCGGGATCGCTTCCGGCGATCGCGGTCAAGAGCGCGGCGGCTTCGCGCACGCTCGCAGTCATCGGCCCCGGAGTATCCTGGCTGTGGCTGATCGGAACGACATAGGTCCGGCTGACAAGGCCGACGGTCGGTTTCAGCCCGACAATCCCGTTTATCGCCGCCGGACAGGTGATCGATCCGTCGGTCTCGGTCCCGATTGCGAGGCGAACCAGTCCGGCCGCGACGGCAGCACCGCTCCCGCTCGACGATCCGCATGGGTTGCGGTCGAGGGCCCAGGGGTTGTGGACCTGGCCGCCGATGGCGCTCCACCCGGAAATGGAATTATTGGAGCGGATGTTCGCCCATTCCGAAAGGTTCGCTTTGCCGATCACGATCCCGCCCGCAGCTCGAAGCCGGGCGACCAGCGGAGCGTCGCGGTTGGTGACATTGTTCGCCAAAGCGAGGCTGCCCGCAGTCGTCGGGAGCGGACCCGCGGTCTCGATATTATCCTTGATAAGTACTGGCTGGCCGGCAACGATCCCGGCGGTTCTTCGGGACGCGTCGAACGTTCGCGCCTGGTTGATCGCCGTCGGATCGAGCGCGATCACCGAATGGAGTTCGGAATCGAGGCGCTGAACCCGGGAGATCGAATTCTGCACGATGGTCTCGGACGATGGGGCCCCTTGCGCTTCTGTCGGTGCGGCCAGCGCGAACATCGATGCGAGCATGATCGACTTATGCATTCCCCCCTCCTCTCAGCCCTGTCATATCCCGTTTGTCGGCTCCTGTCGGCACTTTGTCGAAGGTCAGTACGTTGTCATCATCCGTTCAGTTGGCGGGGCTAAGCGGGACTCATGAATCCACGACTTCTTAAGGCGAGGCTGCTCCTTGGCGCCGCAATGTTCGTCGCCGGGGCTGCCAATGCCCAGACCGCCGCGACAACATCGCAGTCGCCCTCCACGCAACCGGAATCGACCGCCGGCGCGGCGATGGCCCAGCCCGTCGAACCCTATGACGAAGAGGAAGCCATCGTCGTGACCGGGCAGAAGCCGCCCGGGTCGGTGGTCGGCGACATCCCACCCGAAAAGACGCTCGATCCGCGCGATGTCAGGGCGACAGGCGCGACCAACATTTCCGAGCTGCTCGAAGCCATCGCGCCGGAGATCGGAAGCGCTCGCGGACGAGGCGGCGAACGGCCGGTGCTATTGCTCAACGGCCAGCGGATCTCGAGCTTCCGCGAGCTCCGCGACATCCCGACCGAGGCGATCATCCGGGTCGAGATCCTCCCCGAGGAAGTCGCTCTCAAATACGGCTATCGAGCCGACCAGCGCGTGGTGAACATCGTGCTTCGCCAGCGCTTCCGCTCGACCGCCGCTTTGCTCGGCGCCAACGCTTCGACCGAGGGCGGCTATGCCGGCGGGCAGGCCGATGTGACTCGGCTGATGATCCAGAAGAATGGCCGGACACAGTTCAACCTGCATGCGCAGGGTAACGGCATGCTGACCGAGTCCGAACGCGACATCGCCCTGTCGCCCGACGCCACCGTAGACGACCGTGCGTTCCGCTCGCTCGTCGGGACGAAGCGGCAGATCCGCGGTGCAGCCACCTTCAATCGGCAGGTCCTGGGCGACGTTTCGGCGACACTCAACACCGAGGTCGAGCATGACGAAGGCCATTCGCTGATCGGCCTCGGCGACATCTTGCTCGAGCAGCTTGACCGCAACACGACCAGCGACAGCGCGCACGCCGGGGTGACGCTCAACGGGGCGACAAAATCGCAGTGGAAGTGGAACGTCGTTGGAAACCTCGACTGGGACAGGGACAATACCGGAACCGACCGGGACAATCTGACCTTCTCCCGCGACCATGCTCGCGAGACCCGGACTTCGGGCGACATCACGGCGACCGCCAACGGCACCTTGTTCAAGCTTCCGGCCGGCAATGCCGGAGCAACCTTCCGGGTCGGCGCGAGCGCGCAGCATCTCGACGGCGAGAGCAGGCGGCAAGGAGTCGAAACATCAGATTCGCTCGGCCGGACGACGGGCAACGCGTCGGTCAACCTCGACCTCCCGGTCTCGCGCCGGAACCGCGCTTTCAGCGCGCTCGGCAATTTAACGCTCAACGCCAATGCCGAGCTCGACCAGCTTTCGGACTTCGGTTCGCTGACCACGATCGGCGCGGGCGCCAACTGGTCGCCGGTCGATCGGCTGAACTTCATCACCAGCTGGACTCGTGAAGAAGGCGCTCCGACGATCCAGCAACTCGGCGATCCGGTGCTGACGACGCCCGACACGCGGATATTCGATTTCACGACCGGCGAGACGGTGCTGGTTACGGCAATTACCGGCGGCAATCCGAACCTGGAAGCCGATCGCCGGAACGTCTTCAAGATCGGCGGCAACTGGCAGCCGCTCAAGAATACGGACCTGAGGTTGCGGGCGGACTATGTCCACCAGAAGATCGAGCGGCCAATTTCGAACATCTCGGTCACACCGCAAATCGAAGCGGCATTTCCGGGACGGTTCGTTCGCGATGGGACCGGCGAACTCGTCAGCATCGATTTGAGGCCGATCAATTTCGACAGTTCGCGCCGGGATGCGCTGCGCGTCGGGCTGGATTTCTCGAAGCCGCTAAAATCGCGCCGGCCATCGCAATCGACGATCGACCAGATCCGCGCCCAGTTCCGGAATGCGATGGGCGGAGCGGGCGGACGCGGCGGCGCCGGGACTCGGGGCCAGAATGCGCCCCCTCCTCCTCCGGAGGGCGGGACTCCTCCTCCCGGTGAAGGCGCGGGACCGCCGCCTGAAGGCGGCGGCGGCGGCTTTGGTGGCGGGCGCGGCTTTGGCGGCAGGGGAGGCGGCGGAGGCGGCGGCTTCTTCGGCGGAGGCAACCGAGGCCGGCTGACATTCTCCCTGACCGACACAATCACCTTCGTCGACAAGGTGCAGATCGCTCCGGGGCTTGAGCTCGATTACCTTCATGGCGACGCGGCCGGGTCGACCGGCGGCACTCCGCGGCACCGTGTCGAAGCGCAGACCGGCTATTTCAACAACGGCCTCGGCGCACGCCTATCCGCCAACTGGCGCAGCGGGACACATGTCGACACGCTGACCGGCGACGACCTGCATTTCTCGCCGCTGGCGACGTTCGACCTTCGGCTGTTCGCCAACCCCGGGGACATTCCAGAGGTGGCGGTCAAGCATCCGTGGCTCCGGGGAACCCAGGTCCGGTTCGAAGTCACCAACATCTTCGACTCCAAGCCTCGGGTACGAAGCGCCTTGGGAGATCCGTTGCTCAACTATCAGCCGGACCTGCTCGACCCGCTCGGCCGGACGATCGGAATCACCATCCGCAAGTTGTTCCTACCGCCGCCGAGCTTCTTCCGCCGCCAATTCCAGCAGCGTCAGCAGCAGCCAACGCAGTCTTCGCCGACAGGCTGATTCCGCATTTCCAAGAAATGTGCTTAAGCGCGGGACAATGACGCCGGTTCAGCCCGTAAGGGGCACGCAAAGCCTGCTTGGAGAAGACGCCGACCGCTTGGCAACGGTCGTTGCGGCGTTCGACCGCGTGCGTCGTCTCTATGGGTTCAAACGGGTCGAAGTGCCGACGATCGAACCGACGCAGGTCTTCGCCCGGACCATCGGCGAGACCACCGACGTCGTCTCGAAGGAGATGTATTCATTCGATGACCGCGGCGGGGAATCGATCACTCTCAGGCCCGAGTTCACTGCAGGAATCTGTCGCGCTTATTTGAGCGAGGGTTGGCAGCAATATGCGCCGCTGAAGGTCGCGGCCCACGGCTCGGCCTTCCGATACGAGCGGCCGCAGAAGGGCCGGTTCCGCGAATTCCACCAGCTCGACGCGGAAATCATCGGCGCGGCCGAACCGCAGGCCGACGTCGAGATTCTCGCGCTTGCCGACCAGCTGCTGAAGGAGCTCGGCATCGAGGGTGCGATCCTTCAGCTGAACACTCTCGGCGACCCTGAAACGCGCTCGCGCTGGCGCGATGCGCTTCACGAACATTTTCGTGGGGCTGCATCGGCGCTGAGCGACGACAGCAAGGCGCGGCTTGACCGAAATCCGCTGCGGATCCTGGACAGCAAGGCGCATCAGGACTGGCCGATCGTCGACAGCGCGCCGGCGATCGACGAATTTCTGACCGGCGAGGCCGCGGAATTTTTCGCGCGGGTGACGGAGGGCCTGAGCGTCGCGGGTGTCCAGTGGGAACGCGCTCCGCGGCTTGTTCGGGGTCTCGATTATTATCGCCACACCGCCTTCGAGTTCGTGACCGATCGATTGGGAGCGCAGGGCACGATCATTGCCGGCGGCCGCTATGACGGCCTCATTGAGGCGCTGGGCGGGCCGCACACGCCGGCGGTCGGCTGGGCGGCCGGGATCGAGCGGCTGGCGATGATGCTCGATGCGCCGCAGAGCCAAAAGCCTGATGTTGTAATCGTGCCGATCGGCGAACGAGCCGAGCGTGAGGCGCAAGGCATCGTTGCGGGATTGCGCAGGGAAGGCATTTCCGCCGACATGGCTTATCGCGGCAACACGAAGAAGCGCCTCAGCCGGGCCAATGATTCCGGGGCCGCCTACGCACTCATATTCGGTGATGACGAACTCGACCGTGGCGAAGCGCAGCTCAAGAATCTGGAAAGTGGTGAGCAAAGGTCCGTCTCGCTCCACCTGCTGGCGGAGGCGCTCGGCCGGTGACCCACATTTCGTCGGAACGGATCGCCTCGATCGAGGCGAAGAAGCACGAGCTTGCCGATGCGATGAACGCCTCCGACCTCTCGCCCGACGAATTCGTGCGCCTTTCCAAGGAATATGCGCAGATCGAGCCGGTCGCGGCGGCGGCGCGCGAGGTGCGGCGGCTGCGTGCCGAGCTCTACGTCCTCAATGGAATGATCGCGGATCCCACCGCCGAGCCCGAATTGAAGGAAATGGCTGCGACGGAAGCCGAGGAAATTCGCCACAAGCTCCCTCAGGCCGAGCGTGCGCTCGCGATCAAGCTTTTGCCGCGCGACGCGGCCGACGATCGCGCGGCGATGCTCGAGGTTCGAGCCGGGACCGGGGGCGACGAAGCGGCTCTGTTCGCCGGCAGCCTCCTCCGCATGTACCAGCGCTATTCCGAGGAACAGGGTTGGCGCTTCGAGCTGATCAGCGCGAGCTCGTCGGAACTCGGCGGCTACAAGGAGGCGATCGCGTCGATCACCGGCCGCGGCGTATTCGCCCGCTTGAAATTTGAAAGCGGAGTTCATCGTGTGCAGCGCGTTCCCGTCACCGAAAGCGGCGGTCGAATTCACACTTCTGCCGCCACGGTCGCGGTTCTGCCCGAAGCCGAGGATGTCGACGTTCACATCGACGACAAGGATTTGCGGATCGACGTGTACCGATCGTCGGGCCCCGGCGGGCAATCGGTGAACACGACCGACAGCGCCGTCCGGATCACGCACCTTCCGACCGGGCTGGTCGTCATCCAGCAGGACGAGAAGTCGCAGCACAAGAATAAGGCGAAGGCGCTGAAGGTTTTGCGAACGCGTCTGTTCGAGATGGAGCGCGAGCGCCTGGCGTCCGAACGCGCGGGCGCGCGCAAATCGATGGTTGGCTCGGGCGACCGCTCGGAACGAATCCGGACCTACAATTTCCCGCAAGGCCGGGTCACGGATCACCGGATCAACCTCACCCGGCACAATCTCGACGAGATTCTTGAAGGGCCTGGGCTGACGGAGATCATCGATGCCCTCACCGCCGAGGACGAAGCGGAGCGCCTGGCAGGCCTGGAGGAGGTGTGAGGGTGGTGCTGGATTCATCCTCCCCACGATTTCGTGGGGAGGTGTCAGCGCAGCTGACGGAGGGGTTCTTAAGGCCCCTCCACCGCCTTCGGCGGTCCCCCTCCCCGGCGAATGCCGGGGAGGATGGCCAGTGAAGGCGATTTCCCGCGCGCTCGCCGACGCCGCGCGCCAGCTCGACAAGACCAGCGATACGGCGCGGCTCGATTCCGAGCTGCTGATGGCCGAAGCGCTGCACATCGACCGCGACAGGCTCATCCTGTCCCCGCCAGACCGGAAAGTGCCCGACCGCTTCTGGGAGATGATCGAGCGTCGCAAGGCAGGCGAGCCCGTGGCCTATATCACCGGCCGCCGCGCATTCTGGAACATCGAGCTGCACGTCGGCCCGGGGGTTCTCGTCCCGAGACCGGATTCGGAAGTGTTGGTGGCCGCGGCGATCGAACATTTCGAAGGTACGGGCGGGCCCAAGCGCATTCTCGACCTCGGCACCGGGCCGGGCACGCTTTTGCTTGCCGCGCTCGACGTCTGGCCGAAGGCGAACGGCCTCGGCATCGACGTCGCGCGGCAGGCTTTGGCCTATGCCGCGGCCAACGCGCGCCGGCTGGGTTTCGAAAGCAGGGTGAAGCTGGCCCAGGGCAATTGGGCCGAGGGACTTTTGGAGACGTTCGACCTGATCCTGTGCAACCCGCCATATGTTCCGGAGGGCGCCGAGCTCGGACCGGGAGTTCGCGAATATGAGCCTGACGAAGCCCTGTTCGCGGGCCGCGAAGGCCTCGATGCTTACAAGGCGCTCGCCCCCCAGCTTCCCCACTTGCTCAACCAGGGCGGGCTCGCAGCGGTCGAAATCGGCCACGATCAGGCGAAGATTGTGAAACGATTGCTTGCCCGCGACGGACTGAATGCCAAGGTGGCTCACGACCTCGGCGGACGCGACCGAGCACTGCTCCTAACCTGGGTTTAAGCGAAATAGCTTGGCATCGGCCCGACAGGGCACTACATCGGGGGTCAGGGCCGGTCCCGCTCCACCACGCAAGCTGAAGAGCGCGTCCCGCCCACCCCCGACGCAATCGGCCGAATTCCTTGAGCGCTCAGCGCAGGAAGGACCGGAACGAGAGGGTCAGGAGCCGGTGCGAACCGCGCCGCCCCTGTTCCCCATGGCAAAGGGGTCAAAAGATTACTGCGTAAGGACGTAGCATTTGATCAATCAACGACAGGGTGGCCGCCGTCGCGGCCGTGGAGGGCAGAGAGGGCAGAACCTCGGTGGACAGCCGGGGAACCGCCAGGACAACCGGCAGCGTGGCAATGCCGCGCAGCTTCTCGAGAAATACAAGAGCCTGGCGCGCGACGCCCAGCTGGCCGGCGACCGGGTCCAGACTGAATATTACCTCCAATATGCCGACCATTATTTCCGAATTTTGAGCGAGAGCCGCGCCCGCTTCGAGGACCAGCGTCGCCAACGCGGCGATTCCGATGAGGACGAGGGTGAGGAAATGATGGACTCGGCCGAGGCCGATGGCGAGGAACGACCGGCCCGGGGGGATCGTGGCGAGCGCTACAATCGCCAGGACCGTGGTGATCGCGATCGCGGCCGGCAGCGCTCCCGGGAGGACCGTACTGCCGATCAGTCGAGCGACGATGACGAGGAGCGTTCCGACCGCTTCAATGGCGGGGAGGGCGACAGCTTGCCGCTGGACGTGCTTCCGCCGTCGATCGGCGCCGATGCGCCGACATCGATGGCGGTCGAGGTGGAAGAGGAACCCGCCCCGCGACCGCGCCGCCGAACGCGCGCGCCCAAGGCAGCCGAAGGCGATGACGAGGTCGCGCCTGTAGCCTGAAGGCTAAACAGCCGTTCACTGCCGATTAACGGCCGAATCGCTTGTCTCCGGCCTGGTTCGGGTTGACGTTCATGTAATAATGTTACATCGTTTCCCCGAGAGTTCAGAGAGACCATCCATGCGTACCCTTTTCCTGCTGTGCACGGCGTTGGCGGGCGCCGCTCCTTCATTGGCCCAGTCGGTCCTTCCCGGGCCCGGACAGACGGCTCAAGGCGACGTCGCCGTCACCATTTACAACAATGATCGCGCGTTGATCGAAGACAAGCGGCTCCTGGAGCTTCCGGCCGGCCGAAGCCGCCAGGAATTTCGCGACGTTTCCGCCACCATCGAGCCGGCCACTGTCACACTGAATGGCCGCGGGGTCGGAGTGATCGAACAGAATTTCGATTTCGACCTGCTTTCGCCTTCGGCGCTGATGCAGAACGCGGTCGGGCAGGAGGTCACCGTCGTCCGGGTCAATCCCGCCTCGGGCGCGGAAACTCGCGAGCGAGCCCGAATCCTCGCCGCGAATGGTGGCGTGGTGATGCAGATCGGCGACCGCATCGAAGTCCTTCGCGACGACGACCTGCCGGCTCGAGTCATCTTCGATGGAGTTCCGCCGAGCCTGCGCGCCCGGCCGACCTTGTCCGTGACCGTGGACACCGACGGGGCCGGCCGCAGGCCGGTGACTCTGACCTACCTCACGCCGGGGCTTGGTTGGGCAGCCGACTATGTCGCTTTGTTCGACGAGGCGAACGGCCGAATGGACGTGCAGGGCTGGGTGACTCTCACCAACAACAGCGGCACGCCTTATGTGAACGCGTCGACACTTCTGGTCGCGGGTTCCGTCGGCCAGGCTCCTAACCGGTACGATAATTACGGCGGCTATCGCCCTCCGCCGCCGCCGCCGCCGCCGGGCGGTCTGGTGCGTGCCGGCACAGAGACGGCCGGGCGCGAGCGGCTGGGAGATTTCTATCTCTACCCGTTGCCGGAGCGGACAACGATCGCCGACAAGCAGACCAAGCAGGTCAGCTTTCTCGACGTCAAGAACACGTCCGCGGCGCGCGCCTATGAGTTCCGGAATGGCTGGCTCTCGACCAGCAACGAGCCTTTGAGCGCCAATACCGTCCTGCGCTTCTCGAGCTCGCGCAGCCAGGGGCTTGGCGATGCTCTGCCTGCCGGAACCGTCCGCGTCTACCAGCGCGACGCGCGCGGCAACCCGCAGTTCGTCGGCGAGCATCACATCGGCCACACGCCGATGGGATCCGACATCGGCCTGACCACGGGGCAAGCCTTCGACGTGAAAGTCCGGCCCGTTGTCGAGGAGAGGACCCGGATCAATTCGAGCCGCTGGAAGACCCGAATGCGCTACACGCTGACCAATGCCGGACCCAAACCGGTCACGGTCGACCTCGTCCAGGCGGGCCTTTGGGGCGACACCCGGATCGACTCGGAAAGCATGAAGTCCGAACGTCTCAGCGCGGATGAAACGCGTTGGCGGGTGCCCGTCCCGGCCAATGGCGAAGCGTCTGTTACAGCGACATTCGACAGCCGCTACTAGGACCATGCGCGCGATTCCGCTGCTGGTGCTGGCGCTTTCGGCGCAGGTGCAGGCGCAGGCGATGGTCGTTTCGCCCGCCCCGAAGCGCGTCGCGGTGACGGTCTATCGCGATGCCGACCGCGGCCTGGATC
>JBKPOR010000093.1:0-6044 GCA_046765675.1 Pseudomonadota bacterium
TCGACGGCCGCGGTCGGGCGCAGCGAACGACCCAGCTGGTGATCGTCGGGGAAGTTTCCGCGTTGGGCGGCGAAATCGGCTGGCAGTTCCGCCGCTCGAGCTGATCCGTCATTGCTTCGTCGCGTCGCTCCTCGCAATGACGGTCCTGCTTCTCTCAAAGGTGATTGATGACTGATTTGGTGCCCATAAAGCGGGCGTTGATTTCGCTTTCGGACAAGACCGGGCTCGAAGAGCTTGCCGCGGGTCTCGGGCGGCACAAGGTTGAAATCGTCTCGACCGGCGGAACGGCGGCGAAGCTGCGCGAAAATGGGGTTCCGGCGCGCGACGTCAGCGACCTGACGGGCTTCCCGGAAATGATGGACGGACGCGTGAAGACGCTCCACCCGAAGGTCCACGGCGGCCTGCTCGGGGTCCGCGACAATCCGGAACATGTGGCGGCGATGGACGAGCACGGCATCGCTCCGATCGATCTCGTCGTCGTGAACCTCTACCCATTCCTCAGCACGGTCATGAGCGGGGCCGACCGGGATACGATCATCGAGAATATCGATATCGGCGGCCCGTCGATGGTTCGCTCGGCGGCCAAGAACCATGCGCATGTCGCGATTCTGACGGACCCGGCGGATTATGCCGCGCTTCTCGACCAGCTCGATGCCAACGGCGGCACGACGCTCGAATTTCGAAAGAAGCTTGCAGCCAAAGCCTACGCGCTGACCGCGGCCTATGATTCGACTATCTCGCAATGGTTTGCATTCGCCGACCAAAGCGAGCGCTGGCCCGAAACCTGGGTGTTCGCATCGAAGCTCAAGTCCGAGCTTCGCTACGGCGAGAACCCGCACCAACAAGCCGCGCTCTACCTCCCGGTCGGCCCGGCTGCGCGCGGGATCGCCCAGGCCGAACAGGTCCAGGGCAAGGAGCTCAGCTACAACAATTTGAACGACGCAAGTGCGGCGCTGGAGCTCGCCGCGGAATTCCGGGACGGTCCACCGAGCATCGTCATCGTCAAGCATGCCAATCCGTGCGGAGTCGCGTCGCGCGAAACGCTGCTGGAGGCATGGAACGAAGCGCTCGCCTGCGACAGCGTTTCGGCGTTCGGGGGAATTGTCGCGAGCAATCGGCCGCTCGACTCGGCGACCGCCGAGGCGATCACGCAGATTTTCACGGAAGTCGTCGTGGCCCCGGACGCCGACGGCGATGCCAAAGAGATTTTCGCCCGGAAGAAGAACCTCCGATTGCTCCTGACCGGCGATCTCCCGGATCCCGCTCGTGGCGGCCAGACGCTCGCGGTCATCGCCGGGGGCCTGCTCGCGCAGGACCGCGACAATGGCACAATCACGCGCGCGCAGCTGAAATGCGTGACTAAGCGCCAACCGACCGAGGAGGAGATGCGGGACTGCCTGTTCGCCTGGACCGTCGCCAAGCATGTCAAATCGAACGCGATCGTCTATGCGAAAGACAGCGTGACCGCGGGGATCGGCGCCGGACAAATGAACCGCCGCGACAGCTCGCGAATCGCCGCGATCCGCGCGCGCGAGGCAGCCGAAACGAATGGCTGGGCCGAGCCGCGCACAATTGGATCAGCGGTCGCGTCGGACGCATTCTTTCCGTTTCCCGATGGGTTGCTGGCCGCCGCCGAAGCCGGAGCGACTGCGGTGATCCAGCCGGGCGGATCAATCCGCGACGAGGAGGTGATCGCAGCCGCCGACGAAGCGGGCCTTGCGATGCTCTTCACTGGCATGCGCCACTTTCGGCATTAGACGACAGAATCTTCGATCTGGTCGCGCGCTTCGGCGGCTTCCTCCGCCTCGCGGAGCTCCTTGACCTCTTGCTTGTTCATCCTGAACAATTCGCGATCCTCGGGTCCGAAGCCCTTCGTCCACAGGATCGAGAAGAAAGCCGCGAGAATCGCTGGCACACCAACGACCAGCTGCCACGTCTCGGGGAGGAGCAAGCGCACCCCCGCCCCAACAACCACTCCGGAGGCGGTCGCCCAGGCCAGGTCCCAGCGCCACCCGCTGATCGGAGCCTTAAGGACTTTCTTGAGGAGCCACGATTTGGTCAACGAGGCGAATGCCAGCGCGACGCACAAAGCCATCGCGGGCCCGGTCGCCTGAAAGGCCTGCGGCAGGCCCTCATCCTTCATGATCAGGATGAGCGCGGCGGCGAGCCCCGCCTCGAGCGCGAGCATTACGAAGCTGATCCCCATATTGCGCTTGCGTGCGACATAGATCAGCGCGGCTTCGCTGACGACGGCCGCCGCTGCGATCACCTCGGCCGCGAGCAGGAAGCCGAGCATCGCTGTACCGCCGGTGAAACCCGATCCTACCAGCCCCATGACCGCCCGCCCGGGGATTCCGAGCGCGAGGGCGATTCCCAGTTGCGCGGCGATGATCCAGTAGGTCACTTGGCGAACTTGCGGAGCGATCGACTGCGTGTCGCCGGCGGCGATCTTGCGCGCTATCGCGGGGCCGAGGACCGGCTCGAAACTCGTCTTGAGCTTGGCCGGCAAGGTCGCGACCTGCTGCGCGACATAATAAATGCCGACATAAGCGGCGGGCATGAAGGCGCCGAGCACCGCGAGGTCGACCCGGCGGGAAGCCCATTCGACGGCATCGGCGGCGGCAAGCGGGACGTTGCGGCCGGCGGTCCACCATGCCGTCGCGAGATCGGGCTTCCAGTCGTGCGGAATTCCGTAACAGCGCACCAGCGGGATCAGCGCGGCGACGAGCGCCGCGACCATCGAAAAGACGTAGGAGACGATTAGGCCGTCATTGAGCGAGATGTAGGACCAGGCGAACGCGACGATGCTGATGACCCACGGCTCGACGATCGAGCGTGCGCGGACCGTCGCACCGACGTCGTGGTGATAGGCGAGCGCGGCCAAAGCGATATCGGTCCAGCTAATCGCGAGTACCGTGATCGCCAGCCACCGGTCCATCCCGCTGATCCTCGTCGTCGGGTACATCGCGACTGGGAACAGGAACAGGATGGCCATTCCGATCGCCGAACCGATCGCCGCAACCAGCAGCGCGTCGGCGACGACGCAGGCTTGCGGCTTCTGAGCATTGGCGAGGAGTTGGGCTAATCCCCGCCTTAAGCCTAACGCCGCAATCTGCGCGGCGAATTCCACGACCAGCACCGCATAAGCGAAGCGGCCGAGCGAGGCCGCGCCGTAGATCCGGCCGGCGATGAACAGGAACGGCAACCGCGCCGCGAGGCGCAAGGCGAAGCCGAAGACGTTGAGCCGGCCGCCCCGCGCCAGGGTCGCCATGTCGGCATCGGGCCCGCCCGTCTCGGCGGTTTCGGCCAGGACTTGAGCTTCCTTGGCCTCGGTCAATGCGCCTCGCCCCAGTTCGGCCCCCAACCAACTTCGACGTCCAGCGGCACGTCGAGCTTGATCGCTGGCTCGGCCGCATTCGCCATCACCCGCTTGATGACGGAAGCGGCTTCTTCCTCTCGCCCTTCCGGGACTTCGAACACCAATTCGTCGTGGACCTGTAGAAGCATTTTCACGTCGGCGAGGCCCGCATCGGCAAGCGCGTCATCCATCCGCGCCATCGCCCGCTTGATGAGGTCGGCGCTGGTGCCCTGGATCGGGGCATTGATCGCGGCGCGCTCGGCGCCGGCGCGGATGGAAGGATTGGGTGAGCGGATATTGGGCTCGAAGTGCGTCCGCCGCCCGAACAAGGTCTGGGTGAAACCGCGTTCGCGAGCGAAGGCCAGTGTGCTGTGAATGAATGCGCGAATGCCCGGGAAGCGTTCGAAATAGCGGTCGATGATCGCTTTGCCCTCGTCCCTCGGCAAGCCAAGCCGGCCGGCGATTCCCCAGGCCGAGCTTCCGTAGAGGATAGCGAAGTTGATCGTCTTCGCCTGGTTGCGCGTATCGCGATCGACTCTGCCGAACAGTTCCTCGGCGGTCAGGCTGTGGATATCGACGCCCTTGCGGAACGCCTCCTTCAGTTGCGTGACGTCGGCCATGTGCGCGGCGAGCCTCAGCTCGATCTGGCTGTAGTCGGCGGACAGCAGGACATGCCCCGGATCGGCGATGAATGCGTCGCGGATCTTTCGTCCGATCTCGGTCCGGATCGGGATGTTCTGGAGGTTGGGGTCGTTTGACGACAGCCGCCCGGTCTGGGCGCCGGTCAGCGAGAAACTAGTGTGGACGCGGCCGGTCTCCGGATTGATCTGCGCTTGGAGTGCGTCGGTATAAGTCGACTTGAGTTTGGTCAGCTGGCGCCAGTCGAGCACCAGCCGGGCGCAGTCCACGCCCTCGCCGGCGAGCCGCTCGAGTTCGTTGACGTCGGTCGAATATTGCCCGCTCTTCCCCTTGCGGCCGCCCTTTAGGCCGAGCCGTTCGTACAGCACCTGGCCCAATTGCTGCGGGCTTCCGATGGTGAATGGCCCGCAGGCCGCTTCGTAGATCTTCTCTTCGAGCGCCTGAATGTCGCGGCCGAAGTCGGCGGACAGTTTCGCTAGATAGGTGCGATCGACCCTGATCCCGCGCCGCTCCATCCGGGCGAGTACCGGCACGAGGGGCTTGTCGATCCGCTCGTACACCCGAGTGACATTGTCCTCGGCAAGGCGCGGCCTCAGGCGCAGCCACAGGCGGAGCGAAATGTCGGCGTCCTCCCCCGCATATTCGGTCGCCGGGCCGAGCTGCACCTTGTCGAAGGTGATCTGCTTCGCGCCGCTGCCGCACAATTGCTTGTACGGCATGCATTCGTGATCGAAGTGGATCTTTGCGAGCTCGTCGAGGCCGTGGCCGAAGCTTCGCCCGGCATCGAGATCGAAGCTCATCACCATCGTGTCGTCGATCGGCGCGGTGTCGATCCCGCCTTTCTGGAGCATTACCCAGTCGTATTTGAGGTTGTGCCCGATCTTGAGGACGGACGGATCTTCAAGCAGCGGCTTCAGCCTGGATAGCACGAGGTCCATCGGCAGCTGGTTGGGAGCGTCCGAATAAAGATCGGCGCCGCTGTGCCCGACAGGGATGTAGCAGGCCCGGTTCGGAGCCGTCGCGAGGCTCACCCCCGCGAGCTTGGCGATGATGCAGTCGATGCAGTCGGTTTCCGTGTCGACCGCCACATAGCCCTGGGCCGTCGCCTCCGCGATCCAGCGGTCGAGTGTCGCTTCGTCTGTCACGGTCTCATATTTCGACCGGTCGACGTCGATTTTCTCAGGCTCGGCCGCTGCAGGCTTTTGCGGTTCCATTGCCGCCATGACGTCATTGCGGACGGTCGCCCCGGTCTGCTGGGCGCCGCCGCCGCGCAACCGGTTGAGCAGCGACTTGAACCCCTGGTCGGCGAGGAACTCCGCCAGCGGTTCCTTGGGGATGTTCTTTAAGGCCAGATCCTCGAGCGGCTCGGGCAGGGGTGCATCGCACACCAGGCGCACCAGTTCTCGCGAAAGCCGGGCGTCCGCGGCATGGTCGATCAGATTCTGCTTGAGCTTGGGCTTGCTGATCTGGTCGGTCGACGCGAGCACCGTTTCGAGGTCGCCGAATGCCTGGATCAGCTGCGAGGCCGTCTTGGGGCCGATGCCCGGCACTCCGGGGACATTGTCCACGCTGTCGCCCATCAAGGCGAGGACGTCCCCGACCTTTTCCGGCGGCACTCCGAACTTTTCGAGCACCTGCTCGCGCCCGATCCGCCGGTCGTTCATCGTGTCGAGCATGTCGATCCCGGCATCCTCGTCGATCAGCTGCATCAAATCCTTGTCGGAGCTGACGATCGTCACCTTCCAGCCGGCCTCCTTCGCGGCGGCGACGTAGCAAGCGATGATATCGTCCGCCTCCAGCCCCTCTTCCTCGATGCAGGGAATCGAAAAGGCGCGCGTCGCAACGCGGATGAGCGGGAACTGCGGGACCAGGTCCTCGGGCGGCGGTGGCCGGTGAGCCTTATACTGGTCATACATCTCGTTGCGGTGGGTGTGCTCCGACGCATCGAGGATCACCGCCATGTGCGTCGGCCCGTCGGCGCGGCTCAAGTCGCCCGCGAGCTTCCACAGCATTGTCGTATAGCCGTAGACCGCGCCGACATTCATCC
>JBKPOR010000094.1:0-3683 GCA_046765675.1 Pseudomonadota bacterium
CAGATGACGCGGCCGGCGCGAAGACTCTCGAAGACCGTCTCCACGGCCGCTGGTCGCTGGCCACAGCGCTGGCCTTCCTCGCCTGGTTCGTCTTCGCGCCGCAGTGCATTTCAACGATCGCTGTTACCCGCCGCGAGACGAATGGCTGGAAGTGGCCGCTGTTCATGATCGGATATCTGTTCCTTCTGGCCTACATCGCAGCCGGCGTAACGTACTGGACTGCGGTGGCGCTCGGCCTATAGCTGTCCCTCGAAGAGGAGACTCGCATGGCGGGCGTGAACAAGGTCATTCTGGTCGGCAATCTGGGCGCGGATCCAGAGGCGCGGTCGCTCAACAACGGTGGCGAGGTCGTGAACATGCGAGTCGCCACGTCCGAGCAATGGAAGGACCGCGACGGCAACCGCCAGGAACGGACCGAGTGGCACAATGTCGTGATCTTCAACGAGAACCTCGGCCGAGTCGCCAAAAGCTATTTGCGCAAGGGTTCGAAAGTCTATCTCGAAGGCCAAATCCAGACCCGCAAATGGACCGACCAGTCGGGCAACGACCGCTACACCACGGAGGTCGTGCTGCAGAAGTTCCGCGGCGAGTTGGTCCTGCTCGACAGCCGCGAAAGCTCGGGCGGCGGGCGCGGCGCCTTCAACGAGGAATTCGATGAATTCGGCGGAGGCGCTCCAGCCAAGCCGCAATCGCGGCCGCAGCCGGCAACGTTCGACACCGACCTCGACGACGACGTTCCCTTCTAGGGGATATCGCTGCCCTTCCTGAGCTGCGCGAGCGCCGCGAAAGGCCCGCCTTCGCCTTCGCTCAGGATTCCGGCTTCCTTGAGCGCCGCGTCGGCGGCGGCGCTCCGCGGATAAGGATCGAGGCTGAGCGCAAGCGTGTCGGCAATCGCCGCGCCGAGATCGATCACGGTCCCGTCGTGGAAAACGACATCGCAATCGGCCGGCCCCAGTTCGACAGCTTCGTCCGAACGTTTGATCTCAGGCTCCGGCATGAAAACCATGCTGAACGGTTCGTCGACATGGGATGGAACCGGAACGCCGGTGACCACGCAGCTCTGCTTCAGCGATGCAACGATGCGTCCATCCGCTTCGATCAGGGCGCCATTGCGGGTGAGCGTCGCATAAGCCTGGAGGCAATCCAAATCGCTGAGACCCAGCCGCTCGGCAATCGACTTGCGTTCGGCCTCATCGGCGAGGAGCTCGACCCGTTCGCCGTCGCGCAGCTGGTCCAGCTTCAATCGATGCGCGAAGCGATCCGTCATTCGATTCTCCCTGCCGCAATATCCTCGAGCGGCGCCGATTTGAGCCGAAGCCAAAGTTCGCGCAAGTTTGCCGCCACGAAGGTGACCGCCTCGGGACGCGGCTCAGCGCGGCAAAGACTCTGGTTCGCGGCCATTTCCCAATCGCCCCGATCGACGATCGATCGCCACAAATCGACGCGCCCGGCGAGCGATCCAACGAGCTTGCGTACCGTTCGGCCGAGCTTCGGGTCGCCCAGGCCCATTTCCCGATGCTCTGCCTCCATTGCCTCGACGAAACGCTCGGTGAGCGCCACCGACATCGCCGTTCCGCGATCTCCGGCGAGCTCGAGGCGGACCATCGCCAGCGCGGCGACAGTGGCGAGCATCGCGAAGCGGCCGTCGATCGTATCGGCGACCTCTCCTTGGACATACCAATGCGGCTGACGTGCTTGCGCAATCACCCAAGCGAAAAGGTTCGCGCCCCGTGCCGGATCAGCCGTTAATCGTGGGAACAGCAAACGCAGCATAGGTCCTCTTAAAGGGCGCGGGAGCCTTGCGCCCCGGCAGGCGAGCCGCATATGAGGCGGAAAGCCCGCGAGGCAAGGTCGAGGGATCACGAGAGAGGTTGGGATCGGGATGAAGGTGGCGCTGATGAAGCTTTCCGTGGCTGCGCTCGGCGCAATTCTGCTTGTCGGCTGCGCCAGCATGGGCGTCAAGGCGCACAAAGGCGCGGTCGTCGACCCGCAACTTGCAACCGCCATCCAGCCTGGAGTGGATAATAAGGCTTCGGTCGAAAAGACCCTTGGACGACCGTCATTCACCGGCCAGTTCACGCCGAATGAATGGTATTACGTTTCGCGCGACACCAACCAGTTCGCTTTCCGAAACCCGCGTGTGAAGCAACAGACAGTGTACCGCGTTCGCTTCGATCAGGCGGGCAACGTGATTGGGGTCGACAAGTCCGGCAGGGAGCTGATCGCGGCGGTCGATCCGGCGAACCGCAAGACGCCGACCCTTGGGCGTAAGCGCAGCTTCTTTGACGAGCTGTTCGGCAATATCGGAACGGTCGGGGCGACTGGCGCGCCGTCTCCCAAGCAGTAATCGGCAGCCGCCTTCCTAGAACGGGCAGTTTCGCTTAAGTCGCGGCTCATGACCGCAACCCCCGCCGGCATCACCTATGCCGACTATCTGAAGCTCGACCAGCTCCTGAACGCCCAACAGCCGCTTTCCGAGCTGCACGACGAGATGCTGTTCATCGTCATCCACCAGACCAAGGAACTGTGGATGAAGGAGCTGTTGCACGAGCTGCGCTTCGCGATCGCGCTGGTCGGGGCCGATCGCTTCGCCGAAGCTTATAAGGCAATGGCCCGGATCAGCCGCATCCAGGCGGTTATGACCCTGTCATGGGACGTGCTTTCGACGCTCACTCCGGTGGATTATCTGAAGTTCCGTCACGTGCTTGGCACCGCGTCCGGATTTCAATCGCTGCAGTTCCGCGAAATCGAGTTTCGCCTCGGGCTCAAGGAACCGAATTTCCTCAATCAATACGAAGAAGGCAGTCCGCAACGTGCCGGCCTTGAGGCTGCATTGTCGGAGCCCAGCCTTCGGGACTCATCGCTCGGAGCGCTCGAAAGGGCAGGTTTCGACCTCGGCGACCGGTCGGTCGAGGCGATCGCCCGTGCCTGGCTCGAGGTCTATCGGAACGCCGAGCGCTGGTTCGAACTTTACGAATTGGCCGAGAAGCTGGTCGACATCGACGATGCGCTTGCGGCCTGGCGCCACAAGCACGTGCTCACCGTTGAACGGATCATCGGCAACAAGCCGGGCACTGGAGGCTCGGCGGGAGCACCCTATCTTCGAGGGACGCTCGACAAGCGAGTGTTTCCGGAGCTGTGGTCGCTCAGGACGGATCTTTGAGCTTCAAACATCTGTTCAGCCGAAGCCTGACAGCGGATCCGGACCGGCTGCACTTCGCGGCGCACAGTCATCACCTTTGGCCCGACGCCAGTTTCGATGGGCAGACGCAGGCGTGGAACGACGCCGCGCGCCTGGCCGATCGCAAGTGGGTCAAGGTCATGGACGAGGTCTGGGCCGAGGCTCAGGGCCATGTCGCCCGAGAGCTTGGAACGGGCGCGCCGGCCGCTATCGTGTTCGCATCCAACACCCACGACTTCCTCGTCCGGCTGGTGACTGCAGCGCCGCGGCGGGGAGAAGGCCCGCTGAGGGTGCTCACTACGGACGGCGAGTTTCATAGCGCTCGGCGCCAGTTTGCAAGGTGGGCGGAGGAAGGCTGGATCTCGCTGGAAAAGCTTTCGGTCGAGCCGTTCGACCATCTTTCCGAGCGGATCCTCGAAGCTGTTTCAGCGGGCAATCACGATTTCATCCTCGTCAGCCAGGTCCTGTTCGGAAGCGGCCGGATCTTCGATTCCGTCGACCA
>JBKPOR010000095.1:0-5981 GCA_046765675.1 Pseudomonadota bacterium
ATTTAGAGGGATGAAGCGTCGTCAGCCTCAGTTAACGTCGGCTGGACTACTTATCAGCGTGAGGAGTCGTGTAATCATGCGCGTTGCAAAGACATTGCTAATGCTGGGCGGGGTGGCGCTTGCTGCCGCGGCGAGCAGCGCTTACGCGGATCAGCCCCAGACCCAGTCCACGCCCAACAATTTCAATTACGAAATCAAGGACGGCAAGCGCGTCCCCAAGGGCAACCGGATCGTCAACAAGGACGGCAGCTGGCGCGAGGAAATCCGCCAGGGCAATTGCGTGACGATCAAGGAAATGTCGGCGGCCGGCGAGTATAAGGAAACTCGCCAGTGCGGCGGCTGAACGCTTAGCCGAAGCTGCCTTTCGGGCGCTTCCTGATTTCGCATTTCGGAAGCTGCGTCGAGTCGACGTCCTTGCAGTCGCGCACCTGAGCGCTTCCGTCAGGACCGGCAAAGATCGCCCAGTCGCGAGCCTCCTTGCCGTAGGTGCAGCGCGCCATCCACATGTCGAGATTCTTCCACTCGGCGACGAAGCCGGCGTCGGTGATTCGCGGACAGGTGTAGCCGGCGTCGTAGATCGCGCGCTTGAGCCCGATCGCGAGGTTCATCGCGTCGAGCTGGTGAAGCTGGTTCTGTTCCTGGCTTCGCACCTTGATGGTCTGCTGGTTGGTCGGGGGCACATCCTCGCCGCAGGCGGCAAGCGCGAGGACGCACAAAGCGGCGATCGGCAGTCTCATTGCATCCTCCTGGTCACGAATAGCGAATCTTAACGCGCGAAGCCGCGCTGACGGCCCGCCCACGCGCGTCGTCGACGGTCTCGCCGCGAGCGAGCGCAACGCCCATGCGCCGGTTCTTGAGCGTGTTGGGCTTGGCGAAGATCCGAAGGTCGACGGGATGCTTCGGCGCGCCGACGGCCAGCGCATCGGCGATCCCGTCGTAGGCGAAGGTTTCGCATTCCTCGCTCGCGAGGATCGCCGCGGATGCGGCTGGTCCGGCGAGCTCGATCGCCGGGATCGGAAGACCGAGGATCGCACGGAGGTGAAGTTCGAATTCGTTAGGGAATTGGGAGATGAGGGTCACCATTCCGGTGTCGTGAGGGCGGGGCGAGAGCTCGGAGAAGATCGCCTGGTCGCCGCGGATGAAGAACTCGACGCCGAAGATGCCATGGCCGCCAAGCGCGTTGACGACCTTGCGGGCCTGATTGCGTGCCGAGAAGAGCGCCCCTTCGGAAAGAGCCGCGGGTTGCCAGCTCTCGCGATAATCGCCGGCCTCCTGCCGATGGCCGACCGGAGCGCAGAAGAGGATCCCGTTCGCGGTTGCTACGGTGAGGAGAGTAATCTCGCTGTCGAAGTCGACGAACTCCTCGACAATCACCCGAGGCCGATCGCCGCGCATCTTGGCGACGGCATAGTCCCACGCGGAGCCGACTTCTTCTTCGGTCCCGGCGGTGCTTTGGCCCTTGCCCGAGCTCGACATAACCGGTTTGACGACGCACGGGAGGCCGACCTCGAGCGCCGCTCCGATCGCCTCCTCGCGACTCTCGGCAAAGCGGTATTTGGATGTAACGAGGCCGAGTTCGCGGTCGGCGAACTCGCGGATGCCGTCGCGGTTCATGGTCAGCCGAACCGCCTTCGCGGAGGGAGCGACGCGCCAGCCTTCCTTCTCGAGCTCGGCGAGCGTTGCGGTGTCGATCGCCTCGATTTCCGGGACGATCACGTCGGGCTTGTGCTTCTCGACCGCAGCTCGGAGGGCCGATCCGTCGAGCATCGGGAACACCTCGAAGGCGTCGGCGACCTGCATCGCCGGCGCATTGACGTAGCGGTCGCACGCGACGATCCGGCAGCCGAGCCTTTTGGCGGCGATCGCAAACTCGCGGCCAAGCTCGCCCGAGCCGAGCAGCATCAGGGTGGCGATGTACATGGCGGGGCGATAGCCGGGCGGCGATTGCTCGGCTAGACCACGGCTGTTCGAGGAGGGAGGCCGATGCGTTCGTTGTTGTTGTTCACTGCCGCGCTGGCGCTGATTGGCGCCGCACCGCCGAAGAAGTTCCTTACGCCCACCGACGTCGTCAACGCGGCTCCGGGGAGCGCGTGGAAGACGATACCCGCCGACGACCTCCTGGTCATGGATCTGAAGAGCGGCGAGCGAGTGGTCGTCCAGCTCGCTCCGATGTTCGCGCCGGTGCACGTCGCCAACATCAAGGCGCTCGCTCGAAGCAGCTATTGGGACGGCGCGACCATCTACCGAGTCCAGGACAATTATGTCGCGCAGTGGGGGTTGAACGAAAGCGACAAGCCGTGGCCTGGCGGAGTGACCGCGAAGCCGCCGGCGGAATATACGCGGCCGTTGAAGGGGCTATCGATCAAGCCGCTCGGCTATGCCGACCCCTATGCGCCGGGCACAGGCTTCGCGGCCGGATGGCCAATCGCTTATTCAACCAAAAGGGGCTGGGCCAATCTCGCGCATTGCTATGGGACGGTGGGAGTAGGCCGAAACCTCTCGCCCGATACGGGGACGGGTGGCGAGCTTTACGCGATTATCGGCCAGCCGACCCGCCACATGGACCGCAACCTCGCTGTCGTCGGCCGGGTGATTGACGGCATCGACAAGCTCAGTTCCCTGCGACGCGGAACCGAGGCGCTCGGCTTCTACAAGGACAAGGCGCAATATGTGCCGATCGCAAGCATCAAGCTCGCCAGCGAAATGCCGGCAGCCGAGAGGCCTGCCTACGAATATCTGGACACTTCGAGCGTGGACTTCGCTCGCTACATTCGCGTTCGCGCCAACCGGCACGACGACTTCTACACTCAGCCGGCGGGCGGGGTCGATCTGTGCAACGTCCAGGTGCCGGTCAGGAAGAAAGGCTGAGGCTCACGCCGCCCAGGCGTGCGTCTCCCGATCGCGGTTCTTGTGCTGGATGATGACCGGGCCGGAAGGCCTGCTGGCTTCTGCCAGCGGCAAGGCCGTCGCGCAGAAAGCGCATTCCGCCGACACTCGCCCGATGATCCAGTGGGTGCGCCCGCAGCCGGGGCAATGATTGACCTCGTGGTCGTGATAAACCGCGTGATAGCCCCGCTCATAAAGCTTCCGAACTTCTCCGGGGATGGGCATGGGACTTCCTTCCTTTCGCGGCCCGACCAACGAGCGAACAGCCGCACGGTTGCACGGCACGACCCTGGATCAAGTCAGTAAGGAATGGGCGTTCGGGCCGAATCGAGCCCGGCAAACGATCAGCCGCGCGGGGCTGCCGCCATCAGGCCATCGAGCGAAATGGGATGGGCGAACTCAGCGCCGAGCTTGTCGCCCGCGGTCCATTTGACCACGGCATTGGCGCGGTTTCGGCCGGGAAGCATCAGCCAGACCCGCGAACCGACCTCGAAATGGGCGTCCGCTTTGGCCATGAAGCCTTGCTCCGATATGTTGAGCACGGTCGCTTCGATGCCCGTCGTCCCGAGCTCGCGGACAGTCGCATCGAGGGCGACGCGATGGCGGGACACCTGCCGCCGCTCGCTATGGTCTTCGGCGATACGCGCCTTGATCATCGAAAAGCTCATCTCCATCGGCCGAGCTACTCTGTCGGGCCAAAGGACAAGCCGACCCGGCCATCCTTCACCCACCTGACCTGTGCCGACACCTGCCCCCGGTCAAGCAGCTGGAGTCTCAGCTTCTCGCCGATATGCGGCACGTAAGGAAAGATTACCATAGCGCCCGAGCCGGACACGTTGACCAGCCGGACGACGTGATTGCGGCCGCGGAATTCGAGCACTGCCGTGCTCGATGCATAGGGCGCGCGCGCCTCGCCGCGCTCGTCGATCGAACGCCGAGATGAGCGGGGGATCATCCCGCCGTCGAGAAAGAAACCTGAGGCCAACAGACGACTCCGAGCAATCTGCCGCAGCTTTAACGTGCAGCCGCTTAAGGATTGGTTTTGCTTGCGATGTCAGTTCCATGTCGATTGTGTCCAAGGCGTCACTGGCGAGCGGCGTTCATCGCGTGTATTGATGGAATGGTTGATGGGGATATCCTTAAAATTGAAGGCTTTGGTCCCAATGGGCGCGTGTCTGAATAGCTTCCTCCTGTTTTCCGCGGCGGCTCTGTTGCCGGCTGCGATTCATGCCCAGGCGAGGCCCGCGCAAGCCGGACCCGCACCGGCCCGGCCGGTGACCGGCAAGCCTGCTGTGTCGCTTCCCGGAACCGGCCAGAATAGCGCGAACCCGGACTACGTTCCGCAGCCGCAGGGGGAGCAGCAGCAACCGCCGCCGCCGCCACCGCTTCCGCCGCCCTTGTGGGATCAGCGGAGCGCGATCGAGCTTCTGTCCTTCATCCAGCAGATCGGCGGCGAGGGCCTCAATCCGGCCGACTACGATCCCGACGGACTGATGGCGGTCCTGGCCTCGGGCGATCCGGTCCGGCTGTCGGGCGTGGCTACCGAGCGGTTCAACCGAGTTTCGTCCGATCTCGCCCTCGGCCACGTCAAGCGCTCCGCGAGGACGGATTGGTTCGTCGCCGATCCCGACCTCGATTCCGCCAAGCAAGACGCGCTGCTTCGCGCAGCTCTCGCCCAGCATAATATCGCCGGCGCGCTGAACGGCCTTTCGCCGACGCATCCGCAATATGCAGCGCTGAAGCTGGCGCTCGCGACGACGCCGAAAACCGACACGGCCAAGATCGACCGAATCAAGCTCAACCTGGATCGCTGGCGCTGGCTGCCTCGCGACCTCGGACAGAAATACATCATCGTCAACGTACCCGGCTTCCACGCGACCCTGGTCGAAAACGGGGTGAACCGATGGAAGCAGCGGGCCATCGCCGGCAAGCTTTCGACCCCGACGCCGCAGCTTTCGGCGACCGCCGTCGGAGTGATCCTCAATCCATGGTGGGAAGTGCCGAAGAGCATCGAGAAGGAGGCTGCGGGCAAGAAGGGCTTCGTTCCGTTCAAGGGACCGGACGGAAAGATCCTGCGCTGGCGCCAGCCGCCGGGACCGACCAATGCGCTCGGCCAGATCAAGTTCGTGATGCCCAATTCGAAGGCGATCTATCTTCACGACACCAATGCACGGAGCCGGTTCAACGCCGACACGCGCGCGCTCAGCCACGGCTGCGTTCGAACGCAGCATATCCTCGATCTCGCGACCGAGCTTTTGGGCGATGACGCCGGCGAGTGGACGCCCGAGAAGGTCCAGGCGGCGCTTGCCAGCAAGAAGACCGTGCAAGCGAACTTCGTGAAGCCGCTGCCCGTTTATATCGTCTATTTCAGCTCGGCCGCGCTGCTCGACGGGCGGATCGTCCAGTACAGGGATTTGTACGGGCGTGACTTGAAGGCAATGAAGGCGCTCGCGATGAAGGACGGTGGGGCGAGCCTCACTCCGCCCAAGCCCAAGCCCGCACCAAAGCCGGACCAGGTCGCGACGCGTTAGGCCAAGACGCGACAAGCAAGAGCGCTGGTCCGCTTCGACCCTGGCAGGCGGTGGAGTTAGCGGGGTTCGAAACTCGATTTGCGAAACTTTGGGCGCGAGGTTCCGTCAATGCTGCGCGACGCGCCCCCGTCCGAGTGACGAGACGTCCATCGCTTCGCCCGGGTTCGCACCGGCAGTTCGAGGAAGCGGTGCGACAATGCGGCAATCGCGATTGTTATGAGTGCGGCAACCGCGCGCCAGTCCCGCCCAGTTTCCGCGAAATTCTGCACGATGCGCATCAGTGGTCCGTGCCAAAGGTAGATGCCGTAAGACAGCACTCCAATCCTAACGACCGGGCCGAATGAAAGGCAGCGCCTCACGGACGAGGGGGCCGCGTAATCCATGCCGACGACAAGCGCTGCCGACGCCGTGCCGATGAAGGCGCTGCTGACGATCAGCGTGACATAGTCTTCATGACGGAAAAGGACGGGCGAAATGCCGATTCCGGCGGCGCCTATCGCCAATACCCAAATGTTCGGGCGCCAGCCGAGCTGCAATGCGATCGCCGCTGCACAGCCGTAAAGC
>JBKPOR010000096.1:0-1942 GCA_046765675.1 Pseudomonadota bacterium
TCTCGGCCCGCTCGGTTTGATCGAAGATTGGGCGATCGGGGCCTTTCAAGTCCCGCACTGTTCGATCGCTGTTGATCGCGACGATCAAAGCGTCGCCGAGCGCCCGCGCCTGAGCGAGATAACGCACGTGTCCGACGTGCAACAGGTCGAAAACTCCGTTTGTAAAAACGAGTCGCTTCCCGGCGGCGCGCAGACGTTGGCGCTCTCCGAGCATCTTCTCGGGGGTCAGGATTTTCTCGATCACTGGATAAGATTACAGGATTTGCAGGATTAACAAGAAACCTTGTCGTATAATCGCCGCTTTATGCCCATACCCTTTATCGAAGAGAACGATCAAACAATCGCACGGCGCGAGCATCTCGACGCGCTGCGCCAGCTCGTCGGAAACGTCTATCCAAACAGGTTCGAACGCAGCCGGATCGTCGATCCAAACAAAGACGATACAATCACAGCGATCGTAGAGAAGTTTCATGACTTTAAACCCGTTGAAGAGCTCAATACGTTTGTCGTCCGGCTCGCCGGCCGTCTCGCTTCTCCTCCGCGAGTGATGGGCAAAGCAGCATTTGTTCATCTTTCAGATGGCGTCTCTCGCCTTCAGATCTATATTCGTAAAGCCGATGTCGCAGGCGTGGACAACAGCGCCGGCGGTGGCGAAGTAGACGGTTGGGCCTTGTTCCAACTGTTGGACCATGGTGACTTCATCGGAGTTGAAGGCTACTTGTTCGTTACGAGGACTGGAGAGCTTTCGGTCCACGTGCAAAAGATCCAGTTTCTTTCGAAAGCCCTGTTGCCGCTGCCGGATAAGATGCACGGCATTCACGATCCTGAGATTCGGCAACGACAGCGCTACGCCGATCTGATTGCCGGAAGTTTGAAGCTCGAGCAGGACGGCGCGCTAACTCCGCGCGAAGTGTTCGAACGTCGCGCGGCCGCAGTGAAAGAGATGCGACGCATTCTGGAGGACCACGGCTACATCGAGGTCGAAACGCCGATGCTAACCGCGCTCGCAACCGGCGCGGCGGCGCGTCCTTTCAAGACCCATCACAATGCCCTGGACATCGACTTGTACGCGCGCATCGCTCCGGAGTTGTATTTGAAACGGCTTTTGGTCGGTGGTTTCGAAAAGGTTTACGAGCTCAATCGCAACTTCCGCAACGAAGGCATATCGACGCGTCACAATCCCGAGTTCACGATGCTCGAGTTCTATTGGGCCTATGCCGACGTGAACGCGATGATGGATTTTTGTGAACAGATGCTGCGGGCGGTCGTGTTCACGGTGTTGGGCCACACGCACGTGCAGTATGGCGAGCAGAGCATCGATTTCGGTGAGCCTTTCCGCCGCGTTGGAATGAAAGAAAGTTTGTCGGGCTTAGTTGAAGAAGATCAGATCACGAATGATAACGTTCTCGATCTCTTTGAGAGGCACGTCGAACCCGGATTGATACAGCCGACTTTCATCACCGACTTTCCCAAGCCGATCTCGCCACTATCCAAAGCTTCACCGGCGAATCCGAACGTGGCTGAGCGTTTCGAGTTGTATATCGCGGGGATGGAGATCGCGAATGGGTTCTCTGAGTTGAACGATCCGGTGGAGCAATACGAACGCTTCAAGGATCAAGTGAGGCAGCGCGAACGAGGCGATGAAGAGGCGATGCTGATGGACGAAGATTACATTCGCGCGCTCTCGTACGGGATGCCCCCGGCTGCAGGCATTGGCATCGGGATCGACCGCACGGTGATGCTACTCACAAACAGGCAATCGATCCGCGACGTGATTCTCTTCCCGCACCTGCGCCCAGAGCGATAAAGCATCCACAGATTACACAGATATCTGCGTAATCTGTGGATTTTTACTGTTTTGTGGCTTTGGTTCGCAGTTCGGCGACGCGGTCGTCAGACCAGTCTGGTTTTTGACCCTGCGATTGCATCACAGTAACAAACT
>JBKPOR010000097.1:0-9003 GCA_046765675.1 Pseudomonadota bacterium
GTGTTCGACGGGCTATTGATCGCGAAGTCGAGGATCGACTTGGTCGAGCCGACATGGTCGGCATGGTCGATGATGTGCGGCGGGCATTCGGGATGCGCCGCGACCGGCGCGTCGGGATGCTCGGCCTTGAGCTTCAACAGCTCGGTCTCGCTGAATGCCTGGTGGACGATGCAGATGCCCGGCCACAACAGCATGTCGCGCCCGGTCTTGCGCGCGAGGTAGCCGCCGAGGTGCCGGTCCGGGCCGAAGATGATCTTCTGATCCGCCGGAATCTGGTCGAGGATGACCTTGGCCGAGGAGCTCGTGACGATGATGTCGCTGAGTGCTTTCACCGCCGCCGAACAGTTGATGTAGGTCAGCGCGATATGGTCCGGATGGGCCTCGCGGAACGCCTTGAACTGGTCGGGCGGGCAGGAATCTTCGAGGCTGCAGCCGGCGTCCATGTCGGGCAGGATCACGGTCTTGTCCGGCGACAGGATCTTCGCCGTCTCGGCCATGAAACGAACGCCGCAGAAGGCGATCACCTCGGCGTCGGTCGCGGCGGCCTTGCGCGAGAGATCGAGGCTGTCACCGACGAAATCGGCGAGGTCCTGGATCTCGGGCTTTTGGTAATAATGGGCGAGGATCACGGCGTTGCGCTCGCGCTTCAGCCGTTGGATCTCGGCCAGCAGGTCGAGGCCTGTCAAAGATTGCGTTTGAACACTCATCTCTGCCCCGATGCGGCGCGGTTGCGCTCTGCCTCCTTGATTACCTCCTCATATGGGGTCGACAGATCCATATAGGAAGCATTGTCGTTTCCCTCGGTCGGGAAGCGGGCGACGACTTTCGCATCCTTAAATCCGGCGGCGACGAGCGGCATCGCGAAGCTTCGCTCCACCGCTTGCCGTGCCGCCTCATGCGCGAGGCGCATCGGAACTCCCGCGGACGCCTGCTTGCGCAAGTCGCTGACGGCCTTCGCGCGGTTGGCCTGGTCGAGCGACTCGTCGGCATTCATGAGCGCCGTCAGGATGCCGCCTTCGCCATATTCCTGCGCGCCGCTCAGATCGACGTCGGGCCCGGCGATCTCCACTTCAGGCAAGCGCACCTGCAGAGTGTGGCTCGATGCGTCCCAGCTGACGTCCTTGGGCTGCAGCTTCGACAGGTCGAGTTCGTACCTGACATCTCCAGGTAGGATCAAAGTGCGCTTCGCCGATAAACCAAATCGGCTTGTCGTTGACGTGGTGACCGACACGTAGCGCGCGACGAAGGCGATTAGGCGGTTCTGGGCGCGCATCGACTGGAGGCTCGCGCTCGCGATCGTTTCCGCGTTCGGCCCGCCGAAGATTCGGTCGGCGATTCCCGTGGCCGTTCCGAGCACGAGACCGAGCACCAGCGCGACGGCAATCGCGAAGATCGCGATCATCTTGCTTTGGCGGCTGTCCATCTCTCTTCCTGCCGTTCAACGAGGCCGCGCCGCTCAAGGTCCAGCAAATGCGCGTAGACCGAGCCTCCCGCCGCCGTCACCAGTCGTGCGTCGAGGCCCGGATAGGCATTGGCGACGATATCCGGAATGTCCCGGGGATGTTCGCCGACGAGCCGGAGGATCTGCTTCTCCCGCTGCATCCGGTGGCCCATCAGGTGCCGCACATATTGCCGTGGATTCTCGACCGCCGGTCCGTGCGCCGGATAATAGATCCGGTCGTCCCGCTGTCGAAGCCGGTCGAGGCTCGCCATATACGCAGCCATGTCGCCGTCCGGCGGCACGACGACCGTCGTCGACCAGCCCATGACATGGTCTCCCGAAAACAAGGCTCGGCGATAGGCGAAGCATAGATGGTTCGACGTATGGCCCGGCGTCGCCACCGCGGCGATCGGCTCTCCGTCGACGTCCAGCGCTTCGCCATCTCCCAGCACTCGATCCGCCGCATAGTCGCCGTCGAATGCGGCGTCCGCGCGTGGCCCCACCGTCTCGAGAGCGAGCGGGGCGCAACCGATAACCGGCGCCCCGGTCCGCTCCGCGAGCGGCCGCGCGGCCGGGCTGTGGTCGCGGTGAGTGTGCGTGCACATGATGGCGACGACCTTGCGCCCGCCGATCGCCTGCTCCAGCGCGTCGAGATGTTCGGCGAGATCCGGCCCGGGATCGATCACCGCGATTTCGTTCGTCCCGGCGAGATAGGTCTGAGTGCCGTAATATGTAAACGCCGAAGGATTGTGCGCGAGAACGCGTGCGATTCCGGGTTCCAGCTGGTCGAGCTTGGCGTAAGGCGCGTCCACGCAGCTGCCTCTGCCACGCGCGCTTGAGATTGCCTAGCAGCGCAGCTCGTAAGGCCCGCGCGAATCCACGACCTGGCTGTTCGACCCAACGGCACGGACCACCTGGATCTCGACCCGGCTTCCGGAGACTCCCTGGCAGACCTTCGCCGGAAGGCCGAATTGCTTCGACTGGCCACGGCGCAGCGTCTCAAGGTCGACTTCTGCGCGATTCTCGCCGCGGCGAAGGAACCGAAGGCTCGTGCCCACGGCGATGTCCTCATCCGCGCGAACGCTGACGATCATTCCGCGCTCGAGCGTTTCGCATGGGCCCTCCCCGGCGACCGAGTCCGTCGACAAGCAGCGGAAGGTGAGCTTCGGCGCAGGAAGCGGCGGAGCGGTCGCCGCAACTGCCGCGACGCTTACCGCCGGCAACGGCGCCGGCATCGGCGGGAGTGACGAATATTCGGCTCGGCCGGTGTCGGTCTTCGGCCTGGGAGCGAGCGGCGTCGCAAGGACCGGAGCAGCCAATGGTGCGGGCTGGGATTGCGGCTGCGGCCTCGAATCCGCGGTCGAAGCGAGCTTAGCAATTTCGAGCTTCAAGCCGGCGACGATCTGCTCCTTGATCGACGGCGACATTCGCGCGTCCGCGGAGACCTTGTTGAGCGCGTCCCGAAGCGTCTTTTCCCAATCGGCCTGGCTCTGTCCGACTTTGCCGCAGATCCTGACCTTCGTCTCCTTCGGCGCGCCTTTGGCGATCACGGTCACCGGGATTTCCACCGTCCGTGCATTGCAGTTGGCGATCATCGCCGCATCAGCGCCGCCAGCGGATGGCGAAGCACTGCCGGCCGCCTGGGCTGCGAGCAACAAAACAAAAGGCAGGATCATTCAGGAACCCCTCCCCATGGTTCGATCCTAGAATTTCGCACCGCGAACGTGAACCCGCGCTGAGCCTTAGGCGCGAACCAGGGGGACCGGAACAGCTGAAGCGGCCGCGACGCGATCGGCGCGGCGGCCGAAGGCAGTGGGATAAACCTCGCCGAAAAGAGCTTCCATGCTTCGGTCCCAGCTGAATTGCAGCGCATGGGCGCGCGCTTCTTCCGACATGGACGAGCGATCTCCCGCCCATATCTCGAGGATATTCCGCGCCATCGCTTCGGAATTGCCGACTGGGCCAAGGCGGCCGACTGTATCGGTCACCCGGTCAATCATGGCGCCCGCGGCCACTCCAACCACGGGCAAGCCCGACGCCTGGGCCTCCACGATCGACACACCGAATGTCTCGTCGGCCATTGCCGATACATAAACGTCGGCGCTCGCCAGCCAGCGCGCGAGTTCCGTTCGGCTGCGAATGTATCCGGGCATTGCGATGCGCTCGTCGCCGATCGCGGCGATCTCCTCCTTCAGCGGCCCCTCGCCAAGCAGCGCCAGCTGCGCTCCAAGACTCTCAGGCAATTTTCGGAAGGCGTCGACCACGACGTCGGGCTTCTTTTCGCCGTCGAGGCGGCCGACATAGATGAGCAGCGGTTGATCGTCGGCCAGGCCGAGTTCGCGCCGAAGCGCCGTGCTTCGCTTGGCCGGCGCAAACTCGCCGACCTCGACACCCAGCGGAACGACGCCGACGCTGTCGACACCCTCTCCGCGAAGCTTGGCGGCCCCACCATTTTCGCTGAGGGCGAAAACGGAATCGAAGCGGCGATAGAGCGCTCCGCAATAGGAATAGCAGATGTGGCGGCACAGGCCGGCGAGCGGCTTTCCGATCACTCTCGAGAAGGGCCGTTCGACATAGACCGTCGGGAAATCGGTCATATATGCAGCGACCAGCGCGGTGTCCGGATGGCGCTTGCGGTGGCCGATCGCCGCCCACGGGAGATTATACGCATCCTGGCATTCGATGAGGTCGGGCTGAAAGCGTTCGAGCGCGTTGCGGACTGCGCCGTTTCGCAACATGAACCGGTAATTGGGGCTTCCTGGAACGTGCGGTGAAGCGATCCTGACGGTGATCGACCGCTCCTCCTCCACAATTTCGTCACGCGCCCCCGGAATGATCATCAAATGGCTGTGCGGACTGCATTCGAGGATGTGTCGCCTTTTATGCAGCAAATAGGTGCGTACACCGCCGCCGACTTCCGACCAGCTCTGGGTGAGGTCGCAAAAAAGCTTGGGCCCACCGAAGCGGCGCAGATCTGGGTCGTCTCGGCTCACGAAATCGTCCAACACCGCACCGCGTGCAAAGTGCCAACAATTGCAGCCGTCCCGGACAAGCGTCGGGAAATTTTACGCATTGGATGCAAGCCTCGTTCCCCATTTACGAAAAAACCGCAAAAATCTGCCGTTTCTTTAGATTGGCACGCGCATTGCTACTATTATCGCGTCCACTTGGTTCCACGCCAAACCAAAGGGGCGGCTAAAGCGGTTCTCTGGTCCCGCTAACAGCCGCCCCTTTTTTATTGGGCGGCAGCCAGCAGCTCCTGGAGCTCGCCGCTCTCGAACATCTCCATCATGATGTCGGAGCCTCCGACGAACTCGCCACGCACATAGAGCTGCGGAATGGTCGGCCAGTCGCTGTACTCCTTGATGCCCTGACGGATCTCTGTGTCCTGGAGCACGTCGACGGTTTCATATTTGGAGCCGAGGCGGTCGAGGATTGCGATCGCACGGCTCGAAAAGCCGCACTGCGGAAACAGGGCAGTTCCTTTCATGAAGAGCACGACGTCGTTCGAATTGACGATCTCGGCGATGTGGGATTTCGGGTCGCTCACTGGGTCTTCTCCGGCTGAGGCACCGCGGTCTCGAGCTGCAGTGCGTGAAGCTCACCCCCTACTTGCCCCCCGAGCGCGGCATAGACCGCTTGGTGCTGCCGGATGCGGCTGATCCCGGCGAAGCTCCGGCTCACGACCCGTGCCGCATAATGATCGCCGTCTCCGGCGAGGTCGCGGATCGTGACCTCCGCATCCGGAATGGCCGCTTTGATCAGCCGCTCGATTTCGGGCGCAGCCATCGGCATCAGAAATTGCTGCTCTCGATGACCTGGCGGCGCGCTTCGATCTCCTTGTTGCGCAAAGCCTCCTGGACGCTCGCTTCGTCGCAATCGATCCCGGCTGCTGTGAGATCGCCGAGCACCTTGCGAACGACATCATGGTCGCCCGCTTCCTCGAAATCGGACCGGACGACGTCCTTGGCGTAGGAGTCCGCCTCCGCGTCGCTGAGGTTCATTTGCCGTGCTGCCCATTCGCCGAGCAGCCGGTTCCGGCGAGCGGTGACGCGGAATTTCATTTCCTCGTCGTGCGCGAACTTGGTCTCGAAGGCACGCTCGCGGTCGTCGAAGGTTGTCATGCGGGTCCCTTAGCTATTCGCTGCGCGAGATAGGAGGGAAGCGCCCGCGAGGCAATTGGCGGGCACCGCTGAGCTTACCGCATCATGTCGGCAAGTGCATTCAGGTCGGCGATGCGCGCCCGCCTTATGGCCGCGCGGCAGGTGTAAGCGCCAAGCACTTGCCCTTCTCGCCCGAAATAACCCTTCAGATAAATAGCGCAGGCGGAGTCCCTGAAACGGAGCCATGCGCGCTGCTCTCGAAGCAGCTCCGCTCGCTCCTTCTTGTCGAGCCTCGAAACGACCCTTTTCCACGTCTTACTGAGAACGTCGTCCAACCGGCGGAGGTATGCAGCTCCGCAGTCCGCCCATTCCGTGTTGGTCTTGGTGCCGTTTACGCATCGGTCGTACAGCGGGTCGGCCGCAGCGGGAACCGCCCAGAAAAGCGCTCCTAAAGCCGCGGCAGCTATCGGTTTCATGGAAATTCGAAGCTCCTTCATGACGACGAACAATGCTTGCTAGTCCAGCGTCACCACCAATTTGCCGATCGCCGTGCGGTCGCGCAGCGCGGCGATCGCCTCGGCGCCGCGCTCCAATGGATATGTCGCGCTGATCTTCGGGGCGATCTTTCCGTCCGCCCACCAGCGGAAAAGCTGCTCGACATGTGCCGCATTGCGCTTCGGATCGCGGGCGACGAACGCGCCCCAGAAAACACCGCAAACATCGCAGCTCTTGAGCAAAGTGAGGTTGAGCGGAAGCTTCGGGATTCCGGCCGGGAATCCCACGACCAGGAACCGCCCTTCCCAGCCGATCGCCCTCAGCGCGGCCTGTGCGTAATCGCCGCCGACCGGGTCCAGGATGATGTCCGCGCCGTCAGCGCCCACTGCATCCTTGAACAGCTGCGAAAGCGCCTTGGGATCGAGATCGCCGGTCGGATACACAATTGCAGCGTCAGCACCGGCGTCGCGCGCCGCTTGCGCTTTCTCCTCGGAGGACACGGCCGCGATCACGCAGGCGCCAAGCGCCTTGCCGACTTCGACCGCCGCAATCCCGACTCCGCCTGCTGCGCCGAGCACGAGCAAGGTCTGCCCGGCTTCGATTTGACCACGGTCGACGAGCGCGTGGATCGCGGTCGCGTAGGTCAGAAGCAGCGCCGAGCCTTCTTCGAACGACCGGTCGGGCGGGAGCGGGATCGCGCGGGCGGCCGGGATGACGACTTTTTCGGCAAGCCCGCCGAAACCCGTCGCCGCGATGATCCGGTCGCCGGTGCTCCAGCCGCTGACGCCCTCGCCGACAGCCTCAATCTCACCCGCGATCTCGCTTCCCGGGGCGAACGGCCGTGGCGGCTTTAGCTGGTATTTGTCCTCGATGATCAGCACGTCGGGATAGTTGATTGCGCAGGCACGCACTCGAACGAGCAACTCACCGGGGCCCGGCTCGGGATCCGGCAGCTCCTCCAGCCGCAGCGTCTCGGGCCCGCCCGCCGCGTGGGAGAGGAGCGCTCTCATCCGCCGCCGTGCCGGATGTAATAGCTGACATGCTCGTAAAGCAGCAAGAGAACGGCAAGGAGCGACGCGGAGAGCGCGACTTCCTTGGCTTCTCGCCAGGTCATTCGACGAGCACGAATGCAACCGCTGTGATCAGAGCGTTCATTCGATCCCCGCGGTCAGTTCCCTGCCGGTGGCTGCGCCGGCGGTATCAGGCTAGCGTGTGATGCTGCGACCTGCCAGCGGCCATTTCGTTTCACATAGACGCGGGTAATCCGATAGCGGCCGCTGAGATCAAGCGAAGTACTGGGATTCGGCCGGTACGTGGCACCTTCCCAAGTCACGGTGCCAAGCAGGACAGCCGTACTACCGTAATGCCGCACACTCACATCGTCGATGGCCCCCCGGGCCAATGAAAAGGTACCCGGTGCATAAAAAGCTATTTCATCCTGACGGTTAGTCGTGCCGCCGCGAAGATTGGTGTGATTATATTCAGTCGCGAGCTGACGCTCGAGCGTTTCGCGGTCGCCCCTGACATAAGCCGTCTGGCGATCTTCCTCGAGCTTCAGAAGCGTTTGTTTCAGAGCGGTGTCGCCGGTCTGAGCGATGGCCGAAGTCGATAGCGCGACAACCAACGCAGCAATCACGAGCCTCATAAGTACTCTCCCTTATCTTTCGGGAGAGACGGGAAACGTAATCGTGCGTCGATCCATTCCTATTCTATGAGCCGTTCGCCTTACTCGACGAAATTGGCCGTCGTCTTGGCGCGCACTTCTTCGGCCGTAATCCCGGGGGCGAGCTCGATCAGTTTGAAGGGGCTGCCGTGATCTTGCCGCTGGAACACCGCCAGGTCCGTGATGATCATGTCGACGACGTTCTTCCCGGTCAGCGGAAGCGTGCACTCCGGAATGAATTTGGGATCGCCGTTCTTCGACACATGCTCCATCACGACGATGATTTTCTTGACCCCCGCGACGAGGTCCATCGCCCCGCCCATGCCCTTGATCATCTTGCCCGGCACCATCCAGTTGGCGAGATCGCCGTCTTGACTGACCTCCATCCCGCCGAGCACCGCGAGGTCGATATGGCCGCCGCGGATCATCGCGAAGCTTTGCGCTGAGTCGAAATAGCTCGACTGGGGAAGCTCGCTGATCGTCTGCTTGCCGGCGTTGATCAGGTCCGGATCGACCTCGTCTTCATAAGGGAACGGGCCGATGCCGAGCATCCCGTTCTCGCTCTGCAGCGTTACCGTCATGCCCGCGGGCACGTGGTTCGCGACCAGCGTCGGAATGCCGATGCCGAGATTTACGTAATAGCCGTCGCGCAGCTCCTTTGCCGCGCGCTGCGCCATCTGGTCACGGGTCCAGCCTTTGGTCTCGATCGCCGTTGCCATTACTTCCTCCGTTCCCCGGCGAAGGCCGGGGTCCAGTCCCAGAAAAAGAGTCTGGGCTCCTGCCTTCGCAGGAGCACAGTCAAAATAATCACGCGACCTCCCTTTCCCGAACGGTCTTGAACTCGATCTTCTTGTCGTAGGGCGAGCCGAGGATCAGTCGGTTCACATAAATCGACGGAAGATGGACACAATTGGGGACCATCTTGCCCACGGGCACGATCTCCTCGACCTCCGCGACGCAGACCCTGCCGCAAGTCGCCGCCGGGAGGTTGAAATTGCGCGCGGTCTTTCGGAACATGAGGTTGCCGCTCTCGTCGGCCTTCCAGCCCTTGATGATGGCCAAATCGGCGCGGATGCCGCGCTCGAGGATATAATCCTCCCCGTCGAACGCCTTGACCTCTTTGCCCTCGGCGACCTGCGTGCCGACTCCGGTCTTGGTGTAAAAGCCGGGGATTCCCGCGCCCCCCGCACGCATCCGCTCCGCGAGCGTGCCTTGCGGGCAGAATTCGACTTCGAGCTCGCCGGCGAGGAATTGCCGCTCGAACTCCTTGTTCTCGCCCACGTACGAGCTGATCATCTTCT
>JBKPOR010000098.1:0-5722 GCA_046765675.1 Pseudomonadota bacterium
CGCCTTCAAGACCATGATCGGGGCCATTAAAAGCCCGCCACCGGGCAATCGCGTGCTGGACACGCGAAGCGGCAGCGGGATCGGTCAGCGCGACATGTACCACATTCTCGCGCCCCAACGCCAATGACAAGATAGTGCGTGGCTCTGGGAATATCATCCCCTGATTGAGCTCCCCCGACCCGCCTCCGCCAACGCGCCACGCTTGATCCAGCCGTCGGCGTCCGTCCTCGGCGGCATCGCCGGCGTGGACCAAAAGGTGGACCTTGCCGGCCCGGGCGGCGGCTTCGACCTTGTCGGCGCCGTTGATGAGGTTGCCGGCTCGTGCTTCCATTCCGAGGCGATCGAGCGCCGCCTGGCGCAGCGCTTTCTCCGTTCGCTCGCCAATGTCGGCGGGGACGGTTACTCCGTTCGTCTTGAACGCGCGCTGGAGCACAACCTTGAGCTTGCCCTTGGCATAGGCCGCATCGAGCTTGGCCCGGCCGACTCCGATCCATGCGCCGCGGCCGGGCGCGCGGGCCCTCACGTCGGGAGCGACCTCCCCATCGGGCGACAGGGCAAGCCGGATCAGCTCGTCCTTCGTCCCCTTGCGGCGAGTTAGGATGCACGTCCGTTCAGGTACGTGCCGTTCCTGCTTCAGCGTTACTGCTTCGCCGGTGTCATTGGGCGGGTTCCGCAACTGCGTCCTCCCCGCCCTCTTCGGGCTTTGCTTCGGCGGCCGGCGCGTCTTCGTCCTCGAACCAATGGGCGCGGGCGGCCATGATGATCTCGTTGCCTTGCTCTTCGGTGAGGCCATATTCGGCGAGGATCCCGCCCTTGTCCTCGGCCCGGTTGCTCGGCTCACGGCGGCGCGGCTCGACGCGCTTTTTCTGGATGAGCTCGTCCGTCGCGAGATCGGCGAGGTCGTCGAGCGTCCGGATATTGGCCTTGCCCAGCGTGACCAGCATCTGCTCGGTGAGGTGCGGTATCTCGGCCAACGTATCCTCGACTCCGAGCTTGCGGCGCTCTTCGCGCGACGCGGCTTCGCGGCGTTCGAGTGCTTCGGCGGCGCGGCTCTGGAGTTCGGCGGCGATGTCGTCGTCGAGGCCCTCGATCGACGCAATCTCCTCCACGGGGACGTACGCGACTTCCTCGAGGCTGGTGAAGCCTTCGGCGACGAGCAGCTGCGACAGCGTCTCGTCGACGTCGAGCTCGTTCTGGAAGAGGGCCGAGCGTTCGACGAACTCGCGCTGGCGCTTTTCGCTCGCATCGGCCTCCGTCAGGATGTCGATCTGTGAGATTGTGAGCTGGCTCGCCAGGCGCACGTTCTGGCCGCGGCGGCCAATGGCGAGGCTCAGTTGATCGTCAGGGACGACCACCTCTATACGGCTCTCTTCCTCGTCGATGACGACGCGGCTGACCGTCGCCGGCTGAAGCGCGTTGACGACGAATGTCGCGAGATCCTGCGACCAGGGAATGATGTCGATCTTCTCGCCCTGCAATTCCTGGACGACGGCCTGGACTCGGCTGCCTTTCATTCCGACGCAAGCGCCGACCGGATCGATCGAGCTGTCGTGGCTGATGACTCCGATCTTGGCCCGGCTGCCGGGATCGCGCGCCGCGGCCTTGATCTCGATAATGCCGTCGTAAATCTCGGGCACTTCCTGCGCGAACAGCTTCTTCATGAAGTCCGGATGGGCGCGGGACAGAAAGATCTGCGGCCCGCGAGCCTCGCGGCGCACCGACATGATCAGCGATCGAATGCGGTCGCCGACGCGCACCATCTCGCGCGGGATCTGCTGATCGCGGCGGATTACGCCTTCGGCGCGGCCGAGGTCGACGACGACATGGCCGAACTCGACGCGCTTCACGACCCCTGTAATGATCTCGCCCGCGCGGTCCTTGAACTCCTCATACTGGCGCTCACGCTCCGCATCGCGGACCTTCTGAAAGATGACCTGCTTGGCGGCCTGGGCTGCAATCCGGCCGAATTCGATCGGGGGCAGCGGGTCGACGATGAAATCGCCGACCGATGCGCCCTTCTGGAGCTTCTGAGCGCGGGTTGGATCGATCTGCTTGAAATGATCCTCGGGCTCCTCGACCACTTCGAGCACGCGCCACAGGCGCAGGTCTCCAGTCTCCGGATCGAGCTTGGCGCGGATGTCATTCTCGGCGCCGTAGCGAGCGCGGGCGGCGCGCTGGATCGCGTCCTCCATCGCCTCGATGACGATGCCCTTGTCGATCAGCTTCTCGCGCGCGACGGCATCGGCGATCGCGAGCAATTCGGCCTTGTTGGCGCTGACGGCAGCGGGTGCGGTGGCCATTCGAATTATTCCTCTGCGGTTTGAAATTTCGTTGAACCCGTCCCCCGGACGGGCTCAGCCTCAATTTTGTCAGCGCCCTCAGTGCTGAGCGGCGCGGTGGCGTTGATGAGCTTGTCGGTCAAGAGCAGCTTGGCCGAAGAGATTTCGGAGAACGGCAGCGCATGCGCGTGACCGTCCTTGGCGAGGATCAGAATTTGCTCGTCCTCGGCCCCTTGCAGCGTCCCGGTAAAGTTCTTCCGGCCTTCATGGGGTTCGGCGAGATGGAGGCGGGCTTCATATCCGGCCCAGTCCTTATAGTCCCTGAGGCGGGTGAGCGGACGATCGATACCTGGCGAACTAACCTCGAGCCGATAGCTTCCTGCAATCGGATCCGAGAGGTCGAGAACCTCCGACAGCCGCCGCGAAATTTTCTCGCAGTCGGCAAGATCGAGCTGACGCGTGTCATGCCGCTCGGCCATGACTTGCAGCGTCGGGTCGGACGTCCCGCCGATCATCATGACTCGCACGAGATCGTAGCCGAGGCGCTTCACCTCGGGTTCGATTAGCCGCTCAAGTCCGGCGATGTCCGCCACGCACTGCCTTTCCGTAAATCCGAACGTCTCTCGGACCGGAGCCGGGGGGCTCCAGCCTCAAGCATCTGACGATGTCGAGGAGAGGAGTGCGATATAGGCTGGTGCAACTATCGGCGCAAGCAATGTTAGCGTCCGAGCGCGCGGTTCTCGGCTCGAATGCGGACGGAGAGCACGGCGGCATTAAGGAGGGTGAAGAGCAATGCGACCTGCCACAGGCCGAATACCAATGGCAGGACCGCGATTTCGAGCACGACGACCAGGTAATTGGGGTGATTGATGAAACGATACGGGCCGCGGCGGATCAACGGGGCGTGCGGAAGGACGATGATCCGCGTCGTCCAGCGCGACCCCAGCGTTGCAAGCACCCATACCCTCAGGATCTCGATGGCGATGAAGCAAGCCAGCCAGAATCCGTCGACGGGCCGGTTGAGAGCGAGCCACCACAACACCAGCAGCCACGCCGCGTGGAGGGCGACAATCAGCGGGTAGTGGCGGGGTGAATGCTCCCGGGCACCGTTCGCGAGCAGGCGCCGACTATTTCTGTTCGATAGCCACAGCTCACCGAGGCGCTGCAGCGTTACCAGCGCCAGGATGACGATGTTGAGGTTCAGGCTGTTGCTCCCGGGGCTTCCAGGAGCAATCCGGCGCAGGTGAAGCCGGGGCCGAATGCCGTCATCATGACCTTGTCGGGAAGCCCCTTTTCGAGAAGGCGTTCGAGCACGAACATGACGGTCGGCGCGCTCATGTTGCCATAGTCGCGAAGCACCTCTCGCTCGACGTTCAATTCGCCCTGGTGCAGGTGAAGCGCGGTTTCGATCGCATTGATCACCTTGACCCCGCCCGGATGGCAACAGAACCGGTCGATCTCCTCGCGCGCGATGCCGAGCGAAGCGCACATCTCGTCGACCGCCTGCGCAAGCTCGGATTCGATGAACGGGGGAATCGCGCGGTCGAAGACGACGGCAAGGCCGGGGTCCTCGACGTCCCAGCCCATGATCCTCAAACTGTCCGGCCAGATCTTCTCGGCCGACCCAGAAATACGCGCCAGGCTGTGCAAGCCGCTGGTTACGACCGCGGCAGCCGCTCCGTCCCCGAATAGCGCCGTCGCAACCACCGCGGCCGGGTCGTCGCTGTCGAGCCGGATCGAAATCGAGCAAGTCTCGACGGTGACGAATAGCCACATGCTCCCCGGATCGGCCGAAGCCAGCCGGGCCGCTAGCGAAAGCCCGTTGACTCCGCCAGCGCAGCCGAGGCCGAACACCGGCACTCGCCGGACATCCGAACGGAAGCCGACCTTCGTGAAGGCTCGCGCTTCAAGGCTGGGAGTTGCGATTCCGGTCGTCGAGACGGTGACGACGCCGTCGATTTGTTCGGGCGTAAGTCCTGCCTTTTCGATCGCGCTCGTCGCCGCTTCGATGAAGAGCCTCTCGGCTGCATCGAGATAGACCGCGTTGCGATCGTGCCAACCATGCCCCTGCATGTACCAGTTCAGCGGGGCAACGATATGACGCTTGGCGATCCCGGCATTGTCGAACACTCCGGAAAGGCGGTCGAACAGGGCCTTCTTCCCGCCGAAAGCTTCGCGCGCCGTTACCTTGGCCTCGGCCTGCTCGACCACGTGCGGCGGAACCGCGGTGGCGAGCGAGAGGAGGCTGCATTGTTGCATCGCAAGGTCCTTCAGGCTGGACTTAGGAAATCAGTTACGCCGCGCAAGCCGAAGGCCCTTCGTTTAAAGCGGCTGGCCCGCCTGGGGGCGAGGCAGGCCAGCCTAGGCCGATTACTGCGGCCCTTTGAAACAGGCGAGGTCGTACTGCGACACGGACGTCGTGTTCTTGTTGTTGATCCCGTCCTGCTCGCCGGCATAGTGCGCGCCGGACTTGCTGTTCTCCTGGAAGGGCGAACCAGGGCCCGGCTCACGGCCTGATTGACTTGGTGCGACGCCGTCCTCGCATTCGAGACCGCCGCCAACGACGAAGTCACCCACTTGCTGGCCGGTTACATGGTTCGGCGAGATGCTGCCCGGCGCCGGCTGGCCCAGGGCGATTGCCGGCGTCAGCGACATCGCAGTCGCGGCGACAAGTGCAAATGTGCGCTTCATAAAAGCTCCTCTGTCTGCCCCCGCCCCTGTGGGAATACGCGATACATTCAGCCGTGCGATCCGTCCGGATCGCCCCAGTGACAGGAGGTTAGTGGCTAAGGGCCTTGGACAGGTTCAAACGCCTAGGCGGCTTGCTGGCTCCTACAGTGCCCAGCTAAGTCCGAGAACTACAGCGTTTCGACTTCGGGAATGACCGCGGTAATGATCGCGGCCCGGGCCACCGCCGCTTCCGATCACATGGAGTGACGCGCGCCCAACATCGCGGCTGACGCCGAGGCGCCAGTCATATCGCGGTTCGCTGTAGCTGAGCGGCACAAGCAGGCCTGCATGACCAGTGAGGTGGACCTTTCGTGCCGGGCTGAGATTCGCGTCCATTTCGGCATAGATCGTCTTTGCATCGCCTTCGAAATAGTGGGGCGAGAATGCAATCCGGGACGACAGGAATTTGTACGCCGCTCCGGCATAAATCTCCGTGTATGAGTTTGACGACCCTTGGCTCGAGTAATGCGAATTGGTCGAATAGACCGCGCCGAAATCCAAAGTGACACCGGCGACGCGCTTGGCGTATCCGCCATTCAACTGAAGTCCCAATGGCTTGATCCCATCGTAGGAGCTCGCAACTGCGCTGATCGATGTCGCAGCATAGAAGCCGCTTGGATCATCATAGGACAGATCGATGGTTCCGACGGGATGTCCGCCGCTCAATGAATAACCCCGAAGCCGGGAATCGCTGAAAAAGGACACAGCGGCAC
>JBKPOR010000099.1:0-6455 GCA_046765675.1 Pseudomonadota bacterium
GTTATGCGTAAAGAACAGCCAGACTATTACCGGAGACGCGCCGCCGAGGAATATGCGGCCGCGAAACGCGCTACCTGTCCCGAGGCAGCTCGAGCGCATCGCGAACTGGCCCGATCCTATGGGGCGATTGACGACGACACCGCGCCCGTTTCCGACACTAGCCCGGCAAGCGCGACTCGTCCGGAGCTTTAGGCGGCGGGCCAAGAGGCGCTTCGCCGAAGTCATACCGTGTCAGATGCAGGTACCGCGGGTCGAAATCGGCGGTCTTCGCGAGCTGGGTCCAGTCGGGAATCGTGATCATTTTCTTTGTTCGCGTGATGAGTCCGTCTGCCTCGAGCCGCATCAGCGTCCGATTGACGTGGACCGCTGTCAGCGCGACCGCGTCGGCAAGCTGCTCCTGGGTTATCGGTAGCTCATAGCTCGTTTGCCGGCCAAGATCGGCAACCTCCATTCGCATTGCAAATTCGCAAAGCAAATGAGCGATCGCGGTCCGCGCATCGCGCCTGCCGACATTGAGGATCCACTCGCGGAAGATCGACCCTTCAACCAGCGTTTCATACCACATCGCCATTCCGATGTTGGGATGGGCAATGCTTAGCTCCCGCACCGTAGCCGCGGAAATGAGAGCAACGCTGCCCGTGCTCAGCATTTGGACATTGTGATCGGCAACGCCGAGCAAGGAGTTCTGCAGGTCGACGATGTCGCCCTTCATATGGATCGACAGGATTTGGCGCGCGCCGTTTCCGGCAAGCTTGTGGCGAACTGCAAAGCCCGAGAGCAGCAAGCAGGTGTTTTGCGGCCGATCGCCGTCCCATGTGATATATTGCCCGGCGTCGAGATCGCGAACGAGATGGGGAAGATCGAGGATTGCGTTGCGCTCGACCTGCGTCAGGCGACTCCACAGTTCGAGCTTTCGAACCATTGGCGCAAGCGCGAGATTTGAGGGGTTCGGCATGAGAGGCTCCCGAGGGCGGGAGCTCGACGTCTCTCAGCCACCAGCATGCCTGTTAGGAAGCCGGTGATGAAAACACCTTATACCTGTTTAGGTCGATCTCCTAACTTTGCTGCTCATTTCAACCAACACGGGCGATCTGGTTGGCGAGCGTAATCGATGTTCGTCCAAGGAAATCGCGGAGAAATGAAACCCTTTCGGAGGGTCGGTATTTTGGCGGACACAGCATCGTCGCCCGGTTTCGACTTCGTTCTAATCTATGTTAGAAGCCTATCAGGGGCAGGAGGAGGGCGATCGCCCGCATCCAGGGATTCAGCAAGCGCGCGCCGAGGGTCGACCTCAGGCGTCCGGCGATCCTCGTCGATTCCGCGGGGAACGTACGCGATGTCACCATCCTCGACGTCTCGAATGGCGGGATCCGGCTCGAGCTGTCCGAAAGTCTGCGCATCGGGGAATTCGTGACCGTCCGAGTCGAGCGCGACGTGAGCTTTGCGGCTCAAATCCGCTGGAGGCTTGGAGATGAGGCGGGCGGGGTTTTCCTGACGCCCGTCAATCCCGACGATTGGACGTAACCAAGATGGAGGGGAGCTATGGCGGAAAAGGGCAGCGATCAGGGAAAGGAGCGCCGGCAGGGCGACGAACGCCGGCAGCAGGTTCGCCGTCAAGGCGGCCGCAGGCAGGCCGGAGATCGGGAAGCCGATCGCCGCCAGAGCGACAGGCGGAAGGACGACCGCCGAACGTGAGGCCCACGGTGAACGCCCTCACGGCGATGGCCCGCTCCGAGGGACTTGAACCCCCAACCTCCGGGTTCGAAGCCCGGCGCTCTATCCAGTTGAGCTAGGAGCGGTCGATCGACACTAGGGATGTAGGGATGAATTGTCTGCCTTCCACCCATTGCGGACTTGGCGAAATCAGCGCAGCTTCTTTCCGGGAGCGGCCAGCCCCTGCGACTCTCGGGTCAGCGAAACAAAGGAGCTCGTTATGAAGATGTTTCGCCTCTTGGCAGCAACGGCACTAATCATCCCGTCGGCCCCCGGCATTGCGGGGACGCCACAATCGCCGAGATGGGGCGACAGCTTCTGCATAGTCTTCGGCGGGATGGAGTTCTGCTACTTCGAGACGCGCGGGCAATGCGAATATAGTCGCGCCCAAGAGGCTAAAGCCTTTCGGGATGAAGGACTGACGGTCGATCAGTGCCAGCCGTCCGACGACCCGCTCAGCCTGGGCGCGGACTGGGAGTTTTTCGCGACCTTCTTCTAGGTCGCCCGAGCCTTTCAGCGGATGACTTCCACCGGGTGGGTCGAAGCTCGGGACGTCACTCATGCACCACATCGGGACGGTCCCGATCGGCGGATTGCTTCGCCTATATCGATAGCTGAAACTCGATCCATCGCCCTTCGAATTTCGATGGGCGAAGGGAGAGGCCCACCAAAGCGTTGGACCTCTCCCGCCCATTCGGGTTCATACGAGAATGGTCGCGTTGGACGCGGCCGACCCCCCGGAGCAGACTAGTCGTCTTCACTCCGGAGATACTGCCTGACGGCGATGAGCCCGAACACTGCCGAGGGCGCAAGCCACAGCGCTAAGAGAATTTTCCAAGCCACAATGGGCCGTACCTACATGTGAAAGGCGCCATTGGTGATGGCTCGTTCGGAGCTGTCCCAGAATGGGAACGCGCGATATCGCTCCGCAGGCCAGGCGGTGACGACCCTTCTCGCGAGCGCGAGACGGGCCGTCCGTCGAATTTAACCTACGGTTGGCCGGGAGGCGTTGCGCGCGCCCAAAGAGACGCTAAGGTCCCGCTCATCAACCTGAATTAATCCGGAGATTTCAAGCCCATGCGTCAAAAGTGCAGCGTCGCCCTGCTCGCCGCAGCGAGCCTGTTGCCCCTTGGCCTGACCCCAGCATTTGCGGTTGCTGCCCCTGCCCCAATGGCCGCCGCGCCTGCCGTCGGGAAGTCCGTGCCGGTCCGCACCCTGGTCAGCCAGGTCTCGATCCCCCACACGATGTTCAAGCTGGCGAACGGGCTCACCGTCATCGTCCACGAGGACCATAAGGCGCCGGTCGTCGCGGTCAGCGTCTGGTACAATGTCGGGTCGAAGGACGAGCCGGCGAAGAAGACCGGATTCGCGCATTTGTTCGAACATCTGATGTTCAACGGCTCCGAAAACCTGCCGGGGGACTATTTCACGTACCTGCAACAGATCGGCGCGACGGATTACAACGGCACGACCTGGTTCGACCGAACCAATTATTTCGAGACGGTCCCGGCGGGAGCGCTCGAGCGAGCCCTGTTCATGGAATCCGACCGGATGGGGCACCTTTTGGGAGCGATCACGCAAGGCGTCCTCGATAACCAGCGAGGCGTCGTCCAGAACGAGAAACGACAGGGCGACAGCCGTCCCGGCGGGCTGGTCCAATATGCGGTCCAGGAAGGCCTGTTCCCGCCGGGCCATCCCTACCATCACACGACGATCGGCTCGATGGCGGACCTCGACGCGGCGAGCCTCGCCGACGTCAAGCAATGGTTCCGCGACAAATACGGCCCGAACAACGCCGTCCTGGTGATCGCCGGCGACGTTACCGCCGCGCAGGCGCGGCCGCTGGTTCAGAAATATTTCGGCGACATCGAGAAGGGGCCGGTCAACAATCCTGCGATGGCGAGCGTCCCGACCCTCGCCAAGGCAAAGAGCGTCGCGATGAAGGACAATGTCGCGACCACCATCATCTCGCATTATTGGGCGGTGCCGGGCCTGCTGAACCGGCAGATGCAAGCCCTCGACATCGGAGCCTCCGTGCTCGGCGGTCTAGCGAGCTCTCGGCTCGACAAGATCATGGTTCGCGACGAGAAAATCGCGGTCGGGGTCAGCGCGTCGATGAGTCCCTATCACCGGATCGGAGTTTTCCAGGTCCAGGCTTTGGTGAGGCCGGGGGTCGACCCAGCGCTCGTCTCGAAACGGCTCGACCAGATCATGGCCGATTATATCGCCAAGGGCCCGACCGCGGGCGAGGTTCAGCGAGCGGTGATGAGCCAGGTATCGGGCCAGATCCGCGGGCTCGAATCGGTCGGCGGGTTCGGCGGCAAAGCGGTCACGCTCGCCGAAGGGCAGACCTACGCCCACGACAGCAATTTCTACAAGGAGACGCTGCAGAAATATGCGGCGATCACTCCGGCGGCGGTGCGCACGGCGATGCAGCAATGGCTGAAGCGTCCGCCATTGACGGTGGTCCTCTCGCCCGGCGAGCGCGAATCCTACAGCGAAGCGAAGCCGACCAGCCCGCCGCCGCCCGCGGCCGACAAGTCCGAGGGCGCGGCCAAGGGCAATCGAACCATGCCCCCGGTGGGACAGCTCGCGGCGCTCGACTTCCCGGACATCGTCCACACCCAGCTCAGCAACGGAATCCCGCTTGAATATGTGCAGCGAGGCGCGGTCCCGACGACCCAGCTCGCGCTCGTGTTCAACGCCGGCGAGGCAGCCGACTCCCCGGACTCGCGCGGCCTTGCGGCCTTCACCATGAACCTGATGGACGAGGGCACAACGTCGATGACGTCGCAACAGCTTGCCGAGGCGGAGGAAAGCCTGGGCGCGCAGGTCAGCACGAGCAATACCTCCGATCGGTCGGCGGCGGTCCTGACGGCGCTGTCGCCCAATCTCGCACCGTCGCTCGACATTCTCGCCGACGTCGTTCGCAACCCCGCGTTCCAGCCGACGGAGATCGACCGGATCCGCGCCCAGACGCTGACGGGAATCGATCAATTCAAGCGCGACCCGACGCGGGTCGGCCGCCGGCTGCTCCCGGTCGTGCTATATGGCGCGAACCACCCCTACGGCGGTCCGGCCGGCGGTGACGACAAGGCGATCAAGCGCTTTCAGCGCGCGGATCTCGAGGCGTTCCAGCAGCGCTGGATCCGTCCCGACAACGTCAAGATTTTCGCCGTTTCGAGCCTACCGCTCGAGCAGGTGAAAGCCGAGCTCGACAAGAGGTTCGGCAACTGGGCGGCGCCTGCCGTTCCGAGAGGCGTCAAGGCCTTCACCGCCCCGCCGCCGCGGCCGGGCTCGCAGAAGATCCTACTCATCAACCGCACCGGCGCTCCGCAGTCGAGCATCCTCGGCTTCCAGCTGCTCCCGATCGACCCCAGGAGCGACATCGTGCCGCTGTCGACCGCCAACGACATCCTCGCTGGCGACTTCCTGTCGCGGGTCAATATGGACCTGCGCGAAAGCAAGGGCTGGTCCTATGGCGTCGGCGGCCGCCCCAACCTGCTCGAGAAGGCAGTGCCTTACGTCATCTCCGCCCCGGTCCAGGCCGACCGGACCGCCGATTCGCTGGCCGAGCTCCAGTCTCAGATCGGCGATTTCCTGTCGACCAAGGGCGTAACGGAGGAGGAACTGACCCGGACCATCGCAAGCAGCATCAACGAGCTTCCAGGCGAGTTCGAGACGTCGGACGCGGTGCTGAACGCGATGATGACGATGGACCTGCTGGGGCGCCCGGACGATTATTACGAGAAGCTGGCGCCCGAATATCGCGCCCAGACCCGGGCGAGCCTCGACCAGGCGGCGCGCAAGGTGATCGATCCGAAGAGCTTCACCTGGATCGTCGTCGGCGACGCGGCCAAGGTCCGCCCGCAGCTCGACAAGCTCGGGCTTCCGATCGAGGTGGTCGAGGCTCCGTAATCACATCCTCCCCTGCGTTTGCAGGGGAGGGGGACCGCCGAAGGCGGTGGAGGGGGTTCTTTCGCAACAGCGGGCCCCTCCACCATTGAATCTGCGTTCAATGATCCCCCTCCCCTCGAAATCGAGGGGAGGATGTCAGCGCTTCACTTTGGTCACATGTCCCATCTTGCGGCCGGGGCGGGGCTCGCCCTTGCCGTAGATGTGAACGTGGGCGCCTCGCTCGGCGGTGAGCTCCGGCCAGCGTTCCACGTCCGGCCCGATGAGATTTTCCATGACGGCGCCGCCGCGCATGAGCCCGGTGACGCCCGGCGGAAGATCGCAGATCGCGCGGATATGCTGCTCGAACTGCGATGTGACCGAGCCCTCGATGGTCCAGTGGCCGCTGTTGTGAACGCGCGGTGCAATCTCGTTGACCAGCGGGCCGTCCGCAGCGGCGAAATATTCGACCGTGAGCACTCCGACATGGCCGAGCGCCTCGGCAATTTGGAGGGTGGCGGCCTGAGCTTCCTCGACGAGCGCTGCGACGGCATCCGAGCAGGGGACTGTCGAACCTCGAAGAATCCCATCGCGATGCTCGTTTTGCGGGCTGTCCCAAAAGCGGTGGCGGCCGTCGGCCCAGCGCGCGACGATGACCGAGAATTCCGCCGCGAAGTTTACCGCGGCTTCGGCGATTGCGGGCTCGCCGCCGATCGCCTCCCAGGATTTTTGCGCTTCGTCAGCGGACCGGATCCACGCCTGGCCCTTTCCGTCATAACCGTAACGGCGGGTCTTGAGCACGATCGGCAAGCCGAGATCGTCGGCAGCGGCCTGCACATCTTCCAGGG
>JBKPOR010000100.1:0-1584 GCA_046765675.1 Pseudomonadota bacterium
GGTCTCGTGGGCTCGGAGATGTGTATAAGAGACAGGTTCAGGATAATCCAACCCTTTCTAATCAAACTCATCAACTGTCGCGAGCAGTCGAATCTTTGGTGGAATAATCTCGGGCATCGGCAACTCCCTCGGATCGGAAGCGGTCAACAACCACGACAACGCCGAATCGAGTTGAGCTTGATAGTCGTCGAGATCTAAAGACATAAAAACACTCATTCCCAACCGGGCAAACTTCTCCTTGGCGCGCAAGTACATTTGCCGCGCGGCGCCCGGACGGCCGATGTCGAGATGATGAAACGCGACGGCCGATTGGATCATTGCCTGGAGAAACAGTTTCTCCTGTGGGCCAACTTCGCCCATCCAACGTTCTTCCCATGCATCGTGGGCCGCATGAAATTCGCCGGCGTTGTAGAGATCGATTCCCGCAATGTACTCCACCGGATACGCGGAAACGTGAGCATCAAGATAAGGGCTTTCCAACTCGGTCATTTATTAAATCGCGCGGCGATCACTTTCGCCGCCGTAGCTCCAGCTCCGGTCGCGCTGCTAATCGTGGGCGCAATCGGATTCGACACGTCGCCGATCGCAAAAACCATCGGCACGTTCGTTTCCTGTTCACTGTTAACTCGAATAAAACCCTTCGCATCCGTTTCGAGTTGTTCTCGAAACAGCTCGGTATTCGGTTCGACACCAATCCGAATGAGAACGCCGCGCACTGCAATTTGAAACGGCTTCAGCCCCTCTTTGCGCAGGACCTCAACTGCCACAACCTCTTCGTCGCCGATGATACGCGTCAAAACAGATTCAGTGAAAACAGTGATGCGATGGCTCGATTGAAGACTTTGCGCAAGCTCGCGCCGGGCCCGCAGTTTCTTTCCACGATGCAGAAGCGTAACGGTCGGACAGACCTCGGCCAACAGCAACGCATTTTCGACGGCAGCATCTCCGCCGCCCACCACGCAAACATCTCTTCCCGCGAAGAGCTGCCGATCGCGCGTCGCGGATTCTATCATCCCCTTTCCAACAAATTCTTTTTCACCGGGCACGCCCAGTTCCCTTGGTCTAACACCGGTTGCGATGACAATCGCGATTGACTGAAGACTTTCGCCGCTTTGCAACGACAAACGTCTGGCCTTCAAATCGACCGAGGTGATGGTCGTTTGTGTCCACAGATCGAATTCTGCCGAGTCGACATCCTTTGTGAAGAGTTCAAGTAGTTCTTCTCCGTTGTTAGTCTTTAGGCCGAGATAGTTAGAGATCGGGTTGTAAACGCGATGAAGCTGGCCTCCGACGTGTTCGGCTTGTTCCATGAGAAGCGCATCGAGGCCCAACTCGTCGCACCAGAAAGCTGCCGATAGTCCCGCCGGCCCGGCGCCGATGATGATTACGTCGTGCATAATGTGCTTGCACTTGGACCTCGCAACTTACGAGTTGCGAGCGGACCCGGTCGCTACCGCTCCCGGTACTGACCTCGTCCTCTCAGATAGCTCAAATGTGTTTTCCAATATCTCTGTAACGTCATCAGGTGATAGCCGCGAGGCGGCCAGCGTTCCAGCGCTATCGAGAAACTTCACTGCGGAGGTC
>JBKPOR010000101.1:0-11326 GCA_046765675.1 Pseudomonadota bacterium
CCTTGGCGAAGCGCACCAGCTCCTGTGCGGAGGCGCGGACCTGGCTGACGGTGCCGGGCGCGCCCTCGATGAGGTCGCTGTGCATGGTCTGGATGGAATCGATGACCAACAGCGCGGGGGGCTCCCCGTCTTGCATGGTTGTCAGAATGTCGCGCACCGAAGTCGCCGCGGCGAGCCGAACCGGCGCCCTGCCGAGGCCGAGCCGAACCGCGCGTAGCCGGACCTGCTCGGCCGATTCCTCACCGGAGACGTAGACAACGCTCTTGCCCTCGCTTGCCAGCCGAGCCGCGACCTGGAGCAGCAGCGTCGACTTGCCGATCCCCGGATCCCCGCCGACCAGCAGCGCCGAGCCCGCGACGATCCCGCCGCCGATCGCCCGGTCGAACTCGGCGATCCCCGATGGCAATCGCTCAGGCAGAGCCGCGGGCGTCTCGAGGCCGATGAGCGGGATTACGCGGCCGCCGCCCTGCAGATTGTGCTTGGCGGCGAAGATGCTCGACACTTCGGCGCTCTCCTGCACCAAAGTATTCCAGTCCGCGCAATCGGGGCACTGCCCCTGCCAGCGGTGGGACACCGACCCGCAGGCCTGGCAGACGTATCGTGCTTTGACCTTTCCCATGCGCCGTAACTTACGTGAACAAACAGCGAACGTGAAGAGCTAAAACACGGCCTCGGCCTTGCCGCCCATCATCTGCTGCCGGACGAGCGGGATCGGCGGTCCGCCATAGCTTAGGAACTTGTCGTGGAACGCCTTCCACGCCTTCTCCCCGCCGCGGCTGGCGGACCAGTCGTCGCGAAGCTTGCGGATCATCAGCTTGCCCATGGTGTAATTGAGATAGGCCGGGTCGTAGGTGCCACGCGCCGCCTGCTGCTTCGCATTGCCCGGATCCTGGTAACATTGGTTGCGGAACAGGTCGAAGCTCTGCTGCTGGGTCATCGATCCGGTGTGCATCCCGATCGCCGACAGGAAGCGGCAATCGCGGAGCAGCGCGTTCGACAGCTGGCCGATCATCGTCTCGTCGGTCCCGCCGCCGACGCCTTTCACGCGCATCATTTCCTCGCCGTAGTGCGCCCAGCCCTCGGCGAAGGCGTATCCGACGAATACCCGCCCGAACATGTCCTTCGAGCGGTTGGCATGGAGGAAGTTGAGGAAGTGGCCCGGCCATACCTCGTGGACAGAGGTGAACAGCAGGTCCGCCTGCCCCGGCACGAACGCGTCCTGCTCCGCCTTCGGCCATTTCGGGTCGGGCGGAGAGATGTAATAGACCGACGGCAATCCCTTCTCATACGGCCCCGGGATGTTGATGTAGGCCGCATTCTGCCGGTTGTACGGCGGCGATTCCTCGACCTTTGCTTCCTCCGGCCCTGGGATCGTCACGATGTCATGGTCGATGATGAACTGCTTCAGGCCCGCGAGCTGCGCTCGGGCGCCCGCGACAGCGCCGCCCTTGGGTTTGTTGGCGGCCATCTTGTCCATGCAAGCCTGCATCGTTGCGCCCGGCGCGTAGCGCGAACAGGCTTCGCCAAGCAGCTTCTGGTTCGAGGCGAGGTCGGCGCGGCCGATCCGCTCGAGCTGCTCGACCGGGGTGGTCACCATTTCGGTGTCGGCGAGCATGCGCTGGAACTTCTCCTTGCCGAGCGCGAAGTTCGGCTTTGAAGCGGAGCGCTGGCTTTCGACCCAGGCGGCCGTATCCTGCATGGCCTTGACCGCATTTTCCGTCGCTGCTTTCAACGCCTGCTGGTCCGCCGCTGTCCCGACGCCCTTCCACGCCGCCATGCCGTCGCCCGGATAATAAGTGACGAAGCCGCCGAAAGCGTTCTTGCCATATTCGACGAAGCTGGTCGCCATGGGCGCCTGGATGTTGGCGCGCATCTGCTCGGCGGCGCGCGGCACGTTCTGCAGGAACCTGATGTACGATTTCAGCCTTTGCTCTTTCGGCGCGTAGGGCACGGTGATGTAGACCGACGGGTCGAGGAAACCGAGATAGGCCGCCGGATTGTGGTGAAGCTGGTCGGCTCCGGCCGGGTCGATCCAGAACAATTGGCCCTTCGCAACCGCAACCAGATAGTCGCGCTGATATTTCTGTTCCGGAGTGAGCTTGTCGTCGCTGAAGGCCTCGGCGTCCGCGATCGCCTTCTTGAGGCGGTCGACTTCGGCGGTGATTCCGGCCTGCGACAAATCGGCGATCTGCCCGTCATATTCGTGCCGGCCCTGCTGAACGCCGAAACCCGGGTTGGCCTTGAAGCTCGCCTCGATGAAGCCGTTGACGAAGGCCGGCCAGTCGCCCTGCTCGACCGGCGCAGCGGCATTGTTGCCCGGCGCGTTGGAAACCTTGCAGCCCGAAACAACCAATGCGGCCGCCATGGCAGTCGCTACCAGAAATGCACGCATTCCTCTCTCCTCTCGGGAGCGGGCCCGTAATTGCGACGCGCGGGAACCACAAGGGCGGCTCTGCGAACCGACGAGCGACCGCAACGGGGCAGACCTCCAAGGGCGGCGCTGATATGGCCCTTCGCATGGACGGCATTTCCCTGGCCCCAATTGGAGTCCTGCTGCTCGTCGCCTGCCTCATCGCGATGCTGTCGCGGCGGCTGGGGTTACCGTACATCGTGGGGCTGGTCGTCGCGGGCTTTCTTATTGCCCTGCTCCCCAATGCGCCGGAAGCTCCGCTCTCGCGCGATCTGATCTTCAACGTCCTCCTGCCGCCGCTGGTGTTCGAAGCCGCGCTGCAGCTCGACTGGCGCCGCTTCCGGCACGAGCTTCCGCTGACCCTGACGCTCGCCTTTCTCGGCGTTGGGATCGCGGCGGCCGTCGTGGCGGCGGGCATGCATTATTTGGTGGGGTGGAGCTGGATTGGCGCCGCGTTATTCGGGGTGCTGATCGCCGCGACGGATCCTGTGTCGGTCATCGCGGCCTTCCGCGAAATGCGCTGCGAACCGAGGGCCTCGATGGTGGTCGAGGCAGAGAGCTTGCTCAACGACGGCATCGCCGCTGTTGGCTTTGCAGTGTTGTCGTCGATCGCGGCGGGCGCTTCGCCCAACCTTGCGAGCGTCGCTCCAGCCTTCGCCTGGACGCTTGCTGGCGGTGTCCTGTTCGGCGTGGCGGTGAGCGTCGCGATCCTCCTTATCGTCGGCCGAACGGAAGATCCTCTGGTCGAGATCACCCTGACCACGATCGCGGCCTGGGGTTCATTCCTGCTCGCCGAGCATTTCGGCGCGTCGGGGATCATCAGCACGCTAAGCGCGGGGCTTGTCATCGGCGGCTTCGGACCACGTCTGCTGTCGGAAGCGGGCCGCGACCGCGTCCACTGGGCCTGGGACTATTTCGCATTCCTCGCCAACAGCATCGTCTTCATCCTCATTGGAATGAGTGTTGCCGACCAGCTGCTCGGTGAACTGGGATCCGCCGCGATGGCGGCCGCGATCGTGCTCGTCCTCGTGGGGCGCGGTCTTTCCGTCTACCCGCTTAGCCTCCTCTTCAGCCGCTCGCGCTGGCGGCTGCCGGCGCCATTTCAGCACATTTTGTTCTGGGGCGGGCTGCGCGGAGCGTTGGCCCTCGCGTTGGCGCTGGCGGTTCCGGCCGTAGTTGCCGAGCGCAACGCGATCATTCTCACGGCCTTTGTCGTCGTTGCTTTCTCAATCCTCGTTCAGGGCCTTACGATGCCGTTGCTGATCCGCCGGTTCGCGCTCGCCGAAAGGCCTGAAGAGGAGGCGGTTGCCGCCCCTGCCGCGTCCAGCTAGGCGGCCATATGTGAGCCTGCTCCCCGAACCGCTCCGAATCGCGGATTTCCGCGTGTACTGGCTCGCGCGGCTGGCCTCGACCATCGGACAGATCAGCATGGTCGTCGTCATCGGCTGGCAGGTCTACGACATCGCCCGCCAAACGATGGGCCTCAAGGAGGCGTCATTCCAGCTCGGCCTCGTCGGGGTAGTTCAATTCGTGCCGCTGTTTGCGCTGACGCTCGTCACGGGTTGGGCTGCGGACCGGGTCGACCGCCGCTACATCGCCCGCGCCGCGCTCGCGCTCGAAGCCTTGTGCGCCGCCATTCTTGGCTGGCTCGCCTGGACTCACACAACGACCCTGCCCGCTTTGTTCGGTGTCGCTGCCCTGCTCGGAGTTGCGAGAGCCTTCGCGATGCCGGCGCTCCAGGCGCTCGCGCCCAACCTGGTTCCGCGCAAGATCCTCCCTCGGGCGATCGCGCTGTCGTCTATCGCCTGGCAGGTCGGAGCGATCTTCGGGCCTGCCATCGGCGGCTATTTGTATGCCGTGGCGCCGCACATTCCCTACGCCGTTTCGTGCGGGCTGTTTGTAATATCGCTCTTTTGCATCTTCCTGATCGGTCCGACGCCCCAAAGCGGAGTCGATCGGAACCGTCGTCCGTGGCGGCAAATGATCGACGGCTTGCACTACGTGCGCCGCAACCGGATCGTCCTTGGCGCGATTTCACTCGACCTCTTCGCAGTGCTCCTCGGAGGCGCGACCGCAATGCTTCCAGTCTACGCGCGCGACATTTTGCATGCGGGGCCTGAGGGACTGGGGCACTTACGAGCGGCGCCCGCCGTCGGCGCGACCATCGCCGCGGCGTGGTTCTCGTTCCGCCCGCTCAAGCACGACGTAGGCGTCAAGATGTTCGTCGCGGTCGGAATTTTCGGAGCCTCGACCATCGTCTTTGGCCTGTCGCGATCCATGCCCTTGTCCCTCGTCTGCCTCGCCGTGCTCGGAGCGGCGGACATGTTGTCGGTCTACGTGCGCCAGTCCTTGATCCAGCTCTCCACGCCCGACGATATGCGCGGCCGGGTCGGTTCGGTGTCCTCGTTATTCATTTCCGCCTCGAACGAGCTCGGTGAAGCCGAAAGCGGGTTCCTCGCGGCCTTGATCGGCCCTGTTGCGTCCGTCGTCGCCGGAGGAATCGGAGCGATCGCGATCACCTTGCTTTGGTCGAGATGGTTTCCCGAACTGCGCCGCGCCCGCAACTTCGATCTGCCCACTCCCACTTCCCAGCCGCAGGAGGCCGTTTGATGAAAGCCGCGAATATTCTCGAGACCATCGGCGACACGCCGCACGTGCGCGTCAATCGAATGTTCGGTGACCGCGCCGAGGTCTGGATCAAGCAGGAGCGGGCCAATCCGGGCGGCTCGATCAAGGACCGCATTGCCTTGTCGATGGTCGAGGATGCTGAGCGTACCGGCAAGCTGAAGCCCGGCGGAGTGATCGTCGAACCGACGTCGGGAAACACCGGCATCGGCCTCGCCATGGTTGCCGCCGTGAAGGGGTATCGGCTGATCCTTGTCATGCCCGACAGCATGAGCATCGAGCGCCGGCGCTTGATGCTGGCTTATGGTGCCGAATTCGAGCTCACTCCGCGCGAGAAGGGCATGAAAGGGTCGATCGCTCGAGCGCAGGAGATTATCGGCTCGACGCCGGGATCGTGGATGCCGCAGCAGTTCGAGAATCCGGCGAATCTGGAGGTTCACCGCCGAACGACGGCCCAAGAGATCCTGCGCGACTTCGCCGACGCGCCGCTCGATGCGCTGGTTACCGGGGTGGGTACTGGCGGCCACATCACGGCATGCGCCGATGTGCTGAAGAAGGAATGGCCGAGCCTCAAGGTGTTTGCGGTCGAGCCGACCTTGTCGCCGGTTCTTTCGGGCGGCGAGCCGGGGCCGCATCCGATCCAGGGTATCGGCGCGGGTTTCATCCCGGCGATTATGAATCCGGCGGTGCTCGATGGAGTGATCCAGGTGACGCCCGAGGATGCCAAGGAAATGGCGCGCCGGGCGGCTCGCGAGGAGGGCATGCTGGTCGGCATGTCGTCCGGCGCGACACTCGCGGCCATCGAGCAGAAGCTAGCCGAACTCGGCGATCGACCGCGCGTGCTCGGTTTCAATTACGACACTGGTGAACGATATTTGTCGGTACCCGATTTCCTGCCCGAGCAGGCCGCCTGAGAGGTGTTTGCGTAAAGGCGTAACGCAGGCCATTGTAAGGGTCGATGCGAATTGCAACGATCCTCGCCGCGCTGCCGATCCTTATCGCGGCTACAAAGGTCGGGGCGGAATCCCAGCTGGTCGTCCAACCGGGCCCATTCCGACATGTCGGAAGCAACACGACCTTCCCGGAGAGATTCGGTGATTTCGCAAGAGCGCGGATCGTCCGCTACGACGATCCCGCAGGCGAAGATATCAGCGCCGGCTATAGCTTTGCCATGCCTGGCGCACGGATCGCCTTTACCGAATATATCTATCCCGCCCCCACGCCGACGGCCGAGCTTACCCGCGAGCGGCTGTGCCGTGATGAGTTCGACGGCTCAACGGCCGAGATCGACAAGCATGCCAATTCGCGCAGGCTGGGGGAACCTGCCGCACCCGCCGTATCCGGCGTGCCTTCAGGGCTGACCCACCGGGCACGCTACAGGTTCACCCTGGACGTCGACGGCAAGCCGACGACCCTGCAGTCGCAAATTGTCCTTTATTGCTATGCCGGCGGCAATTGGTTTGTGAAATATCGAGCATCGAGCCTTCCGGGAGCCGATCTCGACGCAGCGCTTGCGCGCTTCATTACATCCGGACCATGGCCAGGCAGAAAATTCTAGGACGTTGTAAATAGGGAATAATTTACCGGCTCGGAGAAGTCGCTAACGCGCCGCTAACCGCCTTCGTTCGCCGCCCCGTTAACCCGGCGCACGTAAAAGCCCTCCTTTACCCAGGCGCATGCGAACGCCGGGTCAGTGGGCGAACCATCTTATGCGTCGGACGATGTTCGGCAAATCACCGGAAGTTGAACGCCTCGCGCCCGCCAGCGTGTCGGCGCGCGAAGCCATTTTCTTCGACGTCCGCGATCATGATTCGACCACTGACGAGACGCTGATCGAGCGGCGCGTGGGCAGCTGGGTTTTTGCTCCATGGCTGCTTTTGGTCGGCCATGTGATCATCGCGATCTCGCTGCTTCTCCAGGATCGTCCGCCGGCGGGGTGGGACATTCTTTCGATGGTTTTCGTCCCCATCGGCCTGGCGCTCATCGTGGACGTCGCCGCCGGCCTTACGCTTCTCTTCCGCAGCCAATTGCGGCTCGCACCCCACACCGCCGCGCGCCTGATGACGGGCTATATCGGGGTCACGGGAATCCTTTGGACATTGGGAAGCGCCGCGTGCGCCGGACTGCAAATTGGCGATCCGGGTTTCGTTACACTCGCGATGGCAACCGGCTTCTTCGTCCGCTCCATCGTGGCGGTCGCTGCACCGCCGCTGGCGATCGTCAACATGCTGGTGGCGGCTTTCTCCACTCTCCTGTTCTCGCGCAATCCGCTGATATCCTTCTCTATCAACGCTCTCGCAGTCACCATGACGATTTACAGCGTCGCGGTGACTCGAAAGGCCATTGCTGGCGGACGGCGCCGGCTGTCGCTCGAATGGCAGGCGAAGAAGGCGCTCAATTTCGTCGACGAATTTGAGAACACCGGTCGTGGGTGGTTTTGGGAAACGGACTCGCTCGGCACCTTGTCCTACGTCTCGCGGCAGCTCGCGGACGACTTCCAATGCCGACCGGAGGAGCTCCTCGGACGCCAGTTCACCGACCTGCTCTCCGTCGATACCCATACATCCGACGCGACCGAGGAGCGCAAGACGCTGGGGTTCCACCTCTCAGCCCGTTTTCCTTTCTCCGACGTCGTCGTCCGCCCGGCGAGCGACCAGGATGTGCACTGGTCTCTTTCCGGCAATCCGATCTTTGACGATCGCGGCCGTTTCCTGGGTTTTCGGGGAATCGGCACCGACCTCACGGAGCAACGCCGCTCGGAGCGCGAGATCTCGCGGCTCGCACGTTTCGATTCGCTGACGGCGCTCCCCAACCGCGCCATGATGCGCCAGACCTTGGACGAGGCCCTGCGCAACGCGACCCACCGGCAGCGTGGCTGCAGTATGTTCCTGATCGATCTCGATCGCTTCAAGAACGTCAACGACACGCTCGGGCATCCGATCGGCGATGCCCTTTTGCGGCAGGTCGCCGAGCGGTTGAAGTCGGTGATGGGGAACCATGGCCAGGTGGGACGCCTGGGCGGCGACGAGTTTCAAGCCGTATTGCCGGGAACCGTGGACATCGGACTTCTCGAATCGCTCGCTCGCACGCTGATCGAGCAGGTTTCGAGGCCCTATTCGATCGAAGGGCACAAGGTGATGATCGGCGCTTCCGTCGGAATCGCCATCGGCGACCCAGGCCGAAGCAGCGCGGACGCCCTGGTCCGAAACGCCGACCTCGCGCTGTACGCGGCGAAAGACGCGGGGCGCGGCAAGCATTGTTTCTATCAGGCCTCGATGCACAGCGAGGCGGCCGAGCGGCAGCTGCTGGAGAACGACCTGCGTCAGGCGATCGAGCGCGGCGAGCTCGCGGTCCATTATCAACCGATCGTCCGCACCGCCGGCGAGGAGATCTCCGGCTTCGAGGCTCTGGTCCGTTGGACCCATCCGACCCGCGGAGCGATCTCTCCGGACAAGTTCATCCCGCTCGCCGAGGAAGCGGGCTTGATCGGCAAGATCGGCGAATGGGTCCTAAAGACGTCGCTCGAGGAGGCGGCAAGGTGGCCGGACCAGGTTCGAGTTGCGGTCAATCTTTCTCCGCTGCAGTTCAACGATCCCACGATCGCTGAGACCGTCGCCAATCATCTTAGGGAAACCGGAGTGCGCGCCGAGCGGCTTGAGCTCGAGATCACCGAGGGCGTCTTCCTGGCCGACGGCGACAGCACCGACGAGACGTTCGCCAAGCTCAAGAATCTGGGCGTCCGGCTGGCGCTCGACGACTTCGGCACGGGCTACAGCTCGCTCGGCTATTTGAAGAAGGCGCCGTTCGACAAGATCAAGATCGATCAGAGCTTTGTCCGCGGTGCGGCCTCAACCACCAACCGCAACGCCGCGATCATCCGCGCCATCGTCACCCTCGCCGAAACGCTTGGCATGGATACCTGCGCCGAGGGCGTCGAAACCCACGACGACCTTCAGCTGATCCGGGAGCTCGGAGTCAGCATGGTCCAGGGTTACATCTTCGGCCGCCCGGCCGAGGGCGAGACAGCTCGAGAGCTCGCCAACAGAGTCACCGTCGAAGCCGACGGCTACCAATGCATTCGCGAACCGAGGCACCGGCTGATGCGCCGCGCGCTCACCTGCATCGACGACGAGATGTTGGAAGTGAAGCTAAGGAACATCAGCTCGATGGGCGCGCTGGTCGACTGCCCGCTAGCGGTTGCCCCCGGCCTTCAGCTCACGATCGATATCGTTGGCGTCGGACCGATCCTTGGTGTTGTCCGCTGGGCGCAGTCCGGCAAGTTCGGCATCCAGTTCGGTGAGGAGTTCGATCTCACCCGGCTCGCACCGAAGAAGGAGCGCCGCAACGAGCCGACGATGCTCCGACCCTGGTACGTGGATCGTCGAACCGGCTGAGCCGGCGCAAAAAAAGAGCGCCGGGGGTCACCCGGCGCTCCGATTTTAGTGCAATCGTTCGTTACCTGCGATTGATGTCGATGTCGCGGATGTAGCCGCGATAATCGACGTCGCATTTGAACGACAGGTCAGCCGCGGTGTAGCCGAGTGCGCCATAGGCGCCCACGCCATACGGGCCATAGCCGTTGTAAGCCATCCGGCCGCTGCTCGCGAGACCACGGACGCGCACTCCAGTGCTCGTCGGGATCACTCGAGTGACGCTAAGCACACGCGCATTCGAGCCGCTGCTCAGCCCGAAGATCGAGCCGATGATTCCACCGACGCCGCTGGTCGTGCGCGCATATAGACGGTTCTGGACCGCCGACGTGCACCGCTGCGCCGCCGCATTCGTGTTCATCGTTGTATAAGCGTAGGCGTTTCCATAGGGCTGTGCGTAGCCGTAAGGCTGGGTGTAGCCGTAAGGCTGCGTGTAGCCGTAATATTGAGCGGCCGACGGGGTCGCAGCTGCGAGCGCCGCCAAGCCAGCACCTCCAATGAGGATCGTCTTCATAAACATGGCTTGCCTCCTAACTCTGAGAAGCCTTCGCCCTAAAAACGATTGAGGCCGCGCAGCGGGTCGGCATTCGTCGCTGATTAACGGCAGTTCGTCGTGCGTTGCTGTCTGGGAGGTTAATGGCCGGACGAAGAGGCCCGCCGGCAGTGAACAGGCCGGCGGGCCTCCTTACTCAGGGATCTTGCGCGGCCCCTAACCGCACTCGACTTGCAAAGGGGTTAGCAAGCCGGTGTCTTAGGATCCCACGCGCAGCTTAGTGGTTGCAATCGGCGAATCTGGCGTGTCCCGGACCGGCACAGCTCGGGCAGGAGCCGTGGCTGCTCGGCCACATCGTCGGAAAATCCGCTTTTTGCCCCGAAACTTACGGAACTGTATTAACCCAGGTGACTTGAGGCGTTGTGGCGCAAGAGGACACATCTGTGATCGCCAACATGCGCGCTCGCGCCGAGCAGTGCCGACGGCTTGCGGCGGCGCTCACCGACAACCGCGCTGCAACCGTCCTCCTGAAGATGGCGGAGGAAGTCGAAGCCGACATCGTCGAGCTGGAAAGCACGGTCGCCAACAGCGAGGTGCCCAACCCCCTGCCGCCTGCCGCCCCTTAGTCTGGACTTCATGCTTCAGTGCGCCGGCTCCCGCGCGGGCTCGCTCGGTGCTTCCGTTGCGGCGAGCTCATCGAATAAGGCGCGATAGTGGATGAGCGCCTGCCGTAATTCCTCTGTGCCGGCCTTACCCTGCTGGTGCCGGACGGCAATGTCGTGCCCTGCCCGATAATGTTCGACAACCTTCGGGTGGTCGACTGAGATATCGCCGACGCGCTGTTCAAAATCCTCCACGGGGTAGCCGCGCGCCTTCATGACCTCGCCGAGCAAGGCATCCGCGAAGGCCACCGCTCGCGGCGGATCGTCGACGAAGCGCGCCTGGACGTCTCGCCAGCGCTTGAGGAAGTCCTCGCGCTCGTTCCGCTCAAGGGGTCGCAACTTGAGCTTTTCGACGCGCTTCTCGCGCTTTTCGAGTTCGGCCTCGGCCTTGCCCCGATCGCCGGTGATGTCGAGCGCATGCTCATATTCGCGACCGAAATGCTCTTTGAGATGCTCCGTCCGGCGCCGCCGGGCAGCCAGGACCGCGACGGCCGCGATAAGGACGACAACGACTACGATGGCGATCACAAGTGGCGTGTTCATTGGTGTCCTCCTCAAAGAGGTGAGGCCGAAACAACGAACGATAGGGTGACGAAGGTGCAGCGCTTGTCGCGACGCGGGAGGATTTTGGCGCAATGAACGGCGCATGTAGCCGCGACTTGCCCGACAGACTTGGCCGTGTATTTTCGCGCGGGCTGAGGACGAT
>JBKPOR010000102.1:0-9677 GCA_046765675.1 Pseudomonadota bacterium
ATCGTGCTGCCGCTCGATCCCGATAACCTTGCCGGCGATGCGACTGATCACGGCGGCCGCGTAGCCCGAGCCGGCGCCGACCTCGAGGACCTTGTGGCACGGCCCGATCGCCGCCGCCTGGATCATCAGCGCCACGATGTACGGCTGGGAAATAGTCTGGCCGGCCTCGATGGGCAGCGGGTGATCGCCGTAGGCGAGATGCGCTTGATCCTCGCCGATAAACGCCTCGCGAGGCACGGACAGGAACGCGTCGAGGATTTCCGGCTCGGTGATTCCCCGGCGGCGCAGCTGCCGCTCGACCATCGCCTCGCGCTCGCGGGTGAAGTCTGTCATGGTCAGCGCCATGGTCCCACCTCGGTGTCACAACCCGTAAGCGAAGGAGGCTGTTCCGCCAATGACCGCAACGGACACGGTCTTCGCCGGGTCGATCCCCGCGGTTTACGACCGCTACATGGTTCCGCTGATCTTCCGGCCCTATGCCGATGAAATCGTCTCGCGGGCCTCAGTAATCGCTCCAACACGGATTCTCGAGACGGCCGCGGGTACAGGAGTGGTCACCGAGGCACTGCATGAAGCGCTACCCGATGCGGAGATTGTCGCCACCGATCTGAACGCGCCGATGCTCGAGCAGGCGCAACGGCGGGTGAACGCATCGAACGTTCGCTTCCGGCCGGCTGATGCGCTGGACCTGCCGTTTGGAGACGGCGAATTCGACCTCATTGCCTGTCAGTTCGGAATCATGTTCTACCCCGACAAAGTGCGCGGCAACGCCGAGGCGCGGCGCGTGCTTCGCGACGGCGGCAAGTACTTGCTGGCGACGTGGGACATGGTTGAGCGCAACCTCGCGACCGTGACGGCCGGCCGAGCCGTCGCCGAGCTCTTCCCCGGGGAGGCGGCGCGCTTCTACGAACGCGTGCCGTTCCGTTATCACGACCGCGCCGTCATCGAGCAGGACCTGCGGTCGGCCGGTTTCAATGAGATCGAATTCGAGACCGTGGAGTTACGCAGCCGCGCTGCCTCCGCTCGCGATGCTGCGATCGCCCTCGTCCAGGGCACGCCGATGCGAGCGGACATCGAGCAGATCGCTCCCGGCGCGCTTGGGCGAGCGACGGATGCAGCCGAGGATGCGCTTCGGATGTTCGAGGGCGCGGACGGGTTCGACGCGCCCATGTCGGCGCACATTGTGACGGCGACTAAATAAGTCCCGCAAGCGGGCTGCTTGGGTCGGCGTAACGCCGCTTCTGCATACGGCCAGCCAGGTACGCGAGGCGGCCCGCTTCGACCGCGGCCTTCATCGCGCGGGCCATCAGCACCGGATCCTTCGCCTCGGCGATCGCCGTGTTCATGAGAACGCCGTCGCAGCCCAGCTCCATGGCCTCGGCAGCATCGCTCGCGGTCCCCACGCCGGCGTCGACGAGCACCGGGACATTCGCGCCCTCGACGATCAGCCGGATGGTGACTCGATTCTGGATTCCGAGCCCGGAACCGATCGGAGCGCCGAGCGGCATGATCGCGACCGCTCCGGCCTCTTCGAGCTGTTTCGCCGCGATCGGGTCGTCAACGCAATAGACCATGGGCTCGAAGCCCTCTTTGACCAGCACGTCGGTCGCGCGAAGAGTCTCGCGCATATCGGGATAGAGCGTCTTGGCCTCGCCCAGCACCTCGAGCTTGACGAGGTTCCAGCCGCCCGCTTCGCGTGCCAGCCGGAGCGTCCGGATCGCGTCCTCGGCGGTGAAGCAGCCCGCGGTATTGGGCAGGTAAGTGACCTTCTTCGGATCGATGAAATCGGTGAGCATCGGCTGGTTGGGGTCGGAGATATTGACCCGTCGCACCGCAACCGTGACGATCTCCGCGCCCGACGCCTCGACCGCGGCCGCATTCTCTTCAAGACTCTTGTACTTGCCGGTCCCAACGATGAGGCGCGACGTGAACGTTCGCCCGGCGACGGTCCAGCTGTCGGATGAAACTGGCTGGGGAGCGTTCACTTAGCCCCCTCCGACGAAATGGACGATCTCATACGCATCGCCCTCCTCGACCTGGACGTCGCCGAATGTCGAGCGGGGCACGATCGCGAGGTTCCGCTCGACCGCGACCTTTCTCGGATCGAGCCCGAGCTCAACCAGCATGTCGGCGACAGTGACTCCCACGGTTACCCGGCGAAGGCCTCCATTGACGTGGATCGCAATGCTTTCCTTAAGCTCCATAGGTCTCGAAATAGGATCGCGGGCCCCCGCACGCAAACCCTTCAAATGGCTGTTCAGGGTGGACGGGAGGGCGCTCGTCGGGCAGAGGGCTGGCCCGAAAGTCCACGGGAAAAAGATTCATGGCAGAAAAGAAGGGGGCGACGGACTCGCCGCAAGACTATGCGATGCGGGTCGACGCCTCGCTGGTCCAGCAGCTTGCCGAGCTCCTCACCGCCAACGAGCTGACCGAAATTGAGGTTGAGGACGAGGGTCGCAGGATCCGCGTCGCTCGCCACGGCGCCACCTCCGCGGCCTCGGTCTTCAATGCCGCTCCGGCGGCGGCGTCCCCGCAAGCCGCGGCGGCACTCATCGCTCCAACGGTCGAGGATGTTGCAGGCGAGACGATCAAATCGCCGATCGTCGGCACCGCTTACATGTCGTCCGAACCGGGCGCGGACCCGTTTGTCGAGGTCGGCACTGCCGTCAAAGCCGGTGATACTTTGCTGATCGTCGAGGCGATGAAGGTGATGAACCCGATCACCGCGCCTTCCGGAGGCGTGGTCAAGAAGGTCCTCGTTTCCGACGGCCAGCCGGTCGAGTTCGATCAGCCGCTCGTCGTCATCGGCTGAGGCCTGGCGCCCAAATGAAAATCAACAAGCTGCTGATCGCCAACCGCGGCGAGATCGCGCTTCGGATTCACCGCGCCTGCCACGAAATGGGGATCAAGACGGTGGCCGTGCATTCGACCGCCGATTCCGACGCGATGCATGTCCGCCTCGCCGACGAGACCGTGTGCATCGGCCCGCCCCCAGCAAGCGAATCCTATCTAAACATCCCGAACATCATCTCGGCGGCCGAAGTGGTCCACGCCGATGCCATCCACCCGGGCTACGGCTTCCTCTCGGAGAATGCGCAATTCGCCGAGATCGTCGAGCTCCACAACATCATCTGGGTCGGTCCAAAGCCCGAACATATCCGGATGATGGGCGACAAGATCGAGGCCAAGCGCACCGCGGCGAAACTCGGGCTTCCGCTAGTCCCCGGTTCGGACGGGCCCTTGGTCACGGTCATGCAGGCTCAGAAGCTGGCGGAGGAAATCGGCTATCCGGTCTTGATCAAGGCCGCGTCGGGCGGGGGCGGTCGCGGCATGAAGGTCGTCGAGGCCGAAGAGCAGCTCGAAAGCCTGATGAGCCAGGCAGCATCAGAGGCGCGCTCGGCATTCGGCGACGACACCGTCTACATGGAAAAATATCTCGCCGACCCGCGGCACATCGAATTCCAGGTGTTCGGCGACGGCGAAGGCAATGCGATCCACCTCGGCGAGCGCGACTGCTCTCTCCAGCGACGGCATCAGAAAGTGCTTGAGGAGGCTCCTTCCCCGATCATCACGAAGAAAGAGCGCCACCGCATGGGCGAGGTCGTGCGCAAGGCGATGAGCGAAATGGGCTATCGCGGCGCAGGCACGATCGAGTTCCTCTACGAGAACGGCGAATTCTTTTTCATCGAGATGAACACCCGGCTGCAGGTCGAGCACCCGGTTACCGAGATGATCAGCGACATCGACCTGGTGCGCGAGCAGATCCGAATTGCGTCGGGCGAAGGCCTCTCATGCACTCAGGACCAGGTCCATCTCCACGGCCACGCGATCGAATGCCGAATCAACGCCGAGGACCCCGAGACGTTCGCCCCTTCGCCGGGCCTGGTGAAGAATTATGTCGCTCCGGGCGGCATGCACGTGCGCGTCGATAGCGGGCTCTACACCGGCTATAAGGTCCCGCCTTATTACGACAGCATGATCGGCAAGTTGATCGTCTACGGAGTCACCCGGGAAGATTGCATCATGCGGCTCCGCCGGGCGCTCGAGGAATATGTCGTCGAGGGGATGAAGACCACGGTCCCGCTCCACCAGAAGCTGGTCCGCGACCCCGAATTCCTCGCCGGCGACTACACCATCAAATGGCTCGAGCGGTGGCTCGAGAGAACCCGCGAGGCGGGCTAGTTTGCATTCGACGGGAGCGATAGGTTTCATGCTCGAGGGGGAAGTCGAATGAGCCTGATCGCCGACATCAAATCCCTCGAACGCTCTCCACGAAACGCGATCTTGGCGAGCTATTTGGGCTGGACTCTGGATGCGTTCGACTTCGCGCTGATGCTCTTCATGCTGACAGCCATCGCCAAGGAATTCGGCACCGATGTGAAGGCGGTCGCCGAAGGGGTCTTCCTGACCCTGGCGGCCCGGCCGATCGGCGCCTTTTGCTTCGGCTGGCTCGGCGAACGCTTCGGTCGTCGGCCCGTGTTGATGGCCGACATCCTCCTTTTCTCGCTTTTCGAGTTTGCCTCGGGCTTTGCGCCGACGCTGGGCAGTCTGCTCGTGCTCCGTTTCCTTTTCGGCATCGCCATGGGCGGCGAGTGGGGGCTGGGCGCGAGCCTTGCCATGGAGTCGATCCCGCCGAAGATGCGCGGTCCGGTTTCGGGCCTTCTTCAGAGCGGCTATCCGTCAGGTTGGCTCCTTGCCAGCCTCGTCTACTTCCTGCTCTTCGACACGATCGGATGGCGGGGCATGTTCATGATCGGAGTGGCGCCCGCCTTCCTGGTTCTCTTCATCCGGATGCACGTCAAGGAAAGCCCGGTGTTCGAGGCGCGTAGGGGCCAGCCGCACGTCAATCCGATTATGGAGATCGTGCGCCACTGGAAGATCGCGCTCTATCTCGTCGTGCTGATGACCGCCTTCAACTTTTTCAGCCACGGCACGCAGGATCTCTATCCGACCTTCCTCCAGAAACAGCACCATTTCGATACGCACACGACCGGCACGCTCGTAGCCATCATGTATGTCGGCGCGCTCGTCGGCGGAATCGTCTTCGGCATCTGGTCGGAACGGCTCGGGCGAAAGCGCGCGATTATCGTTGCCAGCCTCCTTGCCCTCCCGATCATCCCGCTCTGGGCCTTCTCGACCACCCCCTTGCTTCTCGGCCTCGGCGCCTTTCTGATGCAGGTCGCGGTACAGGGCGCATGGGGGATCATCCCGGTTCACCTCAACGAGCTCTCGCCCCCGCTGCTTCGAAGCCTCTTCCCGGGCTTCGCCTACCAGCTCGGAAATTTGCTCGCGTCCAAGAATGCACCCATCCAGGCCGGGATCGCCGAAGCTCGCGGCGACAATTATGCGTTCGCTCTGGCCTTGGTCTGCGCAATTTCGGTCGCCGTCATCATAATCTGGACGGCGCTCGGTCCCGAGCGGAAAAATGCGGACTTCTCCGCCGGGGTTGGCGCAGTCCCCGAGTAGCGCGGAAAAGCGCATACTTTCAGCCATGAAATGCGTTGCATCGGACGAGGACGATGAGCGCGATGTCCAGCTACCTCGGAACGGGCGACCGGCCGGACAAGGCCAAGGCCATTGCGGCCGTCATCGCCGTCCATGCGGCACTTGCTGCGGTCATTCTCACCGGTCTCAACGGCCGAATCATCACCCACGCGATCGAAAGCCTGAAGACTTTCGACATCCGCGTGCCTCCGCCGCCACCACCGCCCCCGCCTCCTCCGCCGTCGAATAAGCCAAAAGCCAAACTCGAAGAGGGTGCAGCGGGCAAGAAGGCCGAGCCGTCTCCCGTCGTCGCGCCTGAGCCGAAAATTCCCGTCAAGTCTCCCATCCCCGCCGCTAAAATCGCTGGAACCGGCAATGCCCCCACTGCCGGAGCGGCAGCGTCCGGGACAGGGACCGGCGCCGGTGGTTCCGGATCGGGCCGCGGCGGAGGGGGATCCGGAGGATTCACGCCGGCCCAGAAAATCACGAAGATTCCTGACCGTGAATATCGTCGCCTGGTCGCCGCCAGCGGCATGGAGCGCGGCACTGTCGGAGTGGCAATCAAGGTTACGCCGGACGGTGTTGCCTCCAATTGCCGTGTGGTTCGTTCGAGCGGCAATTCGGTAGCGGACAGGCTGATGTGCCAGCTGACCGAGCAATATGTCCGCTTCCGGCCGGCGCGGGACCCGACGGGCCGACCGGTCGCTCAGGACCTCACCTGGTATCCGAACTGGTGGCGGCCCTAGCGGCCCGCGCTCGCGACCGTTTCCGCGCTGCTCTGAATCTCCGCCAACCGCGCCTTGTCGCGTCCGTAGACGTCATCGAAAAAGGCGATCGACGAATCCTTGGGCATCGCGGTCAGGTAAGTGATGTAGACCGGCACCGGCGGGATAAGTGGCACCGGTTCCTCGGTTCCCGCGCCTTCCCACGTAAGCTCGCGTCCGAAGAGCCACCGGCTCAAGCGCCACGCGTCCTCGAGCCGGACGCATCCGCCGCTGTACAGCCGGGACGCTTCGGCGAAGAGCTCGCGCTCGGGGTTGTCGTGCAGGTAGACGCCCTGCTCATTGGGGAACATGAACTTGATCCGCCCCATCGAATTGTGCGGCCCCGGCAACTGGCGCATCAACACTTCGACCTTGCCGTCGGCGACGCCTTTCCAGTTGATCGTCTTGGGGTCGATGATGGCGGCATTCGGCGCCCAGTCGGACATTACCTGGTAACCCAGCTCGTCGAGATATTTGAGGCCCTGCTTGAGGACCTTCGGAGCGATGCGCTCGGTGGCGAGATCCGGCGGCACGAACCAATAGGGATTGAGGCTCGCGAAGCGGATGTAAGCAGCCATGAGCGGAGTCGGATTCTTGGGCTTGCCGACGACGACCACCATCGAGTCGATCGGCCTTCCGTCCTCCCACATGTAGAGCCGCTGCTCCGCGGCATTGACCATCACGAAGCGGCCCTTGCCAGCGGGCAGCGCCCGGGCGCGCTCGAGGTTCAGTTCGAGCAGCTCGCGCTCATGGTCGCTGGCGTAGTGCTGCGTGGTGAGTGCCTGGCGTAGCTGGTAATAGACCGGGTTCATCCAGCCGAGCGTCCGAACGTACGCGTCGAGCGAGGGCGCCGCGGCGGCCTGCATGAGGATCGCGCGTGCCGACGGCAGGACCGGCTTCAGCTGCGAATCGACGTAGATGATCCCGAGGTCGGGCTGCTGCTTGAGGTCGCTGACATAGGCCGCGAACGCTTGGCTGAGCATCGCATCGGCGCGTCCGACCGCCTTGCGCTTTCCAAACGAAGCTTCAGCGACGGCCTTTTCCAGCGCATCCACACCGTAGCTTCGCGGGTCGAGCCCATCGATCTTGGAGGTCTTCAGCAGCTCGATCAGTGCTTGCGCGGAGTTGCCCGAATTGGCCGAAAACCACAAAGGCGCGCCGTTTCGCGCGGTGTAGAAATCGCCCACGCCCATTCCCGCGACGACGGGCGGAGCGGCCGCAGCGGGGGTTGAAACAAGCGGCGCCGCGGCGAGCAGGAAGCTCATCGCGACGCCGGTCATGCCTTGAAAAAAGTGCACCGGCCGACGGCCGGTGCACTGAACACGCAAACTGATCACGGATTCTCCGATAGAATTATCCGCGCTCACCGCTGCGGGTCGGCATAGGAGCCATCGGGGCGGGAGCCGGAGTAGCTGGAGGGGCACCCGTATAGTATTGGCCGTTATAGACGTAGCCGTCCACCCGTCCGTCGTTGTCACGGTCGGCCCAAATCGCGCCGGCGAGACCGCCGACAGCAGCGCCGATCACCGCGCCTTCGAGGGTGCTGACACCCGGGATCACTGCGCCGGCAACCGCGCCGAGCGCCGCGCCGCCGAGAGCGCCGGTCGCAACCCGATGAAGGGTCGGATCGTAGCCGCTCGGAGTCCCGGAATAATATTGGCCGTTCTGGACATAGCCGTCGACATAACCGTCATTGTTGCTGTCGGCCCAGACTGCACCGGCGAGACCGCCAATCGCCGCGCCAACCGCCGCGCCTTCGATGGTGCTGATGCCCGGAGCAACGGCGCCAATCGCCGCGCCGCCGGCTGCACCGATCGCCGCGCCCTGGGCGATATCGCCATTGGTGCGGTTCGCCGCGCACGCACTCAGCGCGACCGTGCTTGCCAGCGCAACAGCTAGGAATGATTTACGCATCGTTCTTCTCCCGTTCTATTGAACTTGTCTGAACATGTTCCAGGGATCGGACGCCCCCAATGGACGGAACATGTCACGGACGCAGGAACGACGATTTTGCGTTATCGTTCCGCAACCGGGACAAAGGTTTTTTTTAAAATCCTCCACAGCGGGTTAAACATCGATTTAACCAGTTGATTCAAAGTCAGGAACCAAAGTTCGATGAAAGCTACGATTTATCACAATCCGATGTGCGGAACGTCTCGCAAGACGCTCGATATTCTCAGCCAGTCTGGCGCGGACGTGTGGATCAAAGAATATATGAAGAATCCGCCGAGCCGCGACGAGCTCGCGCGGCTCTATGAACGGGCCGGAATCACGCCGCGGGAAGGGTTGAGAGCCAAGGAACCGCTCGCCGCGGAGCTCGGCCTCACCCGGCCCGACGTCACCGACGATGAAGTTCTCGACGCGATGATGGCGCACCCGATCCTGATCGAACGCCCGATCGTCGAGACCGAGAAAGGCGTACGGCTCTGCCGCCCGCAGGATCTCGTTCGGGAAATTCTGTGATCCTCCTCCCCTGAAGCTGCAGGGAAGGATATTCTACCGCCCATGAGTCGCATCGATCCGCGGCTGCTGCTGCAGGGCTACGCGTCGGGCATCTTCCCGATGGCTGACAGCCGAGACGCGACCGACCTGTACTGGGTCGAGCCGCGAAAGCGCGCCATCATCCCGCTCGATCGCTTCCACGTCTCGCGCTCGCTCCGCCGAACCATACGCTCGGGTCGCTTCGAAGTTACCCGCGACGGCGATTTCGGCGGAGTCATCGCGGCCTGTGCGGACCGCGAGGAAACCTGGATCAACGCCGAACTCGAACATGCGATGATCGCCCTGCACGGCTCCGGCCATGCCCATTCGATCGAGGTTTGGGACGGCGACCGGCTGGTCGGTGGGCTGTACGGCGTGAAGCTCGGCCGGGCCTTCTTCGGCGAGAGCATGTTCAGCCGAACGACCGACGCTTCGAAAATCGCACTGGCGTGGCTCGTCGCACGTCTCAAGGTCGGCAATTTCACATTGCTCGATTGCCAGTTCATGACCGAGCACCTCGCTTCGCTCGGCGCCGTCAGTGTCCCGAGGGAGGACTATGTGGCGTTGTTGGCGGTGGCGCTTGGCGGCGGCGTTTCAGCGGGCGGCTCCGCCGTCTTTGGAGTCCCCGGCTCCGTCCCCGATGGGCCGCCCGACTTTCTTGCGCTCGACAGGTTGCTCGAGCTTGCGGGAGCAGCGGGCGCCGGCGGTCCGGCCGGGTACGTCATTTCGCAACTCTTGGGAGTGACGTCGTAGACCGCGTGTTCGACAACGTTGAGCGAAGGCGATTCCTTGTAGAGCCAACCCGAAAAGACGCGTCCCCAACTTCGGTCCGGCCGCTCGACGTCGACCTGGACGAAGGCGCCGGTCAGTTTCTCTTCTTCCCACGGCGCCGTCGTCTCGCACGCCCGGAGCCGGACGATCACATCCTTCCAGCGGACTGACTGGCCG
>JBKPOR010000103.1:0-2745 GCA_046765675.1 Pseudomonadota bacterium
CCCCGATGAAGTTCATCGTCGCTCGTGAAATCTATAAGCATATGGAGCGCATCGCCGACGCCTTCGAAGACGTCGCCAACGAGATCGACGGCATCGTGATCGATCACGCCTAGGCGCGCATGCACGAGCTCGCCCTTCCACTGCTCATTGGCCTGGTCGCGGTCGCGCTCGCGTTCGATTTCCTCAACGGGCTTCACGACGCGGCGAACTCGATTGCCACGGTCGTCGCAACGCGGCTGATCAGCCCGGTGTGGGCAGTCGCCTTCGCCGCTTTCTTCAACTTCGCCGCTTACTTCCTCGCATTGCAATGGCCCCAGCTGCACAAGGTCGCCGACACCATTGGCAAGGGACTGATCGACAAGGACCTCATCACACCGGCCGTCGTATTCGGGGCGCTCGTGGGCGCGATGTTCTGGAACGTCGTGACGTGGCTGAAAGGCATTCCTTCGTCATCGAGCCATGCGCTGGTCGGCGGCCTGATCGGCGCCGGCGTCGCTCATTCGGGCCTCGGCGGGATCCAGTGGGCCGGCCTCAACAAGACGCTGATCGCTATCGTGTTGTCGCCGACGCTCGGCCTCGTCCTGACCATGGTCATCATGCTCGTCACCAGCTGGATGGGCGTGCGAGCCAGCGCGCACGGCTCGGAGCGGGCGTTTCGCGGCCTCCACCTCGTCTCCGCCGGCGCTTATTCCCTCGGGCATGGCCTCAACGACGCCCAGAAGACCATGGGCATCATAACCGTCCTCCTCTACTCCACGGGCTATCTTCACGGTCAATTCCACGTTCCTCATTGGGTCGCTCTCAGCTGTTATGTCGCGATCGGCCTTGGGACTCTAACGGGCGGCTGGCGCATCATCGAGACGATGGGGACGCGCATCACCAAGCTCAGCCAGCACCAGGGCTTCTCCGCCTCGGCGGGCGGCTCCGTGATGCTGTTTGCCGCGTCTTACCTGGGGATTCCTGTGTCCACGACGCACACGATCACGGGCTGCGTGATCGGCGCCGGAGCGGCGCGGCGAGCCTCCGCGGTGCGCTGGGGAGTCGCGCGCAACGTCATGGTCGCCTGGATCATCACCATCCCGGCTTCAGCGATCGTTGCTGCGCTTTTCTATTATCTGGTGAGCGCGTTCTGACCGAGCGAAGCCGTAAGGGGAAGATCAGCGAATATCCTTCGAATACACGAAAAAGGGCCGGAGTTTCCTCCGGCCCTTTCCTTGGTCGATATGCGAAGGCCTTAGCGGCGGTCGCCCATGAACCGAAGCAGGAACAGGAACATGTTCAGGAAGTCCAAGTACAGGTGCAGAGCGCCAATAATCGAGCTCTTGGCCATGGCTGTGCCGTCCCCAGCGACCTGGAAATAGATGCTCTTGATCTTCTGCGTGTCGTAAGCAGTCAGACCGGCGAACACTAAAACTCCGATCGCGCTCACCGCGAGATCAAGAGCCGGCGATCGCAGGAACAGGTTTATGAGCAGCGCAACGAATACGCCCACCATCCCCATGATTAGGAACGTGCCCCAGCCGCTCAAATCCTTCTTGGTCGTGTAGCCCCACAAGCTGAGACCGGCGAACGCCGCGGCGACCGCGAAGAAGGTTTGCGCAATTGATGTCCCGGTATAGACCAGGAAAATCGTGGACAGGGAAACGCCGAGAAGACCTGCATACACCCAGTAAATGGCTTGCGCGGTCCCCGCCGAAATCCGGTTGATCCCGAGCTGCAGCCAAAATACCAGGCCGAGCGGCGCAAACAGCGCAACCCAATAGAGCAGTGTCGGCCGCCCCGTTCCGGCGTCGAACAGCGTGCTCATCAAGCTGCTGTTGGCAAACAGCAGCGCGACGACGCCAGTCAGCAGCACGCCGGACGCCATGTAGTTGTAAACCTTGAGCATGTAGGACCGCAGGCCCGCATCCCGTGTGGCGCGCGGAACACCGACGGAAACGGCCGGGTCGTAGCCGGTCGTATTCGTGCGCGGGTCGAACTGGTTCTGCATTTCATCTCCTTAGCGCGGGCGAAGGGCCCGGTCGCTGTACGCGAATATCGTGGATGCCCGACGGGACTTCAAGCGAAACCGGACATCATGCGTTTCGCAGGCGAAATGCTGCATTTCGACAAAAAGCTGGTCCGCCTGGCCCTGCAGTGCGACACTCCTGCCCATGGCGGGGGTGCTTAAGGCGTTGGTCCGGACCGCGATTGCGCTCGCGGCCGCGCTCCTGCCGGCTGTCGCGGGCTTCGCCGCTGCCCCGCCGCGCATCGTCGCCGTGGGCGATCTGCACGGCGATTACTCGGCCTGGCTGGATATCGCCCGCGACGCGCGGCTGATCGACGCGAAAGGGCGCTGGGCCGCCCGAAACACCACCCTGGTCCAGCTCGGCGACGTCACCGACCGAGCGCCGGATTCGCTGAAGATCATCCGCAGCCTTCAGCAGCTCGCCAAACAGGCGCCGCGGTCGGGTGGCAAAGTCGTGGTCGTACTCGGCAACCATGAGGCGATGAACCTTCTCGGTGACCTGCGATATACGACGGCGGGCGAGTTCGCCGCTTTCGTTGATGCGCGGTCGCGCGAGCGACGGGAGCGAGCCTATGGAACGAACAAGGCCGCGATCGAGGCTTCCTATCGCGCGAAGAATCCTTCGCTGACCGCCGCCGCCATTCATGATGCCTGGATCGTCGCGACTCCGCTCGGCTGGGTCGAGCATCGCCTCGCGTGGAAGCCGAACGGAGATCTCGGCCGCTGGGCGACTAGGA
>JBKPOR010000104.1:0-6845 GCA_046765675.1 Pseudomonadota bacterium
GTCTTGCATAGGTGCTTCGGGCGGCATCGATGGTCGGCCGATTGTCGGACTTCGACGCGGTGATCACACGCGCTCGTCCACGCCGCGCGACATCGCCGATGCGGCGGAGCATTCCGCCCATCGGGGCGAAATAGGCTGCGATCATTGCAAGGTCCTTGGCCTTGGCGAGGTCATGAATCGTGGCGAGCGCCCAGGGAGACTTCAGCTGCATCGGTCCGCCATATTGCCATTGCAGCGGGCCCCGGTGCTCGCTGAAGCGGCGGACCACGGCGCGAAGGCTCTTGAGACGTGAACGGCGATTGAGTGCCCAGGCCATCAATGCGTCGTAATAAGGCACGACTCGCGCTGCCGCCGGGCCTTCGACGAGCAAGCCGATGTCGCGCCAGGCCTTGTCCGAAAAGTCGCCGAAATATGTATCTTCGATGTTGAACCCTCCAATGAGGATCCGTGGCGAATCCGATTCGCCGTCGGCAAGCGCGAGCTTCTGGTGGTTCCGAAGCAGGTATCGACGGCCGTAGGACGGGTTGAACCGGCAGAAAGTGGCACCTTTATCAACCAGCTCCCGAAAATAGCCCTCTTGGGTGTCGCTGCTTCCGAAGCCGTCGATCAGGAGCGAGACGGTGACTCCCCGCTCCAGCGCCCGGCCCAGGGCCGAGCGTACCGCCGCGCCCGAGCGGTCCGCGGTGTAGATATAATAAAGCAGCCGAAGCGACGTGCGCGCGCCATCGATTAGCTCGATCAGCGCCCTCCATCGCTGCGGTCCATCCGGCAGCAGGGTGAGCCTGCTGCCGTCGATGGTAAGCGTTCGATCACTCGTCCCCATATCTCCGTCTCGCCGTGCGCGGGGAACAACGCAAGGCACGGCTGGTCGGGTGATTTCATTGACTTTGAACGGGTGCGACCTTAATTCGCCACCTCCCCTGCAAATATAGACGGTCAAAGAGGCGACGAATGGCGCGCGTTACGGTTGAAGATTGCGTAGACAAGGTTTCGAACAGGTTCGACCTCGTCCTGTTTGCCGCCCAGCGCGCTCGCCAGATTTCGGGCGGCGCGGACCTCACCATCGACCGCGACCGCGACAAGAATCCGGTCGTCGCGTTGCGGGAAGTCGCCGAGGAGACGGTGAAACCCAAGGATCTCGAGGAAGCTCTCGTCACCAACCTGCAAAAGGTCCGGATCGACGAGGAGGACGAGACCGAGGAACTGGCGTCGTTGAGCGACGCCGCGGAGGCGCTGCGGCTGACCGCGGCCGCCCCGCCACGGCCGACGCCGTCCGGCGGCGATTACGAATAAGCCCCACGCGCAGCCTGTCCGGGGGACAGGCGAGCATGGGACTCCCTCACCCGCCTCGCTACGCTCGGCACCCTCTCCGGCAAGGGGAGAGGAGCTTATTCGGCCGCGGTCTGAAGCCCGGCCTGAATTGAAACCCGCTTCCCATCCGGCCTGACCCACATCAGGTCATCGAGGGTAAGTTCGCGGCCGTCGTGCGCATGGACGCCAATCTTTCGCACGGGCTTGCCGTCGCGCCGGTCCGAAAGGACGACCTCCACCTTTCCATAGCCCCATTCCTCGCCCCACTGGCGCAAGGCCAAAACGACCGGCAGCAGACCCTCGCCTTTGGGTGTCAGCGAATAGACGACCTTGCGCTTGTCCGACGGATCGGCGGTCCGCTCAAGGATTCCGCCGGCAACCAAACGGGCGAGCCGGTCGGAAAGAATGTTCCGCGCAATTCCCAGCCCACCCTGGAATTCTTCGAAATGCTGCAGGCCGTTGAGCGCTCCGCGAAGAATCAGGAAAGCCCACTTTTCACCGATCAGCTCGACAGCGGGCGGGATCGGGCAGGCGAGCGCCGCCTCCCTGAACGCATCGATATGAGACGTGACTCGGTGTGCCGGCAACTGAGCCGTCCTCCCTCTCCTCGAACGCAATGAAAGCACAAGCGATCCGGAAAAAATAGTTGCAAGTCGAAACTAATTATCCTAGTCAGTTGCAAATCGCAACGAACAGGAGGATTGCAATGTTTCGGACGGTGTTGATGGCTTCAGCGGCAGCTCTTTTCGCATCGTCGGCCGCGGCGGCGACCTATTCCGCCAAACCCGCAGTCCCGATGAGCCAAAGATTCATCGCGCGGGACATTACGTGGACATGCGGGCCCGCTGAGTGCCAAGGCTCAACCCAGGAAAGCCGGCCTGCGGTCCTCTGCCAGTCGCTCGCCAAGCGCGCGGGCCGAATCGAGAGTTTCGCCGTCGACGGGCGCTCATTCAACGCCGGCGAACTCGACAAGTGCAATGCGGCCGCGAAGGCGACGACCGTTTCGGCCGCTGCGTCCCAATAGCTCGGTCTTCGTAGGCGCTGCGCCCGCCTCGATCCCGCTTCGGGCGCGGCCCTATAGCTGTTTTGCTTGCACACATGCGCCCCCACCCCCCATCTTACACAGGTGTTGAGGCAATATGAGCTGATCGAAAAGGTCCGCTCCTACGATCCGGACGCGGACGAGGGGCTGATCAATCGCGCTTACGTCTTCTCGATGAAGGCGCATGGCGCGCAGCTGCGCGCGTCGGGCGACCCCTATTTCAGCCATCCCATCGAAGTCGCCGGAATCCTCACCGACCTCAAGCTCGACGACCAGACGATTGTCACGGCGATCCTCCACGATACGATCGAGGACACCGTCGCGACGCCCGAGGAAGTCGAGAAACTGTTCGGGAAGGATATTGCCCGGCTAGTCGACGGCGTCACCAAGCTCAGCAAGATCGAAGCCCAGTCAGAGAATGAGCGGCAGGCCGAAAACCTGCGCAAATTCCTGCTCGCGCTTTCGGACGACATCCGGGTGCTGCTCGTCAAGCTCGCCGACCGGCTCCACAACATGCGGACGCTCCACCATATTCCCGACGAGGAGAAGCGCCGTCGGATCGCTCGCGAGACGATGGATATCTACGCGCCGCTCGCCGAGCGAATCGGCATGTACGAAATGATGACGGAAATGCAGACCCTCGCGTTCCGCGAGATCGAGCCGGATGCCTATGCCTCGATCACCCGGCGGCTGAAGCAGTTGACGGACCAGGGGGGCGACCTCGTCAGCCGAATCGGCCTTGGCCTGCAGCTCTACCTTTCGGACAACGGCCTCGAAGCCGAGGTCACCGGCCGCCAGAAGCATCCCTACTCGATCTGGAAAAAGATGGCCGAACGCCACATCAGCTTCGAACAATTGTCGGATGTGATGGCTTTCCGGGTGATCGTGAAGGACAGCACTGAATGCTACCGTGCCCTCGGCCTCATCCACCGCCGCTGGCCGATGGTCCCGGGCCGCTTCAAGGATTATCTCTCGACCCCGAAGCGCAACGGCTATCAAAGCCTGCACACGTCGGTCATCCACGATTCCAAGATGCGGATCGAAATCCAGATCCGCGACCGCGAGATGCACGAGCAGGCACAGCGGGGCTTAGCCGCCCACTGGGCCTATAAGGAGGGCAAGCCCAAGGGCGAGGTCAGCATCCCCTGGGTCGATGACCTCGTCGAGATTCTCGACCATGCCGAGAATGCGGAAGAGCTGCTCGAACACACCCGAATGGCAATGTACCAGGATCGGATCTTCGCCTTCACTCCGAAGGGCGAGCTGATCCAGTTGCCGAAAGGCGCCACCCCGGTCGATTTCGCTTATGCCGTTCACACCGGGCTCGGCGACCGAACGGTGGGCGCGAAGGTCAACGGCCGAGTGGTGCCGTTGAGGACGATGCTCGAGAATGGCGACCAGGTCGAAATCCTGACCTCTGAAGCGCAGCACCCGCAGCCGTCATGGCTCCGCTTCGTGACTACCGGAAAGGCGCGGGCGGGGGTCCGCCGGTTCGTCCGCCACAAGGAACGCGAGGAGACGGTCGAACTCGGGCGCAAGATTTACGACGAGATCGTGGCCCGGCTGCCCGCCGACCTCGACAAGGACGCGCTGAAGCGCGCGCTCAAGAAGCTCAATATCGAGAATGACGACGAACTGATGATTGCGATCGCCCGCAAGCGCGTCAGCGACGAGGCATTGATGGAAGCCCTTATGCCCGGTTCAGCGGGCGGGGACGTGACTCCGCGGCCGCTCGGGCAGCGCAAGGCAATCTCGATCAAGGGCCTGACCGCCGGAGTGGCCTATCATCTCGCCCAATGCTGCCACCCGATTCCCGGAGACCGGATCGTCGGCCTGAGGCGCGAAGACGAAGAGATCGAGGTTCACGTGATAGGCTGCGACACGCTCGCGAGCGGGGTCGACGCAGACTGGCTCGACCTTGCCTGGGGCGAGGGTTCGGACGGCGGCGCGGCGCGGCTCGCTGTCATCCTTCGCGACATCCCGGGCGCGCTCGGCACGATGTCGAGCATCCTCGGCGCCAAGCATGCCAACATCATCAACCTTCAACTGGTCCACCGCGACGGAAGCTTCCAGACGTTCCATCTCGACATCGAGGTGCACGATCTTGCGCATCTACACGCCATCATCGCGGCGCTTCGCGAGGCCGATCCGATTAGTTCCGTCGAGCGGATCTAGCCGCTCCGGCGGCCTTGCCTGCCTGCCTTTTCTGGCGAGAATGCGCGTCGCCAGCGGCAAGCACTGCCAGCATGACCAGGTCGGACGCAGTCGCGGTCATCGGCGCGATCTGCACCGGATGATCGAGTCCTAGAATATACGGCCCGAGGACGCTCTCACCGCCGAGCTCCCTCAACAGCTTGGCTGAAAGATTGGCGGACTGAAGTCCCGGCATCACCAATATCGTCGCAGGGCCGGATAAGCGGCTGAACGGATAAAAGCGCTGCTGCATGTCGTAGTTGAGCGCGACATCGGGCGCCATTTCGCCGTCATAGTCGAAGTCGCACTTGAAGCCGTCGAGCAGCTTCACCGAGCCCCGCAGCTCCTCGATGTGGACTCCGGGCGGGTTTCCAAAGGTCGTGTAGCTGATGAAGGCGACACGCGGTTCCAGACCCATCCGCCTGGCGAATGCCGAGGAGCGCATCGCAATCGCCGCATATTGCTCCGCTGTCGGCCGCTCGGTGACGGCGGTATCGGCGATCAATACGGTATGCGTGCGTCCGACGATCACATTGACTCCAAAGGGCGTCGCATCCGGCTCGTCGTCGATGACCGCTCGGACCTGCTTCAGCGACTGGCTGAAAGGCCGCGTCGTTCCGGTGATCATGGCATCGGCCTCGCCAAGCGAGAGCATCGCCGCGGTGAAATAATTGCGATCCTGATTCACCATCCGCTCGATCTCGCGGCGGAGCAGGCCGTGGCGCTGGTGCTTTTCGTAAATGAAGTCGACCGCTCGTCCGACCAGCGGCGAATTCCGGCTGTTGAGGACCTGATATTCCAGCGGGTCGTCGACCCCCATTTCTTTCAGCAGATCGTAGACTTCCTCTCGTCCGACCAGCACCGGAGTCCCGTAGCCACCCTCCTTGAAGGCGATCGCGGCGCGAAGGACGTTCGGCTCTTCGCCTTCGGCAAACAGCACCCGCTTCGGATTGGCGCGGGCATTCTCGTAGGCCAGGCTCATCACCGCCACGGTAGGATTGAGCCGTGCACGAAGCTCCTGCCGATAGGCGTCCATATCGGCGATCGGTTTCTGAGCGACGCCCGAGCGAACCGCGGCCTCAGCGACGGCTGAAGCGACCACCTCCATCAGGCGGGGATCGAACGGCGCGGGGATGATGTAATCGCGACCGAAGCTGTGCGAGCGACCGCCATATGCCGCGGCGACTTCTTCCGGAACGGGTTCGCGGGCGAGCTCGGCAAGCGCCTCGGCGGCGGCAATCTTCATCTCCTCATTGATCGCGGTCGCCCTGACGTCGAGCGCGCCGCGGAAGATGAAGGGAAAGCCCAGCACATTGTTAACCTGGTTGGGATAGTCGGACCGGCCCGTGGCCATGATCGAATCCGGCCGAACGGCCATCGCGTCCTCCGGACGGATTTCCGGGTCGGGATTGGCCATTGCGAAGATGATCGGGTTCTTGGCCATGGACTTCACCATGTCCTTCGAAACGACATTCGCGGCCGACAATCCGAGAAATACGTCGGCACCCTCAATGGCCTCGGCGAGCGTTCGCCTGTCGGTTTCGACCGCGTGTGCCGACTTCCACTGATCGATATCGGTTCGGCCCTTGTAGATCACGCCTTTGCGATCGCACATGATGACATGGTCGGGCTTGACGCCCATCGCCTTCACCAGCTCGGTGCAGGCGATGGCCGCGGCGCCTGCTCCGTTCACGACCATGCGGACGTCGGACATCTTGCGGCCCGTCAGATGGCAAGCGTTGATGAGCCCGGCGGCACTGATGATCGCGGTTCCGTGCTGGTCGTCGTGGAAGACGGGAATATTCATCCGCTCGCGCAAGGTCTGCTCGATAATGAAGCAGTCGGGAGCGGCGATGTCCTCGAGATTGATCCCGCCGAAGCTCGGCTCGAGCAGTTCGACGGCGTCGATGAAGCGCTTGGCGTCGTTGGTGTCCACCTCGATGTCGATTGCGTCGACGTCGGCGAAGCGCTTGAACAGAACCGCCTTGCCTTCCATCACCGGCTTGGATGCAAGCGCTCCAAGATTGCCGAGTCCGAGGATCGCGGTGCCGTTCGAGATCACCGCGACGAGATTGCCCTTCGCGGTGAAATCATAGGCGCAGCCGGGATTGTCGGCGATGGCGCGCACTGGAACCGCGACTCCGGGCGAGTAGGCAAGCGCGAGATCGCGCTGCGTCGCCATCGGCTTGGTCGGGTTGACCTCGAGCTTGCCCGGCCGCCCCATTGAGTGGAAGTCGAGTGCTTCCTTGTCGGTGATGCCGTTGGCGGGGCGCTGCTTGCTGTTCATGTCGGGCATATC
>JBKPOR010000105.1:0-21746 GCA_046765675.1 Pseudomonadota bacterium
CGGATGACTTCCACACCGCTCACAGCAGCTTCCTCATGATCACGTCCTCGTCGGCGTGACTGCCAACCATGAAGTCGTAGCGCCCCACGGCCTCGAATCCGTAGCGATCGTAGAACCGCCGTGCACGGTGATTCTCGGTGAAAACGGTCAGGTAAATTGCTTCGGCGCCGCGATTCTTCGCCTCGGCCAGCGCCCAATCCATGAGGGCGTGGGCAATTCCGGCGCCGTGATGCTCCTTGAGGATATAGAGTTGGTCGAGCAGGAGCGCGGCACGGTCGCTCTCGACCGGCAGTTTCTGCGGCCCGATCTTCACATAGCCGACCGGCACCGAGTCCACTTCAGCGACCCGGAACGCGCATTCAGGATCGCCGAGTTGTGCTTCCCATTCCGTGATTCCGAACCTCGAGAGAAAGGAGTCCAGGTCTTCCGGCCGATAGAGGTGCGCGAAGGTGTCGCAAAAGCTTGTAACGAAAATGCGATCGAGTTTGGGAGCGTCCTCAGAGACGCCATCGCGATAGGTTACAGTCATTCGAATCCCGCCGGCTCCGGCCAGTCGGCCGAACGGATCGCAATTACCTTGAACAAGTCGCCCATCTGATCGGGAGCGGTAAGCCGCTGAAGCGCGGACCGGATTTCATCGGCTTTGTCCGGATTGGCCTTGGCGAGAGCCTCTGCGCGGGCGCGAATCCCAACGCGATTGAGCCATTCGCCTTGCGTAACGAGCCGCGTGATCTTGACGTCCCCGACCGCCCCAGCCGCGGCCAGGGCCTCGAAATCCACGTGCGCCGTCAAATCCTGCTCTCCCGGATTGGCGAGCACCGGCGCGAAACGGTGCCCGCGAACCGCCTGCAATGTCTCGCCGGGTGTGCTTTTCGCATGGCCGTAGTCGAGGAACAGCGCGGCACCGCCTTTCGCCGCCAGGCAGATCGCAATGGCGGTGACGGTCTCATCACGCGCTGGAGACGTCTCAACGATTTCTCCGTCCCGGTCGAAGGCGAGGCCGCCCGCGGCCGCGAGAACTCGGCGCTCCACGTTCCCGACAAATTGGCGGATCGGAAGAGCGTCGAGAAACTCGTTGGCAACGAGCAGCAGGGGCCTGGCCGGAAGATCGACGACCTCGTCATGCCAATGGGCGGGACCGAGCGCATTCTCCTGAATGCTCCGGAGCGCCGGGCTGGTTTCGACCAGGTGCACCTCGCCTTGGAAATCCGCGGCGCGGAGCACCCTCAAAGCGTCGCGCGACAATGTCCCTCGACCCGGCCCGAGCTCGACATAGATCGCGTCGTTCGGACTGCCTGCGCGCGTCCAGCAGTCGGCTAGCGTCGCCCCAACCATCTCGCCGAACATCTGGCTGATCTCCGGAGCGGTGACGAAATCGCCGCTCGGTCCAAAGGGGTCGCGAGTCGCATAATAATATGCGTTGCACGCCTCCATATAGGCCTCGACGGTGATCGGCCCTCCCGCTGCGATGCGCTCGCGAAGCGCACGCTCGAACGGAGTCACGCCACGGATTCAGAGCCGGCGGTCGCCTCGACGCGGACTCGCCGGCGCTTGGCGGTGAGCATCAGATACAGGCCGCCGATGATCATTGGCAGCGACAGCCATTGGCCCATGTGAAGACCCGTCATCTTGGCGAATTCGGCGAGCTGTGAGTCCGGCTCGCGGATGAATTCGAGCCCGAAGCGGAAGATTCCGTAAAAGAACAGGAAGGCGCCGACGAGCTTGCCGGGCTGGTAACGGGCGTCCGTCTTCCAGAACATCCACCACAAAATGCCGAGCAGGACGATGCCCTCGAGAAAGGCCTCGTAGAGCTGGCTCGGATGGCGCGGCGGACCCAGTATAAGGCCGAAGGGCGTCAGCTCCTGGAACCGGATCGCCCACGGAACTGTCGTCTGAGCCCCCCACAATTCCTGGTTTACGAAGTTCGCAAGGCGCCCAAAGAACAGGCCGAAGGGGACGCTGCAGGCGACATAGTCGTGAAGACGCAGCCAGTTGAGCTTCTCCTTGCGAGCGAGATAGAAAATTCCGAGCGAGGTTCCGATCACTCCGCCGTGGAACGACATTCCGCCGTCCCACAATCGCAGGATTTCGATCGGGTGCCGGAGGTAGTCGGCGAGATTGTAGAACAGCACATAACCGAGCCGGCCTCCCAGGATGATTCCCAAGGCAGCGTAGAAAACCAGGTCGTCGGCATGCTTGCGGCTCATCGGCGAGCCGGGCTTCTTGGTCAGCTTCAACAGGTACCAATAGCCGATGAAGATTCCGGCGAGGTACGCGAGGCTGTACCACCTGAGATCGAACTTCCAGATGTGGAGCGCGACCGGGGAAAGACCCAGATCGGGAAAGGCGGTGAAGCGTGAATACTCGTCGGCTTGCAAGGTCTTCCCCCATGGAGGTCAGCGCCTCATAAGGTGCGCGGCGGGAAAGGCAAAGGAGACCCGGGCGAGCGATGCAGACCGAGCTGGATCGCAAGTATGACGAGAAGCTGGCGGAGGTCACTGCGCCCGGCGGGCGGCTGGTCATTGGCAAGGACGGCCAAGGCCGCGCCATCGTCACCAATTTCCCCGAAACCCTGCCCTCGCTGTTCCGCACCTTTTGCTCGCTCAACCCGGACGTCGAAGCCGTGGTCTGCGGCGACGAGCGCCTGACCTTCGCCGAACTCGATCGCATATCGGAATGCGTGGCTCATGGGCTGGCGGCAATCGGCATTTCCAAAGGCGATCGCGTCGCGATCGCGATGCGCAACTGCCCATCGTGGGTCGCGACCTATATGGGCATCGTGAAGGCGGGCGGAATCGCCACATTGCTCAACGGGTGGTGGGAGTATCAGGAGTTCGAGCAGGCGCTGGCTTTGGTCGAGCCGAAGCTGGTGATCGCGGACGCCTCGCGAGCCAGGCGAATCGCGGCTTCCTGTGCGAGCTGCAACGTCCTCACCATCCCGATCGAGCTTCCGCTGGAACAAGCCATGGCGGAGCTCCTGCACGATCGCGACGAGGACAGCGAACTTCCCGAAGTCGCGCCGGACGACGACGCGACCATCCTTTTCACGTCTGGGTCGACCGGTGAAGCCAAGGGAGCTTTATCGACCCATCGGGCGGTGACCACCGCGACCTACGCTTATTCGACAGGGCTCATCGTCTTGCTCGGAATCCTCACCGACGAAGGCAATGCGCCGACGAGCCAGTCGCGCACACTCCTCAGCGTACCGCTGTTCCATGTCACCGGCGAGGTTCCGGTGATGATCAACAGCTTCGTCATCGGCCGGTGCATGGTGGTCATGCCGAAGTGGGACGCGACCGAGGCGCTGCGGCTGATCGAGAAAGAGAAGATCACTTATTTCGTCGGAGTTCCGACGATGAGCCTCGAGCTCATGAACCATCCCGACCGGCACGAATATGACCTGTCCTCGCTCCGCGACATCACGGGCGGCGGAGCGCCTCGGCCAGTCACTCACGTGGAGCGCCTGAAGACCGAGTTCCCGAATGCGCAGCCCGCGCTCGGCTATGGCCTCACCGAGACCAACGCGGCGGGCTGCGCAAATTATTGGGGAAACTATGCGGCCAAGCCTGCCTCGACCGGCCGAGCTCAGAAGCCGCTCGTCGAGATCGCGATCCTTGGTCCCGGCGACGTCCATCTTCCGACCGGCGGAGTGGGCGAGATTGCAATCCGAACCGCGGCCGCAATCACGGGATATTGGCGCAATCCGGAAGCGACCGCGGAACTGTTCACCGCCGACGGGTTCGTCCGTACCGGTGACGTCGGCTATCTCGACGAGGACGACTATCTGTTCATCGTCGATCGCAAGAAAGAGATCATCATTCGCGGCGGCGAGAACATCAGCGCGGCAGAAGTCGAAGCGGCCTGTTACGCCTGTCCGGAGGTCGCGGAGGTATCGGTGTTCGGAGCGCCCGACGATCGTCTGGGCGAAGTTCCGGTGGCGGTCGTGCACGCGAAGGCCGGCGAGCGGCTCGGCGAAGACGATCTGCGCAACTTCCTCGACGGCCAGCTTTCCAAATTCAAGATTCCAGCCCGCTTCATTTTCAGCGACGAACCCTTGCCGAGGCTCGGCACGGGGAAGATCGATCGCCGCGCCCTGAAGGCGCAGTACGCGCGTTGAGCATCGACCGCCGGACTGTTTTGATCGGAGGCGGGGCCGGAATCGGCCTCGTCGTCGCATTCTCGCTTTGGCCTCGCACTCTTGCCAGCGACCTGCCGGTCAGGGCCGGGGAGCAAGCCTTCGGCAACTACATCAAGATCGGTCGCGACGGCCGCGTGACCGTCGCCGTGCCGCAGGTTGAAACCGGCCAGGGAATCTGGACCGCTCTCCCGCAGATCGTGGCCGATGAGCTTGGCGCAGCCTGGGAGACCGTGGCCGTCGAGCCAGCGCCGCTCACCGGCCGATACGCGAACTCGCTGGCCGAAAATACGCTTCGAATCACGGCCGGATCGACGTCGGTGCGAGCTTTCGAAGGGCCGCTCCGGGAGGCAGCGGCGATTGCGCGCGCCATGCTGATCGGAGCGGCAGCCGACCGCTGGAATATCGACCCGCGCGAATGCGAAGCTGCCGACGGCTTCGTCATCAGCGGGATCCGCACCTTGAGCTTCGCCGATCTCGCCGAAGAGGCCGCCGGCCGGTCGCCCCCGCGCCGACCCCAACCGAGGACCGGAACCAAGGGCAGGTTGATCGGACAGCCACTGCAGCGGCTCGACGGTCCCGCCAAATGCGACGGCAGCCTGCGCTTCGCAGCCGACGTCCGCTTGCCGGACATGCTGTTCGCCTCCGCGCGCCTGGCCCCGCCAGGCGGCCGGCTGACCAGTTTTTCGCGCGATCCGGTCAAGTCGATTCCCGGCGTCCGTCACCTTTCCGTTCGAAGAAATTCTCTCGCCATTGCCGCCGAAACCTGGTGGGCGGCCGAGCGCGCGGTCCACGCAGCCGACGCGAGGTTCAATGGGCCGCGCACCGGCCCTGATGTTCGGCCGATCTTCGACGAGGCGCTAGCCAGCGGCGAAGCGCGCCAATGGTTCAGCCGTGGCGATTATAACTCGACCGTTCGCGGGTCCCGGCCGCTGGCCTCGACCTATTATGTCGCGCCTTCCCTCCACTTAGGACTTGAGCCGCTTTCGGCCACGGCGCGGTTCACGGGCGGTCACCTCGAAATTTGGGTGCCGACGCAAGCTGCGGAGGAGGCGCGTTCCAGCGCGGAGAAGCTCGCGGGCGGCGCTCGAGTCAGCCTCTACCCGATGCCGGGGGGCGAGCCTGCCGGACGAGCGCTGGAGGCGGATGCAATTCCGCTTGCCGTCGACCTCGCTCGCTCGACCGGCCGCCCGATCCAGCTCAGCCTGTCGCAATCCGCGAGCCAGGTTCACGACCGGCTGTCGGGCGGGGCAATCGCGAAGATGATGGCTCTTCCGGGCGCCGGCGGGATCACCGCTGCCTGGAAAATGCGGGTGGCGACGGGCGGCGGGTTCGCTTCAGCGCTGGCCGCGCTTGGCGGTGAGGAAGCTCCAACCGAGCCCGGCGACTCCGACCTCGACGGGTCCGCCCCGCCCTATTCAATTCCGAACGTCGCCGTCGACGCCGTTCCAGTCCCGCTGGCCTTTGAAGCCGGATATGTGCGCGGCTCGCCGCAGCGCGAATTCACTTTCTTCACCGAAAGCTTCGTCGACGAGCTTGCGCATGCGGCCGGGATGGAACCGCTCGCCTTCCGTATGTCCATGCTCGGCAACAACCCGAGGCTGGCACGCTGCCTCGAAGTCGCGGCGCAAACGGCGCGGTGGGACGGCGGGGCCGCCGGAAGCACCATGGGCATCGCCGGCTGCTCGGCTTACGGATCGCATATCGGCCTGGTTGCGATCGCGACCATTGGCGAGGACCAGAAGGTCAAGGTCCACCGGCTGGTCGCGGGGGTCGATTGCGGCCGAGTGGTCAATAGTGGATTGGTCGTGCAACAAATCGCCGGAGGACTGATCTGGGCGATTGCTCAAGCAACCGTTGCAGCGCCCGAATGGATAGCGGGATTGCCGCGCGCGCGTCCTTACGGGTCCCTCGGTCTCCCGCGTGTTTCCGACACGCCCGATTTCACGATCCAGCTCATTCCATCCTCCGCTCCGCCGGGCGGAATCAGCGGCCTCGGGACGACCGTGCTCGCGCCCGCGGTGGCCAATGCGATCCACGCCGGAACAGGCAAGAGAATGCGGTCGCTGCCCTTCGATCCCATGTCGGTCGCGTGAGCGTCGGAATCCTCCTTATCAATCTCGGCACCCCCGATGCACCGGAGCCGCGCGCAGTTCGCCGCTACCTTGCCGAGTTCCTCAGCGACCGGCGCGTGGTCGAGATCCCTCCCATTGCGTGGAAGCCGATCCTCTACGGCGTCATCCTCCGCACTCGGCCGCGCCGCTCGGCCGAAGCCTACAGCCAGGTTTGGACTGATGAAGGTTCGCCGCTGGCAGTGATAACCGAGCGCCAGGCGCAGACTCTCCGCGATCGCCTCGGGAATCGGGCTCACGTCGATTTTGCCATGCGGTACGGCAATCCCGGCATTGCCGATGCCGTCGAGCGGATGGCGCGCATGGGCTGCACGCGTATCCTCGCAGCGCCCCTCTATCCGCAATATTGCGCCGCTACGACCGCTTCGGCGAACGATGCCTTGTTCGCGGCTTTGGCCCCCATGCGCGTCCAGCCCGCGATCCGAACGCTCCCACCCTACTTTGAAGACCCCCTCTACATCCAAGCATTGCGCGCCAACATCGAGCGGCAGCTCGGCGGTCTCGGTTTCGAGCCGGAGCGGCTGCTGTTCAGTTTCCACGGAATGCCGGAGCGAACGCGGCAGCTCGGCGATCCCTATTACGATCACTGCCTGGAGACCCGGCGCCTGCTTTCAGAAGCGCTGGGGCGCGAAGTCGAAATCGCATTCCAGTCGCGTTTCGGTCGCGCCAAGTGGCTTGAGCCGGCGACCGATGACGTACTCGCGGGATATGGGCGCGATGGAATCGCGAGCGTTGCGGTCGCAGCCCCCGGCTTTTCCGCCGACTGCCTTGAAACGCTCGAGGAAATCGGGATCCGTGGCCAGGCGACCTACCGTTCGGCTGGCGGAAAGGACTTTGCGCTGCTCGAATGCCTCAATGACTCTCCGGAAGGCATCGCCATGCTCGAACAGCTGATCGAGCGTGAGCTTGCAGGCTGGCTGCCAGAGACCTAAGCGCCACAGCCGCAATTAACGGGAGGATTCTCATGGCTCGAGTGGCGATCGTCACCGGCGGAACGCGCGGCATCGGGGAAGCGATCAGCGTCGCACTGAAAGACATGGGAATGAAGGTCGCCGCCAATTATGCCGGCAATGACGAGCGCGCTCGCGAGTTCACCGATCGAACCGGCATTCCGGCCTACAAATGGGACGTCTCCGACTTCGACGCCTGCCAGGAAGGCGTTGGCAAAGTCGAGGCGGACCTGGGTGTGGTCGATGTGCTCGTCAACAATGCCGGCATCACCCGCGATTCGACGATGAAGCGCATGGACCATCAGAAGTGGCAGGACGTGATCGATACGAACCTTGGCGGTTGTTTCAACATGGCCAAAGCGGTGTTCGAGGGGATGTCGGGACGCGGTTATGGGCGGATCGTCAACATCGGGTCGATCAACGGCCAGGCTGGGCAATACGGCCAAGTCAATTATGCCGCGGCGAAGTCCGGAATCCACGGTTTCACCAAAGCGCTGGCGCAGGAGGGCGCGCGCGTCGGAGTGACGGTGAATGCGATCGCCCCCGGCTACATCGACACGGACATGGTCGCCGCGGTTCCTGAAGAAGTGCTGGGAAAGATCGTTGCGCGGATTCCAGTCGGCCGCCTTGGCAAGGCCGAGGAGATCGCGCGCGGGGTCGCCTTCCTCGTCGATGAAAACGCGGGCTTCATCACCGGATCGACGATGTCGATCAACGGCGGCCAGCATATGTACTGATGGCGGATTACGCCCCGCCGCAGAAAAGATCCGTGCTCATCGCCGGCCATCAGACCACGATCAGTCTGGAGCCGATGTACTGGCGCGCGCTCGAAACCGCGGCGCATGAGCGCGGCTGCGCGATCAACGCCTTGGTCGCCGAAATTGATGCGGAGCGACTCGGAGCAAAGCACGTGCCGAACCTGACGTCGGCCATCAGGCAGTGGCTGTTCGAACGCAGCTCAGGATCGCTCGGCTGAAAGCCGCGGACGCGCCGGGTGCGCTGTCGAGGAACAGCGCGGGCTCGATGAGCTCCAATTCCATGATCATCAGCTCACCTGACTCGTCCGGAACAATGTCGACCCGTGCATAGGAGGCGCGCGCAGGCGCGACAGCGAGCGCCTGCTTGGCAAGCTCGACCGCTCCGGGCGGCGCCGGCGAGGGCAAGGTCACGCCGCCGAAATGCTCCTGCACCCGGAAGTCACCGGGCCTCGGCCGCTTGACCACGCAATGGCTGTATTCGCCGCCGAACAGCATCAGGGAGAATTCGCCGGTCCGGGAAATCTCCTCGATCAGCGGCTGGATGATCATCGCGCGGTTTCGGCTATCCGCCGGCAAATCGTCTCGCGGCCCGATCCTGTGAGTGCCCTCCGCGCTCGCCGAAACCGGCGGTTTGATGACCAGCCAATCGGCGCCGAACCGTCGCCGGGCTTCTTCGAGGTCCTCATCGCAGCAAGCCTCGACCGCCAGGGTCGGCACGGTTGGAACTCCGCGATCGCCAAGCTCGACCAGATATTCCTTGTCGCTGTTCCACCGGAGCAAGGTCGGTGGGTTGATCATCGGCCAGCGGGCCGCTTGCGCCCTGTTCAACAAGCCAAGCCAGCGATCATAGTCGTTTTGATAACCCCAAGCGACGAGCGGCAGGACGAGGTCGAAATCGCCGAGATCACCAGTGTCCGTCCAATCGATTGGCTCGACCGATGCGCCCGCGTCGACGAGCGCACCTGCCTGGGCGTCATAGGCCCAGCTCCAGGGCAGTGGATAGCTGGCCGCGGGGACCAGGACGGCAATGCGCACGATCAGCGCGCCAGGAGAATGCGCGCCTGGCCTGCGATCTGAGCGAGCATCGGCGCGCTGACGTGCCCTTCGGTTCGCGCCCTCGCGACGAGCTGGCGGAACTGATCGATGCGCGGTCTCTGCGCGTCGATCCATTGGAGCACCGCGTCGTGGGGATCTTTATTCCGGGTCCGGGACAAGAATTCGATCCTCAGTTGTTCAAAGTCGCGCGACAGGCCCGCGGTCAGCAGCCGCTCCCATTGGTCGGCGGGCTTGAAACGCGCCACCTGCTGCTGGGCCCAGTCCAGACCAAGCACGTCGCCAATCTTGGTATAGGCGCGCGTCAAAAGCAGCTCGTCGAACTTGCGGCGCGCGGCTAGCGCCGCGATCCCGAAGACTCCGTCGAGCTCGTAGAGCCGGACCAGGCGCCGAACGACGCCCTCACTCGCTCCAAGACCGCGGAGATATTTGCGCCTGTTGTCGGCTTCCGTGCGCACCTGAGCGCGGATCAGGCGGTCGGCCGCGGCCGAAATGCTGCGTAGGCCCGGTTCCAACAGTTTGCACAAGGCCGTGACGCTGGTCTCGCCGCCAGCCGAGCGAAGGACATCCGAAAGGTGCGCGCGAACGTTTGCCGAAGCATTGGTGAACAGTTCGATGCGAACATTCTCGCGGACGGAATCCCGCTCGATCTGGTCCCACAATTTGTCCAGCTCGAGCAGCCGCTCAACGACCAGGAAAGCGGTCACGACCTGGCGCAAGGACGATCCCTCCTCCTCGGTGAGGTCGAACGCCAGGCCTGGCCCGAGGCGGTTCACAAAGCGGTTCGCCGCCTTGGTTGCGACGATCTCGTTGCGCAGCCGGTGCGCACGAATTGCGTCGGCATGGGCTTTGCGCATCGGTTTCGGGAAGGCCTCGAACAGCTGGGGCTCGATCAGCTTGTCCTCGGCCAGGCGCAATTTCTCCGCCGAATCCTGAAGCGTGATCTTGGACATCGACAGGACCACCGCTAGCTCCGGACGCGTGAGTCCGCGGCCTTCCTGCGCGCGGCGCATCAGCTCCTCGCTCGACCCAAGTCCCTCAACCTTGCGGTCGAGGCGTCCGGTCGCTTCCAGGAGCTCGATCGTTCGGACATGGCCGGGCACGGCCTGGGCCCCGCCCGCCTCCGCGATGGAGAGCGCGAGGCTCTGCAGCCGGTTGTCCTCGAGAACCAGCTCGGAGACCTCGCCGGTCATCCTGGCGAGCAGCGCGTTGCGCTTCGCTTCCGTCAACCGCCCCTCACGCATCTCGCGGTTGAGCGGAATCTTGATGTTGACCTCATTGTCGGAGCAATCGACGCCGGCGCTGTTGTCGATAAAATCGGTGTTGATGCGTCCGCCATGCAGCGAAAATTCGATCCGGCCCGCCTGCGTCACGCCGAGGTTGGCGCCTTCGCCGATAACCTTGGCGCGAAGCTCGGTCGCATCGACCCGAAGCGCGTCGTTCGAAGGGTCGCCGACGTCCGCCTGGCTCTGCGTCGAAGCCTTGATGTAGGTCCCGATCCCGCCGAACCAGAGGAGTTCGACCGGACTCTTTAGGATCAGGTTGATGAGACTCGTCGGATCGATCGATTTTGCCTCGATTCCGAGTGCCTTGCGAGCTTCGGAGCTGAGCTCGATCGACTTTTGGGTGCGCGGGAAGATGCCGCCGCCCTTCGAGAGCAATTTGCGGTCGTAATCGTCCCAGCTCGATCGCGGCAGACCGAACATGCGCTTACGCTCTTTCCAACTCGCCGCCGCATCGGGATTGGGATCGATGAAGATGTGCCGGTGATCGAACGCCGCGATGAGCTTGATCGATTTGGACAGCAGCATGCCATTGCCGAAAACGTCACCGGACATGTCCCCGCAACCTGCGACCGTTACCGGTTCCGACTGAACGTCGATGCCCATCTCGAGGAAATGCCGCTGGACTGAGATCCACGCGCCCTTGGCGGTGATTGCCATCGCTTTGTGGTCGTATCCGTTGGATCCGCCGCTTGCGAAAGCGTCGCCCAGCCAGAAATTGCGCTCTAGCGCGATGGCGTTCGCAATGTCTGAGAAGGTCGCGGTGCCCTTGTCGGCGGCGACGACGAAATAGGGATCGTCGCCGTCGTGGATCACCACTCCGTCCGGATGCACGACCTTGTCGTTTACAAGATTGTCAGTGACCGACAGGAGCGAGCGGATGAAGATCCGATAGCTTTCGGTGCCTTCTGAAAGCCACGAATCGCGATTCGCCGCCGGCGGCAACTGCTTGGGATAGAATCCGCCCTTTGCGCCCGTCGGGACGATGACCGCATTCTTGACCAACTGAGCCTTCATCAGGCCGAGGATTTCGGTGCGAAAATCGTCGCGACGGTCCGACCACCGCAGCCCACCGCGTGCGATGGGCCCGCCCCGCAAGTGAATGCCTTCGACGCGAGGCGAATAAATCCAGATTTCGCGCCACGGGACCGGCGCTGGCAGGCCGGGCACGAGCGAGGAATCGAGCTTGAACGCGAGCGCTTCGGCCGCCGCGGGCGCGAAGGCATTGGTCCTGAGGATCGCCTCCACCAGAGCGCGCAGGCGCCGCAGGATGCGGTCGTCATCAATCGAACGGACCTTGGCCACGGCATGGTCGAACTGCTCGCGCAGCTTGCCGACCTTCGAGTCGCGGCTCTTGGTCGCCGGGCCGTGGAGCGCCGCGAACAGGTCGACGAGGGCTGAGGTTGCGCCTGGTGCCCGGCGAAGGGCGTCGACGACCGTCACGAGACCGAAGCTGCTGCCGGTCTGCCTCAGATAGCGGAACCAGGACCGCAGCCAGACGACTGGTTGGGTGGCAAGCCCCGCGTAGAGCACGAGCTGGTTGAACTCGTCGTCCTCGGCCGAGCCGCAGAGGACGTTCGCGATCGCCCGTTCGATCTCGAGTCCACGCGCGGTGATGGAGCGCATGTCGGCCTCGCTGCCGATCTCCACGCGGAAGTCGTGGATGTAGCCAATGCCGCCGCCGAGAGCACTCGGCATCTCCTCGAGCACCCGGAACCCGAAATTCTCCAGCACCGGGACGGCTTCGGAAAGCGCGATTAGTCCGCCTTTTCGGTAAGTCTTGAGCCGCAGCTGCCCCGGAGGATCAATGTCGAGCCGGGTGATCCGAACGTCGCGGTCGGAATCGTCGCGAAGCTCGTTGAGGCGCATGATATCGGCCGCGGCCTCGTCCGGGCTGGTCCGCGATCGATAGCTGTCCGTAAACGCCGGCAGATAGGTGAAAGCGAGGCGGGTCGCGCGCGGCGCTCCGGCCGCTGCAATCAGCTCGGCCTCGACTGCCGGCGACCAGCCCCTGACCATCTCGACGACCGCAGCGTCGAGCGCATCGCAGTCGGGATCCGGAGCCTCGGCGTCGATATATTGGGTGTAACGGATGAGCGCGAGATCGCCGTCGCCGAGTTCGACCGACCAGCTCGTGATCTCGCGCCCGACTTCGCATTCCAGGAGCACGGCGATGGCGTTGCGGCGCGAGGTCGTGAGTTCCTCCCGTGGCAGCCAGACGAACGTGAACAGCTGCCCCTGGAGGATGCTCCGGACTTGCAACAATGCCGGACGCGGGCGGTCGGCCAGCGACATCGCCATCATCACCAGCGACCGCACGGATTCGTACGTGATGGTAATGAGGAGATCACGTGGAAGTGAGGCAACGGCGTGGCGCATTGCCTTGCCCGAGTGGCCCTTCGGGTCGAAGCCGAAGTCCTCGTCGAGCTGCTTCAGGCGTTCGCGAAGGACCGGGACCTCTTCGGGCGGAAGCCTCAGCGCCTCGCTCGTCCAAAGGCCCGCGTGGACGCCGATTCCGACGACTTTGCCCTTTTCGCGGATCGGAACGACGACAAGGTCCAGGGGAACTCGGCGGTGAACGCTCGACTTGCGCTCGGCCTTGGCCATCAGCGGGACTTCCCCGCCCTGTTCGAAATAGCGCATTGCGCCGAGGGCGCCGCCTTTGTCGGTCGGGGCTCCTGGGATGCTGAAGATGCCAAGCGCATCCGACGGGGCCTCATATGGCCTTTCGACGTGAAACCCGAGCAAGGTCATCGCTCCGTCGGCGAACCATTCGAGCAGGGCGCAGCCCTCAGGGTCTTCGATCTTCGCGGCATCCTCACGCATGCTGTCCTGAAGCGCATGCCAGTCGCGCACCGCCAGGCGGACGTCGTCAAGGACCCGCCTCAAGTCCGCCGCGAGCTCCTGGCGGCCGCGAGCATCGGCACGGTCGAGCTCGAGATACATCATCGATTCGCGACGGCTCTTGTCGGAGCAGAGCGGCTCGACGTCGTGCAGGACGCCGTCCTCATCGCGGGTCACGCACACGACCGGATGGAGAAGGCGGTGGATGGTCAGCTGGCGGGCCGCGATTGCGTTCGCGACCGAATCGACGAGGAACGGCATGTCGTCGTTGACGATGCCGATCCGCATTCGCCTTCGGCCTGCTTCTCCCCCTGTCGACTCAATCGAGAGCGCCAGCTCGCCCTTTTTCCGGCGGGCGGCAATCTGGGCGAGAAAGTCCGCCGCATCGCGCTCCGCATCGCGGTGCAAGCCCCGCGTTTCACCGGGAAGGGCGTTAAGCGTGAGCGCCTTGCGAAGCGAGTCGACCAGCGGCTTGGCCAGGCGCATATGGGCAGTCATGAACGGCTGAGCTCCGCGAGTAGGGCGACGCCGGGCGCCTATAGCCGCCGCGTCCTTAGGCGGACAACCCCGGGAACTACAGTGCGCGACGAATTACGCGCTCAACCAGACCTTCGTCGTCGATGATTGCGACCGGTTCGTGCGTTCCGTCGGCGCCTCGCCGAGTGATAACGACGGCGAACTCACTTGCGGCCGGGACCTCTTCAAGCGAAATGCGCGGAGTGGATCGAAGCTTGGCTCGCGCGGCTTCGCCCTTCGTGTCGGGCCGCGGCTCGGGCCGGCGCGCTTCGCGCTCGGCAGCCACCAACGCCTTGAGTCCTCCTGGCCGTTGCTCGATGTACTGTTGGAAGCCGCCGGACGACACCTGCTGACGCTGGGCGTAAGACAAAGCCGCCGCGAACTCGGTCAGCCGCGCTTTGTCGTAATCGATCCCGAACACGAGCTTCACGATCGGGGTCATCGGAGCGCGCTCCTGCGCCTTTACCCCCGATTCCTGGAGCAACTCGGCATAGTCGTCAGGATTGGCTTTCGCGGCAACCGCGAAATCATAAGCGAAAGAAAGTGCAAGATAGAGCGCCGAGCGGCTCCGGCCGTCGGCGGCTTTGACGGCCTCGGCGGTCTCGCGCGCTGCCCACAGACGATCGGCAAGACCGGCGTCCTCGCTGAGCTCGATCTCGGCAGCAGACTCCTCCTCGGCCGCATCCGAGAGCGGTCCGTCTTCCCAAATCAGATGCTCTTCAGGGGTAGCGGGCACACAGGGCTCGTCTTCGATCCCGGGCGGTGCGAATTCCATCTCGTCAAGTTGATCGGGGCCGACCATCGGAACTTGAAATTCCGAATACAATGCGATTGTCGGGTCCGCACTCTCTTCCTCGACCACAGTCTCTTCATCGACCACAGGCTCTTCCTGGATCGAAGCTTCTCCGGCCGGTTCGGCCTCCTCGGCCGGCTGCGCCGCAGCTTTGGCCGGCGAGCCCTCGACCGTCTTCCAGTTGATCACTCCATAGATGAAGTCGATCGTGTCCCCGTCCGAGGAGAAGGGCATCAGGATGCCCCGGTAGCAGATGTTCTCCTCGCGCTGATTCACGAACTCGGCCTCGAAGCCGATCGGAGCGCGGTTGGCGATGATTTGCAGATAGTGATCGGTGAGGCGCGACAGGAGCGACCGGCTCGGCACATCGGCGATCGTGCGCGTATTGTCGTCTAGCCCGCATTCTTCGCGGATCCCCCCGCCGATGTACGGCACGGCCGGGTTGTCGCGGCCGCAGGTGAAATCGAGCAGGACGCTGTTGGGCGCAAAGTCGAGGACTTCGCCCGGCTCCAGGTCCTCGATCGACGGGAAGTCGCGGCCGTCGAGCAGCGAGACCCAGTAATTGTAGGCGCGAACATGCATGCGCCGCTCGTCGGTGCCGATTTCACCGGCGAGATCGTCCATCGGCGACGTGTCGGACGCCGGCTGGTCGAAATCGATCGGATGCTCGCGGTAACTATCCATCAGTCTGGGCCCCACAGTCCAGTTCCGAGGCAAAATGCACGGAGCGCAGTTACCAAAATGTTAAGCATGTTCATTAGACCGTTGCCTGTGACCGCAGCTTGCCCAAGCGATAGGCCGCTGATAGGGGCCGCAACTCCCAAATAGCCAAGCCGCTTTAGCTCAGCTGGTAGAGCACATCATTCGTAATGATGGGGTCGTGGGTTCGAGTCCCTCAAGCGGCACCATTTTCGCCTGAAGCCATACCGGGCATGGCGAAGCCGAAAATCGCGAGCGAAGCGAGAGGGCCCGCACGCATGACCGACGAACAGCAAATCGGCGCCGCGATCGACGAGATGTACGCGATGATTTCGGGACCCAAGGGACCGCGCGACTGGTCGAGGCAGGACAATTGCTTCCTCCCCGACGCGAAACAAGTGCGCACCTGGGTCGACGGCGAAGGCCGGCCGCAGAAGCTCAGCATGAGCCTCGACGAATATTCAGCAAACACCCAGCCCTTCTTCGATGCCAACGACTTCTATGAGGTCGAGACCAGCCGGCGGATCGACCTGTTCGGCAACATGGCGCACGTCTGGAGCGGTTACGAAGCGCGGCGTTCCCCGGACGAGAACCCGCCCGAGCGGCGCGGGATCAACTCGATCCAGCTATTCCGGGACCCAGAGCTGGGCTGGCGGATCATCCATATGATCTGGGACAATGAGCGCGATCCCGCACTCGAATGGCCGATGAGGCAAAAAGCCTAAGCGGCCGCCTCAACCCGGCCGAGGCATTCTCCGAAACCGATGCGCACCGCTCCGTCACCCTCGCACCACGCCTTCAGGGTCACTTCGTCGCCGTCCTCGAGGAAGCTGCGCGTTTCTCCGCTCGGCAGGCGGATCGGCTCCTTTCCGCCCTGGCTGATCTCGATGAGCGAGCCGAGCCCCGTCGGACTGTCGGTCGAAAGAGTGCCGGTTCCGATGAGGTCGCCAGGCTGGAGGTTGCAGCCGTTCGAGCTGTGATGGGCGACAATCTGCGCCGCGCTCCAATACATCGCTTCGTCGGCCGACCCGCTCGACAGGATGTGGGGCGCAAGGCCGGCCTCGCGCATCTTTTCCGTCGTCAGGGTTACCTCCAACCGCACGCAAAGCGCGCCGGCGGAGCGATCCTCGGCATCGTCTAGATAAGGGAGCGGTGCGGGATCTCGGTCGGGACGTTCGGGCATCGCCCTCCGAAACGGCGCCAGGGCTTGCGGACTGACGATCCACGGGCTGACGCTTGTCAGGAAGTTTTTCGCAAGGAATGGCCCAAGAGGCTGATATTCCCATGCCTGGATGTCGCGCGCCGACCAGTCGTTGAGCAGGCAATATCCAGCGATGTGCTCACTGGCCTCACGGAGCGGGATCGGTGAGCCCAGGTCGTTGCCCCGGCCGATCCAAATCCCGAGCTCAAGCTCATAATCCAGCCGCCGGCTTGGGCCGCATTCGGGAGCGGCGGCGTCGGGGGCCTTGCGCTGGCCGCTGGGGCGGATCACCGGCTCCCCGGAGGCTCGCACGGAACTCGCGCGTCCGTGATAGCCGATCGGCACATATTTGTAGTTCGGGAGCAAGGGGTCGTCGGGTCGGAAAAGCCTTCCGACATTGGTCGCATGATGAATTCCGACGTAGAAGTCCGTGTAGTCACCGACGAGGCAGGGAACGTGCATTCGTGCTTCCGTCTGGCCGATCAATTGCGGTTCGACATCGTCGCGATAGCGTTCGTCCGACAGAAGCTCCTGCAACCGCTCGCGAAGGTCGCCCAGCGCCGAATGACCCCGCGCCAGCCAGCTGTTGAGCACCGGTTGCGACAGGTCTCCCCGCCATTCCTCGTCCAGGAGGTCGCCGATACCGACAAGGTCGAGCACGAAATCGCCGATCGCGACTCCCGCGCGCCGGCGCCGCTGTCCCACCGAGAAGATCCCGAGCGGCAGGTTCTCGATCGGGAAGTCGCTGCCTTCGGCACTTTCGACCCAGCTGATCACGGCAACTTCGCCTTGGGAAAGCCGGCCCAGGCCTCGTCATAGTCCGGCTGCGCCCGTTCGAGCGCCCAATCCGTCGGCCGATAGGGCCAGCAGGTTTCGACCATGAACGCCATAGTGCCTTCGATCTTCACGGGTTTGAGCACGGCGTCGCTCGCTTTGCGCCAGCTATCGAGGTCGGGGCCGTGACCGCTCATGAGATTGTGCAGCGAGAGCCCGCCGGGAGCGAAACCCTCGGCCTTCGCGTCGTACGCGCCGTGGATCAGCCCCATCGCCTCGCTCATCACGTTGCGGTGGAACCAGGGCGGGCGGAACGTATCCTCGGCCACCGTCCAGCGCGGCGGGAAAATCACGAAATCGGCGTTCGCCCGGCCAGGCACGTTGCTAGGGCTGGTCAACACCGTGAAGATCGACGGGTCTGGGTGGTCGAAGCTGATCGTTCCGATCGAGTTGAAGCGCGACAAATCATAGCGATAGGGCGCGTAATTGCCGTGCCACGCAACGACGTCGAGCGGCGAATGGTCGAGGGTGGTAGCCCACAGGTGGCCGAGGCTCTTCTGGACCAGCTCGGTCGGCCCGTCCTCGTCCTCATAGCAGGCGACGGGTATCTCGAAATCGCGGGGATTGGCGAGGCCGTTCGCTCCGATCGGCCCGAGCTCGGGAAGACGGAAAGGCGCGCCGTAATTCTCGGCGACATAGCCGCGCGCTTCGCCGTCCGGCAGGCGAACGCTGAACTTCATTCCGCGCGGGACGACTCCGATCGAGCCGGGAGCGACCTCGATCCGTCCAAGCTCGGTCTGGAGCTCGATCGAGCCCTGTTGCGGGATGATCACCAGTTCGCCGTCAGCATCGACGAACACGCGCGAGTCCATGCTCTTGGTCGCGCGGTAAACGTGCACAGCGACTCCCTCGAGGTCTTCGGGCGTCCGCGCGTGGAGCACGGTGGCGAGGCCGTCGACGAAGTCGGTTCCCTCCGGCAGTTCGGGTGGATCCCAGCGGAGCCGGTTCGGAGCCAGCGCCTCGGCCGACGCGGGCACGCCGAACAGCCGGGCGCCCTCATACCGCGTAAACGGCCGATGGTCGGCTGTCGGCCGCATGCGGTACAGCCAGCTCCGGCGGTTCTCGTGCCTAGGCGAGGTGAAGGAGCTGCCGGATAGCTGCTCCGCGTAGAGCCCGAAGGCCGGACGTTGCGGCGAGTTGCGTCCCTTCGGGAGCGCGCCCTCGACCGCCTCGCTTTCGAAATGGCCGCCGAAACCGGTCATGTAGCCAGACGTCATGCGCGCCGGTTAAAGCGTCGCGCGCCCAGGGTCTAGACGAGCTTCAAATCAAGCGGGCGCGGCTCTCGATGGAACCGCGCCCGGCGCGGACGGGGACTCGCAACCCGCCCGCTCTGACCCCCTCCGGATCAGTTTTGGTTTACGTTGACGTCGATCTTGTCGGGAACGTTGACGTTCGTCCCGCCGGTTCCAATCCCGAGTTGATGACGGAACATGAACAGAAGCACGAGAACGACAATGATCAGAAGCACGACTGCGAGAACGCCGCCGCCGCCGCCTCCGCCGCCGGTTTCTACGATGGTCGTCCGATCGGTTTCGTCGCGATCATCGGCCATTGGAAACTCTCCCTTGTTTTCCCTGTTTTACAGGCGAAACGAACGAACCTTCGCGGGCGGGGTTCCGTGAGAAGCTAAGCATATGAGATCAGAACGACTCCTATTTGCACTTCTGTCCCTGACGGCATCGGCCTGTGGGCCGAAAGCCGAGGAGCGACGGCAAAATGCTGAGCAGCCGGCCGACGTCGCCGGTTCTGCGCCAGCACTACCGAATCCGGTCGGGAATGAGGATCTGGCGACCGAGCCCGCGCCGCTGGGCGAGCCCAAAGGTTCGATTGATCCCACGAGCGCGGACGCGGCTGGTGAGGTGGTCGAACTTTATGGCACGCTGATTGAGCAGGGCCGCTGGGCTGACGCCCGGAAGCTATGGTCAAATGCCAGCGCCGCGGCCGAATTCGAGCACAAGCTGAGAGCTGACGGGACCAGCCATGTGGAGATCGGCAACCCGCGCGACGAAGAGGGAGCCGCAGGCTCAATCTATGTGATGATTCCCGCCATTTTCTACAATGACACGGAGAGCGGGCAGCCTTCTCGTCTCGAGGCCGAGGTGCTTCTTCGCCGTGTCAACGATGTTCCGGGCTCGACGGAAGCCCAGCGCCACTGGCACATCGAACGCATCGAGTCAGCGCGCTAGAGCCCGTTCAGTGTCTGCTCGAACTTCTTCTCGTCCTCTGGGGTGATGGGCGCGCCGGTCACGTCGGTCGGCTCCTCGGCGTTCGCGCTGTTGCTGGTATCCTGCGGCGCCCTGCCGGCGACGTCCCAAGCGAGCCAGAGGATCCCGGCGGCCCAGATGAGAGCCATCCACCGGCTCTTGAAGATTGAGCTGGTCTTCATCGGGATCATTCGGCGCTTGTCGCCCAGCCGCTTTAAGAATTTGTTGCTTCCTCGTGATGCGGGGCTTCGCGAAATCGGAAGCGGTCGCGGATCCGGCTGTTGAAATAGACGCCGCGAGCGAAGGCTGAGCGAAAGGTATTCGCCACGCTCTCCGGCACACCTTCGTAGATGTAGCGTCGACCGCTCACGAACTCGATCCAAAGCTCGCGCTTGTCGGAATCATAGGCGAAGCGCCGGATGACGGTCGACGGCATGGGCCGGAAAAACGCTCGGAGCGCCGGGAATTTCCCTATCTCCGCCCTCCGAAGCGAGTCCGGCTCTGCTTTCCGAACCGGCCCTTGCGCGTGCCGGGCTTACCCTCTCTCGAGGCGCCAGGCAGGCGGGGCGCGACCCGTTCGTCGTGCGGGATTCCCAAATCGTCTTCCTCGAGGCGGCGGATCTCGTCGCGGAGGCGCGCGGCTTCCTCGAACTCGAGGTCGGCGGCCGCCTTGCGCATGCGTTCCTCGAGGTCCCCGATATAGGCTTTGAGATTGTGCCCGACGAGATGCGGCCGCTCGTCGTCGCCGGTGTCGACCGTGATCCCCTCGCGCGCCGTGACGTGCGCCATGATGTCGTGGATGTTGCGCTTGATGCTCTCGGGCGTGATGCCGTGCTCGGCATTATATTCGAGCTGCTTCTCCCGCCGGCGATTGGTTTCCGCGAGCGCCCGCTCGATCGATCCGGTCACAGTGTCGGCGTAAAGGATGACGCGCCCGTCGATGTTGCGCGCCGCGCGGCCGATCGTCTGGATGAGCGACGTCTCGGAGCGGAGAAACCCTTCCTTGTCGGCGTCGAGAATCGCGACCAGCCCGCATTCGGGGATGTCGAGGCCTTCGCGCAGCAGGTTGATGCCGACGAGCACGTCGTAGACGCCGAGCCTCAACTCTCGGATGAGCTCGATGCGCTCGAGCGTCTCAACGTCGGAGTGCATGTAGCGGACCTTCAAGCCCGCCTCGTGGAGATATTCGGTGAGGTCCTCCGCCATCCGCTTGGTGAGCGTGGTGACGAGCGTCCGATAGCCCTTGCGCGCGGTCTCTTTTGCTTCATGAACGAGGTCGTCGACCTGGTCCTCGACCGGCTTGATCTCGACCGGCGGGTCGATGAGTCCCGTCGGACGGATCACCTGCTCCGAAAACACCCCGCCGGTCTCATTGATCTCCCACGGACCTGGGGTGGCCGAAACGAAGGTCGTCTGCGGGCGCATCGCGTCCCATTCGTTGAAACGCAACGGGCGGTTGTCGATGCAGCTCGGAAGCCGGAAGCCGTATTCCGCAAGTGTGATCTTCCGCCGGTGATCGCCGCGCGCCATCGCCCCGATCTGCGGAACCGTCTGGTGGCTCTCGTCGACGAACAGCAAGGCATTGTCGGGGAGATATTCGAAGAGCGTCGGCGGCGGCTCGCCGGGCAGGCGGCCTGTGAGGAAGCGCGAGTAATTCTCGATGCCGGCGCATGAGCCGGTCGCCGCGATCATCTCGAGGTCGAAATTGGTCCGCTGCTCGAGCCTTTGCGCCTCGAGCAGCCGTCCTTCGGCTGTGAGCTCCTTCAGCCGCTCGGCAAGCTCGTGCTTGATCGCCTCCATCGCCTGCTTGAGCGTCGGCCCCGGGGTCACATAGTGCGAGTTCGCATAGACTTTGATGCTGTCCAACGACGCGATCGTCTTCCCCGTCAGCGGGTCGAACTCGGTAATGTCCTCGATCTCATCGCCAAAGAAGCTGATCCGCCACGCCATGTCCTCATAATGTGACGGGAAGATTTCGAGGCTGTCGCCCCGCACCCGGAAATTGCCTCGGGCGAACGCCTGATCGTTGCGGCGGTACTGCAGCGCGACGAGCTTGCGGATGACTTCGCGCTGGTCCTCGACCCCGCCTTTTTTCAGGCTGAAGGTCATCGCCGAATAGGTCTCGACCGAGCCGATGCCGTAGAGGCAGCTGACCGAAGCGACGATGATCACGTCGTCGCGCTCGAGCAGCGACCGGGTCGCCGAGTGGCGCATGCGGTCGATCGCCTCGTTCACGCTCGACTCCTTCTCGATATAGGTGTCGGTCCGCGGGACGTAGGCTTCCGGCTGATAATAGTCGTAGTAACTGACGAAATATTCGACCGCATTGTCGGGAAAGAAGCTC
>JBKPOR010000106.1:0-3304 GCA_046765675.1 Pseudomonadota bacterium
GCGAAACGCAGCGAATGCAGCGCGCCTCCGCACCCGGATGCGGGCGGGGTGCGCGAGGGCAAATCGGCGGAGGAAGGAACGCGGTGACCTGGGACGGCGCGCATCCGGAAGGCTAAGCCACAACAGGGGTGCTGTAGGACAGACTTTTCTGCCGTGATATTGGCGGCGCTCGGGGGAGCCGCCGAATGACCAGTTTCGAATTCGTCTTCTCGCTGCTGGTGATCCTGCTCGGCCTCGGGCTCGGCCAGGTGCTGGGCGGGCTGGCGAGCGCCGTCAAACGGCGGCCGGAGCTGACGATCGGCTGGGGCAGGGGGCTGCTCGCCAGGTGGGTTACGACCGAGACGGTGATCTGCTGGGAGATCCTGTGGCGCATGCGCAGCGACCTGCCGTTCGGCTCGCCGGCCCTGTTCGCGGGCCTCGTCGTATCCGCGCTTTATTATTTCGCCGGCGCGCTCGTGTTTCCGGACGACCTCGGCGGGCGCAAGTCGCTCGACGATTATTTCATGCAACAGAAGGCCAAGGTGATCGGCGCGATCCTTCTCGCGGTCGTGTGCGCTTTCCTGCTCCGCCCGCTCGTCATCGGCTGGGAATCGTGGAGCTTTCTCAACTGGTTCGACTGGATATCGCTGGCGATCATTTATCTGGGCGGCGCGACCGCGATGCTGACCCGGCGCCGAGAGGTCGCGGTTGGCTGCCTCGCCGTGCTGGTGGTGGTCGACCTGCTCGAGCCGTTCGGACCGATGATCGCGGGATAGGAGGAGACGATGGCGGAGACGGGATCATGCCATTGCGGGGCGGTGCGGATAGCAGTGCCGAGCGCGCCCGAGTGGGTTGCCTCGTGCAATTGCAGCATCTGCCGGAGGACCGGCGCGCTGGTCGCTTACTACCGGCCGGCGGAGGTGCGAGTCGAGGGTCCGACGGCGACCTATGTCACCGGGGACCGGTTCATCCGCTTCCATCATTGTCTGACTTGCGCCTGCCACACCCACTGGACCGCCAATCCCGAGGCGCTGGCCGGAGACCTGCCGAAAGACGTTCGCGCCGCGCTCGGCGAGCGCATGGGCGTCAACGCACGGCTGCTCGACGGCTTCGAGGTGACCAAGGACGGTCCGACATTCGATGGTGAGCCGCTGGAGGTGCGGTTCTTCGACAATGCGGGGTGAGGGGCACACGCAAAAGCGGCGGCGCGGCCTCCTGTAGCCGCGCCGCCGTCCTTAGCTGTGACTAGCCGCGATAGCGATTATTGCGGTTGATGCGCACGTTGGTCACCTGACCGCGATAGTCGACGTTGCAGCGGAAGCTGACGTCGCCCTGGGCATATTGCTGACCCTGGTAGCCGTACTGGCCGCCGTACTGACCGCCGTAGCCCGAACTCATCAGGCCGGAGACGCGCAGGCCGTTGTTGCGGCGTTCAACGTTGGTAATCGCCGTCACGTGCATCGCCGGGGCGGCGTAGCCCTGCTGGTAGCCGTACGAGTTGCCGTACTGTCCGTAAGCGTTGCCGCGATACTGCGACTGGGCCTGCACCATGGCCGCGTTGGCGCACTGGCTGACGGCCGTGCGATCGGGCGCGTTGTAGCGGTTGCCGAGCAGCTGGTTGATGATGGCTCCGATACCGCCCTGGTTGCCGTAGCCCTGCTGGTAGCCGTAGCCGTAGCCCGGCTGACCCGGATAGGGCTGCGGGACCTGCTGCGGGTAGGGGTATTGCGCGATGGCGGGAGCGGCAAGGCCGCCGACGGCCATGGCGGCCGCGAGGAAATGGAACATTCTCATGGGGAAATTCCCTTGGTTCTCAACCGGAAATGCCGGGGAGTTATAGGTACAACGCGTATTAGTAGAATAAGACGCATGAACCTAATACAACAAGATGTTTATTTCTCGCAGCCTGTTCTTGCTGCCTTTTGCCAAGGTGATTAATATTGCGTCACCAGAACTTGCGTGTGCTTGGAACTCGCTTTCGTTTACTACGGGGCACCCGAGCTTCATGCTCGAACGTCCCCCGAACGTTCCGCGCGTGAGTCTGGTGCGGCTTTTGGGCCGGCTCGCGGCTAGAAGCGGCGGTACGTCGTGGTGTTGCGATCGATGTGCATGCTGGTGACGATCCCGAGACTATTGAGATTGCAGCGGAACGACAGGTCGTTGTGACTGGGATAGAGCGTGGCATAGGGTTGGCCGCCATAGCCCTCGCCCTGGTAGGCCTCGCCGCCGTAGCCGCCGCGATAGTTGACGCCGCTGTCGATCAGGCCTTTGACGCGCATTCCATTGGATGGCCGCTGGACGTCGGTGATCGCGCTTACGCGCATCGATGTGGCGACGCCGGGATAGCCGGGGACGCCGGTCGCGCCGGGGCGGTAGGCGCCGGCATAGCCCGCATAGCCGTCGGAGCCGGCATGACCGTTCACGCCATATTTGATGGTTGCTTGGGCCAGCGCCGCGCTCGCGCACTGGGACACACCGGCGCGATCGCCGCTCGCTTTGTAGCGGTTGCCGAGCAGGGAATCGATGACCTGCGCGATCGGCTTCTGTGCGGTCGGGTCCTGGGAATGGCCAGGCTGGCTGTAACCATCGCCCGCTTGTCGATTAACCTGGGGTTGGGGGTAGGGATAAGCGGTCTGCGCGGCGGCGGGCGCGGGCGCGCCGGCAATCGCCGCAATGGCGATGAGCGGTGAGTAGGTTTTCATGGAGAAATTCCCTGGGTCTCAACCGGAAATGCCGGGGAGTTATAGGTACAACGCGTATTAGCAGAATAAGACGCATGAACCTAATACAACAAGGCGTTTATTTCTCGCGGCCTGTTCTTGTTACCCTTGCACAGTTAATTAATATTGCGTCACCCAGAACTCGCGTATGCTTGGAACTCGCTCGTCGTTTACTACGGCCGGCGGAGCTCCGGGCCCAGGGGATGATGCACTAAAAAGCCCGGCAGGATCGCTCCGGCCGGGCCATTTACGCAACAGGATTCGAATTAGACAGTCTGCAGGTTCAGCGCGCGGACCTGGTCATTGGTCTTGCCCGATTCATAGGACAGGCGCTGGCCGATCGTTGGGTCAGTCTTCTTGTCCCAAGCGATCGCGCTCTTGTCGAAGCGGATGAGGTCGCCGCCGGCTTCCGGAGTGATCTGGCCGTGGCCCTGGACGCTGTCGAATGACTTCACGGTGCCGAATAATTTCATGGTGAGTTCCTTTCCTGGGCACGCGCCGGAATTGGCGCCGTGCCGGCTAGGAGACGTCAAAGATGGAAGAAGGAGCGACTTAGCGCCAAAGACCGTCGATACCGACTGGTAGCTGGGCAGGAGATGGGGCGG
>JBKPOR010000107.1:0-2936 GCA_046765675.1 Pseudomonadota bacterium
CGGCTTCATATCGGTGCGAAATCAAGTCGCTCAGGTCGCCGTGCGGCGAGCGATGAATGAAGCCCTGTTCGGCCATCCAAAAATCGTTATACATTTTGGAGAGATACTTATTGCCTGTATCCGGAACGAGAGTGACCACACGTTTCGGTTTTGTTTGTTCGCGGCAATAACGCAGTGCGCCGGCGAGAAGCGTGCCAGTGGAGGAACCGCCGAAGATTCCTTCCTTGCATAAAAGCTCGCGTGCTGTGGAAAAACTCTCCGCGTCTTCAATCTCAAAAGCTTCTGTCACTAACGACATGTCAGCGATCTCCGGAATGAAGTCTTCGCCGATGCCTTCCACTGCCCAGCTGCCCGATTCTACCATCTGGCCCGTCCTGACGTACTCGTATAAAACGGACCCTGCCGGGTCGGCCAAAATCATTTCAATGCCGCGTCGCGGTTTGACGCGATTAAAGAACCGACCAAGACCGGTCAGTGTTCCGCCCGAGCCGACCCCCACCACGACTGCATCCACGTCGTGCCGCATTTGCTCCCAAATTTCCGGACCGGTCGTGCGCTCATGCGCAAGAGGGTTTGCTGGATTACCAAATTGATTGACGTAAAAACCACCGGGAACTTCTTCGGCCAGCCGGAATGCTACATCCTGGTAATACTCGGGGTGTCCTCGCGTCACATCCGACCGCGTGATTCGAACTTCGGCGCCAAGCGCTCGCACATGCGATATTTTTTCCTGCGACATCTTGTCGGGAATTACTAACAACACTCGATAGCCTTTCGCGCCTGCAACCAGCGCGAGGCCAAGACCGGTATTGCCTGCTGTGGCTTCAATGACCGTGCCGCCAGGTTCCAATCTCCCCTCGGTCTCCGCCGCCTCGATCATCGACAGGGCGATCCGATCCTTGATCGAGCCGCCCGGATTTTGATTTTCGAGTTTGAGAAAAAGGCGACACTGCCCCGTGTCGAACTGCGTCACTTCCACCAACGGCGTATCGCCGATGAGCGAAAGAATCTCAGGCGATTTGGCATGCGCAATCACAGGCTCTGCGGAACTCTCAGTCATAAAGATTACTCGATCGATGGCTCGCCTTTGTGCGACCACTCTGACTGGCTGTCCGTCAGAAATTGTTGGAGCACGAGAAAACGGACCTCACCATAATTCAATGCGTAGCGGAGATCGCCGCCCTTGTAAATCCAAGTCGTAGGTATCCAGCTGAGCGGCAGACCGGCAAATTGCTTGATCTTGTTTTCGCCGCGGCGCGGCCCGGGATCGGCGAGGATTGTCACGTTCGGCTTATCGGCAATTCCGAATTTGTTTAGCATCGCGCGCCCGTCCTGCCCGTCATTCCAGACTGAGACGAAATAAAATTTCACCTTTGGATTTTCGGAGACGATTTTTGTCCAACCCCCGCTTTTGAGCTCAGCCTGGCAGTTGGAACACCATGGCGCCCAGAGGTGAACGACCGTGAGTTCTGATGATTTTATCGCATCTTGAACTTGCTGGTTGACCGGAGATTGCGCGCATAACGTTCCGGAGATAAAAACGAGTAAGACCAAAAATCGCAGCATCAGCATCCTGCGCCAGAATACGGGAAAAACGCAAAACTCACAAGGTCTTGGGAGCACATGTTCTTCCTTGCCCGCGTGCACAGGGGCTGATGGAATGCGGCTCCTGACGCGATTTCGCTCATGACGGCGAACCCGAGCGCGTGTCAGTTGACCCATCGCATAAAAACGCCTAATATGCCCTCCTCATTCCGCTTCCGGCAGCAGCCGGATGCGCGGAACATCGGTGTTCGATTGAGAGCGCCGCTGTACTGAAGAGGAGACCTACTTACTTTATGATTCAAATGCAGGATGTGATGTCGAAGGCGATGCCGGACTTTCGCGAGGGAAGCATTATCAAAGGGCAGATTTTGGAAGTTCGGCCACGCGAAGTGCTCGTCGATGTGGGATATAAGTCCGAGGGCGTCATTCCGCTGAGCGAATTCGAAGATCCCGATTCGTTGCAAGTGGGCGACGAGGTGGACGTTCTCCTGGAACGGTTGGAGAACGACGAAGGCATGGTTGTTCTCTCAAAGGAAAAAGCGGCCTACCGCCAAAATTGGAACAAGATTGTCAAGGTTTTCGAAGGCGACGGCCTGATCAAAGGCAAGGTTAGATCGGTCGTCAAAGGCGGTTTGATGGTGAACATCGGCGTCGAGGCATTTTTGCCGGCGTCTCAAATTGATGTCGTTCCCCCAAAGGATTTGCAGCAGTTTGTCGGCAACACGTACGATTTCAAAATCGTCAAGCTTAACGACGAACGAAAGAACGTTGTGCTCAGCCGGCGCGAGGTAATCGAACAAGAACGCAGCGAAAAGCGCCAAAAATTCCTCGAGAGCGTGACTGTCGGCGACCGCGTGGTTGGCACCGTGAAAAACATCACAGATTTCGGTGCGTTCATTGATCTCGATGGAATGGATGGATTGTTGCACGTGACCGATATGACCTGGGGCCGGCTCGGACATCCCAGTGAGCTGCTGAAAGTAGGGCAGCAACTGGAAGTCGTTGTGCTCGATAACAACAAGGAAAAAGAGCGCGTTTCACTCGGCCTGAAGCAGACTCAGAAAAATCCGTGGGACCAGATCGAGGAGCGATTCCCCGCCGGACAGCGCATTAAAGGTAAGATCACCAATCTTGTTCCCTATGGCGCTTTTGTTGAGATCGAGGAAGGCGTGGAGGGTCTGATCCATGTGTCAGAGCTTTCATGGACCAAACGCATTATGCGACCTTCAGACATCCTGACAGTCTGTCAGGAAGTTGAAGCGGTGGTGCTGGGCGTGAATAAAGAGGAACAAAAAATTTCCCTGGGACTGCGCCAGCTCGAACCGAATCCGTGGGATGAGATCGAGAAGAAGTTCACGATCGGCAGCCAGGTTAAAGGAACGATTCGTAAC
>JBKPOR010000108.1:0-17036 GCA_046765675.1 Pseudomonadota bacterium
GGACATGCCTGCGGCGCTCGGCTTCGCCGCGGCGTTGGAAGCGCGGCCGTATGATATGCAACGCTTGGCCGGCCTCCGATCCCGCCTTGAAGCCGGCGTGAAAGAAGCTGGCGGCGTCGTGGTCGGCGAAGAGGCATCGAGGATCGCGACGATCGGTTCGTTCGCGCTTCGAGGCGGGTCTAGCGCATCCTTGCTCGTCCAGTTCGACCTTGCCGGCATTGCCGTATCCGCCGGCAGCGCTTGTTCATCGGGTAAAATGAAGGCGAGCGACGTGCTGGCCGCGATGGGTGTCCCCGAGGATGTCGCGGGCGGATTCATTCGGGTCAGCTTCGGGCCCTCCACCAGCGAGGCCGAGGTCGACCGCTTCCTCGACGAATGGCGGCGGATCGCCGATCTCCACGCATCGAAGGCGGCATGATCTACCTCGACTATCAGGCGACGACCCCCGTCGCACCCGAGGTGGCTGCGGCCATGCGCCCCTGGCTCGAGGAAAAATTCGCGAACCCGCATGCGCCCTCGACCTGGGGCCGCGAGGCCGCTGCAGCGATAGAAGTGGCCCGAGGGCAGATTGTCCGCGCGATCGAGCGCGACGACGGCCGCTTCGCTTTCACCAGCGGCGCGACCGAAGCGCTCAACTGGGCTTTGAAGGGCACCGCCTTAAGGCACGGGCGCAACCGGATCATCACGGTTGCGACGGAACATGCGGCGGTGCTCGACACGTGCGAGTGGCTGGCGGGGCAGGGGATCGATCTTAAGGTCCTGCCCGTTGGTCCGGACGGGCTGGTCGACCTGGCCGATCTGGAACGCGAGCTCGACGAGCAGGTCGGAATTGTCGCGACGATGCTTGTCAACAATGAGATTGGAGTGATTCAGCCGATCACCGAAATCGCGCATATGGCACATCGGGTTGGCGCTGTGATGCTGTGCGACGCCGTCCAGGGCTTCGGCCGGATGCCGATACCCGAGGGGCCCGACCTGATTGCCGTCTCGGGGCATAAGATCCACGGGCCAAAGGGTGTGGGCGGACTGTGGATGCGGACCGGCAGCGAGCCCGCGGCTTTGCTTCACGGCGGCGGACAGGAGCAGGGCCTGCGTTCGGGAACCCTGTCGCCCGCGCTGTGCGTCGGGTTCGGGGAGGCAGCCCGCCTTGCGGTCGAGCGGCGTGAGGCCGACGCGGAGCATGTCGCCAAGCTGTTCGAGCTGGCCGTGGTGAACCTCGGTCCTGGCTGGGCGGTCAACGGCAGCACGAGCCATCGCTATCGCGGGAATCTCAACATTCGGCGCGAAGCCGTTGATGCGGCACGGCTTATTGCTGACCTGCGTAACCTCGCTTTCTCGCTCGGATCCGCCTGCGCAAGTGGTTCGGGCCGGCCGAGCCATGTGCTTCGCGCGATCGGCCTCTCGGATCGCGATGCACGATCATCAATCCGCCTGGGATTCGGCCGCTATACGGGCGAGGAAGAGCTCGCCTCCGCCTGCCGCAGGATCGAAGAGGCGGCGCGCGCGCAGGAGAATCTCGCGGCGTGACCCTGGTGCGTTTTTTCAAGGCCGACGGGACCCTCGACAAGGAAGTGAAGGCGGCGCCGGGCCAGCGCCTCCTCGACGTCGCCTGGGCCGAACGCCAGCCGCTGGAGGGCGCGTGCGAGGGCGTGATGGCCTGTTCGACCTGTCACGTGATCGTCGATGCGGAACATTTCGCGAAATTGCCGCCGGCGACCGAAGAGGAAGAGGATCTGCTCGATCTAGCGGCGCATGCGACACGGACCTCGCGGCTCGCCTGCCAAATCATCCTGACCGAGGATCTCGAAACCCTCGATGTGCGAATCCCGGCCGGCGCCACCAACTGGATGGGGCGCTAATCGCGCTCCGGAAGAGGAAGGCCGATCCGCGGGTCCGGATCATTTTTCGCTTTCGGCCGCTGCCCGTGCTTGGGCCTGGACGGCACGAGCGATTCCAGATCCTGCAGCGCGAGCTTGCCCTGCCGCTTGCTGTCGAGCAGCTGGAAACGCTGGATCGCGGCCTGCCGGAATTCGCCGGCGGTCACGGCCCTGTCGAAGTCGGCGTCGGCGGCCGCAACCGGTTCAGGCATGTTGATCAAGGCGTATCGTGCCGCGCCTTGCAGGCCGTGCATCAGATATCCGTCATATTCGTCGCCTCGCCGCTTGTGGGAGGCCTTGGGCTGAGCCGGCGATTGCGTCGCTCCAGCAGCGTTCGCGGGAGACCGCATCCACCGTGTGTTGACCTGGATTTCCGGCGCGATTTCGGCCTCATAAGCGATGAGCTCCTCGGGATCGATCTCGCCGTCACGTCTGGTGTCCAGAGTCGCGAAGAAGCGATCGGCGTCGGACTGCATTTCATCGAGCGTGAGCATTCCGTCGCGGTTGCGGTCGGCCTGATAGAACCAGCGGGCGAGCATGTCGTCGTCAGCCGAGCGGGCACGGAAGGGCTCGCCCATGGGGCTGATGAACGGCGCCCGGTCGCGGCCAGTGACGGTGATCGGTGAGTTCGCCGACTGAGCGGCGATAAGAATCGGGAGGATCAGAGCGGGCAAAAGCATGCGGCCTCCGTCTTCGGTGCAAGTTCCTCGCCCCCGCCGCGTGAACGGTGAATGAAGGGGCTGAACTTGCGCGGCCTGGCATCTTCACCCATATTCCCGTTCGGAAGTCGGCGGACGGCGCTGTCGCCAACCTGGTCAGGTCCGGAAGGAAGCAGCCACAACGATTTCGTGCCGGGTCGTCGGCTTCCACCTTTTGCCGTCATTGCGAGCGTAGCGAAGCAATCCAGGCTTTTTCTGGATTGCCGCGGCGCTGCGCGCCTCGCAATGACGGAGCTGAGGCCCTAAACGACAGCTGATGGACGACGCCGAATCGCCCGGTCTGGGCCTCGACTTACCTGAAACAGAGCCGCCTCCCCCAGGTGCGTCGCCGTATCGCGTGCTCGCGCGCAAATATCGCCCGCAGACCTTCGCCGAGCTGATCGGCCAGGACGCGATGGTGCAGACGCTCGCCAACGCGATCGCTCGCGAGCGCGTCGCCCACGCCTTCCTTCTCACCGGCGTGCGCGGAGTCGGCAAAACCTCGACCGCGCGCCTGATCGCCAAGGCGCTGAACTGCATCGGGCCGGACGGACAGGGTGGGCCGACGATCACACCCTGCAACGTCTGCGAGCCGTGCCGGGCCATTAGCGAGGGCCGGCACATCGACGTGATCGAAATGGACGCCGCGTCCCATACGGGCATCGACGACATTCGAGAGATTATCGACGCCGTGCGCTACGCGTCGGTAAGCGCGCGGTACAAGATCTACATCATCGACGAAGTCCACATGCTCTCCAAGAGTGCGTTCAACGCCTTGTTGAAAACTCTTGAGGAGCCGCCTGAGCACGTAAAATTCCTGTTCGCGACCACCGAGGTGAACAAGGTGCCCGTGACGGTCCTGTCGCGCTGCCAGCGATTCGACCTCAGGCGGATCCCGGCCGAAAAGCTCGCCGCCCATTTCGGCGAAGTCGCAAAATCGGAAGGTGTCGACGTCGAGCCCGAAGCGGTCGGGATGATCGCCAAGGCCGCCGAAGGGTCTGCCCGCGACGGATTATCGATTCTCGACCAGGCGATCGCGCATGGCGCGGGCACCGTCACCGCCGAGCAGGTGCGCGACATGCTCGGCTTGGCGGATCGCGGCCGGATTCGACGGCTTCTGCAAATCCTGCTCGCGGGCGACTCCCCGGCGGCATTGGCCGAACTGGATGAGGCGCATGAGCTGGGGATCGACCCAAGCCAGCTGCTGCGCGGGTTGATGGAAAACCTTCACTCAGCGACGCGAGCAAAGGCGGGCGCCAGCACGGACTCCCTTCAGTCGGCGGAAGAGCGCGAAACCGCCACGGAAATGGCCGCCAAGTTGTCGTGGGGCTCGATCCACCGGCTGTGGCAGATGCTTCTGAAGGCGCTGGAGGATGTAGCCATCGCACCAGACCCGCGCGAGGCTGCGGAGATGGCGCTGCTTCGACTCATCCATGCCGCCGACCTGCCCGATCCCGCCGCCCTTCTCGCAAAACTCAGCGGCGAAGGGGCGGCGGTGTCCTCGTCCGCGGCGCCCAGTGGCAAAGCCGGAGGTCCGTCGGCACGAATTCCCGGAGATTTTCGAGCCCTGGTGAAACTCCTTCAGGACAATGGAAAGCAAATCCTCGCGCAGCAGCTCCACGACCAGGTCGGAGTTGTGCGCTACGCCCCGCCCGAGCTGGTGCTGAAGCCCTCGCGTCCGCTCGGCGGGGATTGGCCGCGCGAACTCGCCGCTCAGCTGAAATCCGTCACCGGCAGCAACTGGCAGGTCTCCCTATCCGACGATGCCGGCGAGCCGAGCTTGCTCGATCAGGAGAAAATTGCCGAGGAGCGCGTTCGCTCCGATGTGCTGGCCGATCCCAATGTCCAGGCGGTGATGGACGCCTTCCCGGACGCCCAGCTCGAAGGTTTCGATGGAACGAGAGGCCAATAAGATGCCCGAGACGCCCGACCTCAACGAAATCCTGCAGATGGCTCAGAATGCGCAGGCCGAGCTGCAGAAAGCGCAGGACAATCTCGACAAGATCGAGGTCGAAGGCGCCGCCGGCGGCGGAATGGTCAGGGTGAAGGCGACCGCGAAGGGCCGTATCATCGGCGTCGATATCGATGACAGCCTGCTCCAGGCTTCGGAAAAAGCCATGCTCGAGGATCTGATCGCCGCGGCATTCAACGACGCCAAGGGCAAGGCGGACGCGGCCGCCGCGGTGGAAATGCAGAAGATGACGAGCACCTTGCCCCTGCCGCCGGGATTCAAGCTACCTTTCTAGAGCATCCGCTCCACCGTGCCCCCGGAATGGCGGCATGCGGATGCTTGTCTCCGCGCGCATTTGGCGCATGATGCCTCTGGTTAGGGGAGGCGCGGATGAGCCTTGGCGCGATGCAGGACTTTCCGCTGCGCATCATGCGGCTGATGGATCATGCCGAACGCGAGCACCGAAGCCGCGAGATCGTGGCTGCGCGCGCGGACGGCAGCAAGATAAGCAGCGACTGGACACAGCTGGCCGACCACGCCCGCCGCATCGGCCAGGCGCTCGAGCGGTTCGGAGTCAAACCGGGAGACCGTGTCGCTACGCTGGCGATGAACCATGACCGGCATTTGGCGTCATGGTTCGGGGTCGTGGGCATGGGCGGCGTGCTCCACACGCTGAACCCCAGGCTGTTCGACGATCAGCTCGCCTACATCGTGACCCACGCCGAAGACCGCGTGCTGCTTTACGATTCGGCTTTCGCGCCGCTGGTCGAGCGGATGAAGCCGCGCTGGCCGACGGTCGAGCATTATGTCTGCTTCGACAGTGAATTCGATCATTGGCTCGCCGCGGAAGACGGTGACTATCGCTGGCATGAGGGTGACGAACGGGATCCTTGCGGCCTCTGCTACACCAGCGGGACGACCGGAAACCCGAAGGGCGTCCTTTACGAGCATCGCTCGACCGTACTTCACGCAATGTCGATCATCATTCCGGACGTTTTCGACTTTTCCGCCCGGTCGGTCGTCCTTCCGGTGGTGCCGATGTTCCACGCCAACAGCTGGTGCCTTCCCTATGCCGCCGCGATCGTCGGCTTCAAACTCGTGCTTTGTGCCGACAACCAGCCCGAGCGGCTATGCCAGCTCTTCAATCAGGAGGGGGTCACTCATTCCGCAGGAGTCCCGACGGTCTGGCTCGGAATGATCGACCATGTGACTCGAACCGGAGCCGATCTCGGCAAGCTCGAAATGGTGATCGTCGGCGGATCGGCGGCGCCGCCCGCGACAATCCGCTGGTTCAAGGAGCGCGGGATCCGCGTCAATCACTTGTGGGGGATGACGGAAATGTCGCCGATCGGCACCGTAGGTTCGCTTCCGCCCAATTGGGATGAGATGAGCGAAGACGAGCAGGTGGCTTATTCCGCGCGGCCCGGGCGGTCGATGTTCGGGGTGGAGCTCAGGACCGTGGACGATGACGGCAATGTGCTGCCGCGCGACGGGATCAGCTCGGGCCGCCTGCAGGCGCGGGGCCCGGGCGTCGTCAAGAGGTACTTCAAAGCTGAGCAGGATTGCGTCGATGCCGACCAATGGTTCGACACCGGCGAAGTTGCGGCGATCCATCCCGACGGCACGATCCAGATCACGGACCGCGCGAAGGACGTGATCAAGTCGGGCGGGGAGTGGATCAGCTCGATCGAGCTGGAAAATGCGGCGGTCGGCTGCCCCGGCGTCGCGGAGGCGGCAGCGATTGGAATTCCGCATCCCAAGTGGGACGAGCGGCCGCTTCTCCTCATTGTCAAAGCCGACGGCTCGAATGTTTCGGAGGCCGACATACGCAGCCACATCGCGGGCCATGTCTCGAAATGGTGGCTGCCCGACGCGATCGAGTTCGTCGACGAACTGCCCCACACGGCGACCGGCAAGCTCAGCAAGAAGGATTTGCGCGATCAATTCCGTGACTATCGGTTCGCGGGAGTGGAGGCGATGGTCGGCCGTGATTGATCTTCATTGCGAGCTAGCGAAGCAATCCAGCCGGCACTTGGATTGCCGCGTCGCCTTCGGCTCCTCGCAATGACGGGGAGGGTGGAAATCCACGCTCCGCTGCTCTAACTGGCGGCCAAATCCCGAATCTTGAAGGACTCCCGCGACCCAATGGCCGCCCAATATAGCTTTGTGATGAAGGGCCTGACCAAGGCCTTCCCGGGCCAGAAGCCCATCCTCAACGACATCCACCTGCAATTCTATCCCGACGCCAAGATCGGCATCGTCGGACCGAACGGCAGCGGTAAGTCGACGCTGATGAAGATCATGGCCCAGCGCGACAAGGAATTCGTCGGCGAGGCCTGGCCGGGCGAGGGGATAACGGTCGGCTACCTCGAGCAGGAACCGCAGCTCGACCCCAGCAAGACGGTCAGGGAGAACGTCATGGACGGCGTTCGCCCCGTCGCCGACATGCTCGACCGCTTCAACGCCATCTCGGCGCAAATGGCTGATCCCGGCGACGATTTCGACGCCCTGATGACCGAGATGGGCGAGTTGCAAGAGAAGATCGACGCCGTCGACGGCTGGACTCTCGACAACCAGCTCGAGATCGCGATGGACGCGTTGCGGTGCCCGCCTGGCGAGAGCCCCGTCGCGAACCTATCCGGAGGCGAGAAGCGCCGCGTGGCGCTTACCCGGCTGCTGCTCGAGAAGCCCAGCATCCTCCTTCTCGACGAGCCAACCAACCACCTCGACGCCGAAAGCGTCCAGTGGCTCGAAAAACACCTCATCGACTATCCGGGCAATGTGATCCTGGTCACCCACGACCGCTATTTTCTCGACAATGTGGTGAAGTGGGTGCTGGAGCTCGATCGTGGTCGTTACTACGTCTACGAATCCAATTATTCCGGATATTTGGAGAAGAAAGTTAAGAGAGTTGCGCAGGAAGAGCGCGAGGAAGCCGGCAAGCAGAAGGCGATCAACGACGAACTCGAATGGATCCGCCGATCCCCCAAGGCCCGCCAGGCCAAATCCAAGGCGCGGATCAAGGCGTTCGACGAGCTGGTGAAATCGCAGGAGAACCGAGCTCCGGCCAAGGGCGAGATCCTGATCCAGATGCCCGAGCGCCTCGGCGACAATGTGATCGCGGCCAATGGCCTGACCAAGTCGTACGGCGACAAATTACTGTTCGAAAACCTGTCGTTCAACCTGCCGCCGGGCGGGATCGTCGGGATCATCGGGCCCAACGGCGCCGGCAAGACGACGTTGTTCCGGATCATTACCGGCCAGGAGCAGCCCGACGCGGGCGAGGTCGCGATCGGCCCGACCGTCCACCTCGGCTATGTCGACCAGAGCCGCGACGCACTCAATCCCAAGCATAATGTCTGGGAGGAGGTGTCGGACGGGCTCGACATCATGAAGATCGGCAAGTTCGAAATGAACAGCCGCGCCTACGTCGGAGCGTTCAACTTCCGCGGCCCCGACCAGCAGAAGAATGTTGGGCAATTATCGGGCGGCGAGCGCAACCGCGTGCATCTTGCCAAGATGCTCAAGGAGGGCGGCAACGTCCTTCTGCTCGACGAGCCGACCAATGACCTCGACGTCGAGACCCTCCGCGCGCTCGAGGACGCGCTGGAAAATTTCGCCGGCTGCGCGGTCGTGATCAGCCACGACCGCTTCTTCCTCGATCGCCTCGCGACCCACATCCTCGCCTTCGAGGGCGACAGCCGGGTCGAATGGTTCGAGGGCAATTTCGAAGCCTATGAGGAAGACAAGGTCCGGCGCCTCGGCGAAGAAGCGACGCGCCCGCACCGGATGACGTATCGGAAATTGACTCGGTAGCGGCCTTATGGCGAAGCCGGTCTTCTTCCCCACCGAGGCCGATTTCCGCCGCTGGCTCGAGGCCAATCACACGACAGCGGCCGAACTCCTCGTCGGCTTCTGGAAGAAGGGCAGCGGCAAGCCGTCGATCGACTGGCCGCAGGCGCGAGACCAGGCGCTGTGCTTCGGCTGGATCGACAGCATCCGCAAATCGCAGGGCGAGGAAGCCTACACCATCCGCTTCACTCCGCGGCGCAAGGGCAGCATCTGGAGCAAGGTCAATCTCGAACGGTTCGAGGCGCTGAAGAGCGCGGGACTGATGACTCCCGCCGGCGAGCGCGCCTTGAAGGAAAGCACTGGCCCCAAGGGCATCTATTCCCATGAGAAGCCGCTGGCCGAGTTCGCACCCGAGGAAGAAAAAAAGTTCCGCAAGCACAAGGCGGGCTGGGCTTACTGGGAAAGCCAGCCGCCCGGCTATCGGAAGCTGGTGCTCAACTGGGTGACGACGGCCAAGCGACCGGAAACGCGCGCCAGGCGCCTCGCCACGCTGATCGAGGATTGCGCCGCCGGCCGACGGATCGCCGGATACGACTGGCGGAAGACGTGAATCGAGCGGTGTCGTCCGATCATGACAATGTCGTCACCGGCATCCTCTGCCGGCTCGGCATGGGCCTCAGCTTTTCGACCATGGCTGCGCTGCTCAAGCTCGCGTCGGCGCGCGGACTCAATGCGCCCGAGCTGGTGTTCTACCGCTCGCTGTTCGCGCTGCCGGTGGTGATCGCTTGGGTGCTGAAGCGCGAGAGCCTCGCCGTGCTCAAGCCGAACAAGCCGTTGGCCCACGTCTGGCGCAGCGCGCTCGGGCTGCTGTCGATGGGCTTGACGTTCCAGGCGCTCATCCTGCTGCCCCTGGCCGACGCCACGGCAATCAACTTCACGGCGCCAATCTTCGCGACCATCCTGTCGTTCCTCGTGCTGAAGGAGTTTGTCGGCGTATATCGGTGGGCAGCCGTGGTGGTCGGCTTCGTTGGAGTCCTCGTCGTCTCTCGGCCAGGGGGATCGAGCCTCCCGGTCCTCGGGGTGGCGATCGCGCTTGCGGCCGCAATCAGCCAGGCCGGGGTAACCACGACGCTGCGCCACCTTCAAAAAAGCGAGAATGTCTCGGCGATCGTCTTCTGGTTCGCGATGGCCGGAGTCGCGGTGGGCGCGGTGCTGATGTTATTCTTCGGTCATGCGCACCCGTTCGAACCCATCGCATTCGCAGCCGCAGGCGGCTTGCTGGGCGGGTTCGGGCAATTGTTCATGACCACGTCGCTTCGGGCTCCGATCGCGGTCGTGACGCCGTTCGATTATCTCCAGATCGTCGGTGCGACGATTTTCGGTTGGCTGCTCTTCTCCGATGTGCCCACGACGCACACTCTGGCGGGAGCGAGCCTGATCGCCGGGAGCGGAATCTATACCGCCTGGCGTGAGCACCAGCGACGGGTGCGGCTGGCAGCCGCCACAGTTCCCGCCGTATGATTGCGGTCACTTCCGAGCTCTGGCTCTGGTCGGGCGGGAGCTGGCACTTCGTGACCGTGCCCCAAGAGGAATCGGACGAAATCCGGGCGCACAGCATCCTCAATCGCGGCGGCTTCGGCTCGGTGAAGGTCGAAGCGACGATCAATGGCGTTTCGTGGCGAACGTCGGTCTTTCCGCAGAAATCCGGAGGCTATCTCCTGCCCGTAAAGAAGGAGGTGCGTTGCAGTGCCGGAATTGCCGCCGGCGACCAGGTGACGGTTTCCCTGGACCTGCTTTAGCTGCGCTTTTCGGCGAGGGTGTCGGCCGTCCGGTCGAAGCCGTCCGCCATCTCCCCAAGCATCTTGCTGGTGCTGCGGTCGTAGGTCGCGCCGGCGAGACGCCTGCAGCGCCGGGCCTGGTCATGAAGCGCGATGCACTGTTCGTCGGTCACGTCGATCAAGATGTTGATGCCGCCCGTCAACGCGCCTTTGGAATCGAACAACGGAGTCGGATAGGGCTTGAAGGCGCGGCGACTGCCGTCGGGACGCTCGGCAATTGCGATCGCCTCGCGGATCGGACGCTTTTCCCTGAGGGCTTGGGCCATTGGGCATTTTTCGCGGGGAAGGGGCTCTCCGGCGGTCGTGTACAGGTGCCAGGTCACGCACCATCGATCGTCATCAACGTCCGGCTCGCGGCCCGCAAAGTCCATGCAGGCGTGGTTCCAATATGTGAGCGTCCCCGCCGCGTCGGTAGCGTAAATCGGAACCGGGAGGGCATCGAGAATGGAGCGGCGTTCATTGCCACTCGAAAAAACATCCAGGGCGGTTGCGAGTATATCTTCGGGGTCGTGCCCAGACGGCATCAGCGAGTCGATCTAATCTAGGTTAGGCTCCAGAACCGACTCCCCCGGTGCTGGTTCCGCGCCGCGCGGGAATCTAGCCCGCTGTGTCCGGACGGCAACAAGCCGAATCAGTTTTCAGGTTCAAATATATGTGGACTGTTCATCCACAGGCGAAGTCAGCGCAGCCGCTTGACCAATAGCCGGCCGTCGACGCCGGCCTTCACTTCGAAATTCGGCACCGCCCTGATGAGTTCTGACAAGCGGCTGAAGCCATAATTGCGCGCGGCGAAGCTCGAAACCGCCTTGGCCCGCTGGCCGAGCTCGGAGAGAGGGGTGTAGCCCTCTTCGTCGCGCTTCGATGCCTTGTAGGCGGAGCCGAGGACCTGAAGCAGCTCCGGATCGACCGGCCGCTGTCCCTTAGCGGTGATAGGCTGCTCGAGCTGTTCTTCGTCGGCCAGCGCAAGCGCCCCAACGTCGAAGAACCGCGTGCAGGCCTGCTGGAACGATACCGGGGTCTTCTGGGTCCCAAAGCCGTAGACCGGCAACCCGTCTTCTTTGATTCGCTGGGCGAGCGGCAGGAAATCGCTGTCCGAGGACATGATCCCGAAGCCGTCGATGTGACCGCGATAGAGCAGGTCCATCGCGTCGATCGTCATGCGCATATCGGTGACGCTCTTGCCCTTCACCACGTCGAATTGCTGGACGGGGACGATCGAGTGGCTGCCGGTCAGCGTACCCCAACCCTTGAGGCTCGCCTTTGCCCAGTTCCCATAGGCGCGACGGATGTTGATCGTGCCAAGCTCGCCAAGGACAAGCAAAGCCTCGTCGAGGTGCTCGGGGCTGGCGTTATCGGCGTCGATCAGGAGGGCGATATTGTTTTCGCTCTCTCCGTTCCGGTCGTTCATTTCGCGAATCTCTAAATTCCTTGCTCGACTGCTCTAGCGCGGTGTCGCGGAATGACCACAGCTAAGCGCGACAACCGTTCCCTATATGAACGGCAGATGATCGATGCGGGAACGAAATGTCGCCTGATGCACTGATACCGCCATAGGGGGCGTGTTGTGGAAGGACGAGGACGATGAGGAAGCTTGGACTTGCCGCGGTCGTCGCCGCCAGTGTCGCGACGACAGGCTGTGCCACCAATCCGTACGGGACAGGCTACGGCTACGACCCGTATTACAACAACGGCTATAACAACGACCAGGCCCGTCGCGCAGCGACAGGCGCCGCAGCCGGCGCGGTCGCCGGCGGCATTGCCGGTGCGGTCATCCCAGGCGTCAGCACGGTTCAGGGCGCGGTTGCCGGCGCGGTGCTCGGCGGAGTGCTGGGCGCAGTGGTCAGGGGTCGGCAATATTATCGCGATACGCGTGGCTATTGCTATTACGTCGACCAATATGGCCAGCCGCACTACGATTATAATGTTCGCTGTTAAACCGTTCTAAGAAAACACTATTTTTGTTGAACTTGTCGGTTAGGCGGGGCGGAAGGTTCCTTCCGCCTCGTCGAGTATGTAGAGGCGGCCCTCCGTGATCGCGAAATGCGCGCCGTGGAGCATCAGGTCTCCGGCCTGCTCGCGCTCGCGGATCCACGGAAAGGTCCTCAGGTTCACCAGGCTGACCTTGACCGCTTCGCGTTCCATATCCTCGAAGGCCGTGCGATCCAGGTTCTGGTGATGAGAGCGCACCTGGTCTCGGGCGCCGTCCAGCATCCGCACCCAGTCCGCGATGAAATGACCTTCGCCCGGCTCGGTATCGTCGAACTGTCCCGTGAGGGCCGCCGCGCAACCGCCGCAGAGGCCGTGGCCGAGCACGAGAATTTCGCCGACGTTGAGCTGGGTGACCGCGAACTCGAGCGCGGCAGAGACGCCATGGAAACCGCGGCTCGTCTCATAGGGCGGAGCGAGGGCAGCGATGTTGCGAACGACGAACATCTCCCCGGGGCGGGCATCGAAAATATGCGCCGGGTCCACTCGGCTGTCGGCGCAGGACAGCACCATCACCCTGGGACTCTGTCCTTCGGCAAGTTCCGTCCAGCGGTCGCGCTCACGCGCCCAATCCTGCTGCCGAAAGCGGCGATAGCCTTCGATCAGATCATTGATATACGGCATCGGACTGCCGCTACCGGGAGGAGGGCGGGGGTGGCAAGGGCGCCACGCAATCGCTATCTGCCCGCCCATGAACGCGCCGGGAGCCGTGCCGAAGCAACGCAAGCCTGATTGGATCCGGGTCAAGGCTCCCGTCAGCGAGGGTTATCATGCAACCCGGCGGCTGATGCGCGAGCTCAACCTGGCTACGGTCTGCGAGGAAGCCGCTTGCCCCAACATCGGCGAGTGCTGGACCAAGAAGCATGCAACGGTGATGATCCTCGGCGACACCTGCACTCGGGCTTGCGCCTTCTGCAACGTCAAGACGGGCATGCCGCGAGCCGTCGATCCCCTGGAGCCGGAACATGTGGCGACTGCGGCCGCCGAGCTGGGGCTCGAGCATATCGTCGTCACGTCGGTCGATCGCGACGACCTAGCCGACGGCGGGGCCTCGCAGTTCGTCAAGGTGGTCGAGGCGCTTCGAAAGCGCACCCCTAATACGACTATTGAGATCCTGACTCCGGACTTCCGCAACAAGAGCGAAGCGGCCGTCGATGCGATCATCGAGGCGGGCCCAGACGTCTACAACCACAATCTCGAGACCGTTCCGCGGCTCTATCCGACGATCCGCCCCGGCGCGCGTTATTACGCCTCCCTGCGGTTGCTTGAGAGCGTCAAGCGCAAGGCGCCGCACATCTTCACCAAGTCGGGCTTGATGGTGGGTCTGGGCGAACAGCGGCTCGAAGTTCATCAGGTCATGGACGACATGCGCTCGGCGGAGGTCGATTTCCTGACCATGGGCCAATATCTCCAGCCAACGCCACGCCATGCAAGGGTCGAGGAATTCGTCACTCCGCAGGCGTTCGACGCATATGCGGCGATCGCTCGCGCGAAGGGCTTCCTGCTGGTCGCGGCTTCACCGCTGACCCGGTCGAGCTACCATGCCGGCGACGACTTCAAAAAGATGCAGGCGGCACGCGCCGACCAACTCGCCAAGGCCTGATGCCGCGGCACAGCGAAACCCGACACCTCCCGTACACGCCGGAGCAAGTGTTCGACCTCGTCGCCGACGTCGCAAGCTATGACGAATTCCTGCCGTGGGTAGTCGCTGTCCGAGTGCGCTCCTCAAGCGAGAGTGAGACGGTCGCCGACCTCGTCGTCGGTTTCAACGCGTTCAAGGAGCGCTTCACCAGCCGGGTTGCGAAGGAGCGTCCGGATCGGATTTGCGTCGACTATGTCGAAGGGCCGCTGAAATTTCTTCATAATGAGTGGCGATTCGACCGGGCGAGCGACGGGGGCACCAACGTCCATTTCTCCGTGGATTTCGCCTTCAAATCGCGATTGTTCGAGACCCTTGCCGGTTCGATGTTCGACCGCGCCTTGAGGCGCATGACCAACGCTTTCGAACAGCGCGCCGCGTCGCTTTACGGAATCAGCAAGTCGAGCGCGCAGAGTGCGGCCTGAAGCCGGATCGCGCCCCGGCCTTCATCTTTGAACAATTTCTGGTCGGCGACGATTTTTGCCGGATCGGAGTCGCGTTCGGAAAGTGCGAATACCACAGTCCCGACAGGCTTCGATGGAGTGCCTCCGCCAGGGCCGGCGATTCCGGTGATCGCCACAGCAACGTCGGCTTCGGACGCCGCGAGCGCTCCCCGAGCCATTGCCCATGCCGTGGCGACGCTGACGGCGCCGAAGGTTTCGACCACGTCCGAACTGACGTGCAGCTCGCTGATCTTGGCCGCATTGGAATAGGTCACGTAGCCGGCCTCGAACACGTTCGACGACCCCGGGATTTCGGTGATTGCAGCACTCACCAGGCCGCCGGTACAGCTCTCGGCCACCGCAATCCGGCGCCCCGCCTTACGGTTCGCTTCGACGACCTCGCGTGCCTTGTCGACAAGCTCCTTCGGAAGGAGCGTCTCAGACATCGCGCATTGTCCGGATGCTTGCGATCGCTTGAGCGGCAATCCCTTCGCGGCGGCCGGTAAAGCCGAGCCCTTCGGTCGTCGTGGCCTTGATGCTGACGTGCTCGACCTCGATTCCGAGAATCTCCGCAATGCGCTGGCGCATTGCCGCTCGATGAGGCCCGATCTTCGGTTCCTCCGCGATAATCGTACAATCCACATGATCGATGATGGCTCCACGCCCGCGAGCCAGCTCTGAGGCGTGGCTCAGGAAGAAGTCGGAGCTGGCGCCTTTCCATTGTGGGTCCGACGGCGGAAAGTGCTCGCCGATATCGCCCAGGCCCGCAGCGCCGAGAATCGCATCGGTGATCGCGTGAAGGACGACGTCCGAATCGCTGTGACCGGCGAGGCCGCGCTCATGCGGCACCGCGATTCCGCCGAGCGTGATCGGTCCTTCGCCGCCGAAAGCATGAACGTCGAAGCCCATTCCGGTTCGCGGAACCAGCGCTCCTCCAATCCACTGCTCGGCGCGCGCCCAGTCCGCTTCGCCCGTCAATTTCTCGAGCGCGGGATCACCGGCGACAGAAGCGACGACGATCCCGGCGGCCCGAAGAACGGTGGATTCGTCCGTCGGTGCTACGCCGGACCAGAGACCATAAGCGCGGCGCAGCGCGACGGTTCGAAACGCTTGGGGCGTTTGAACGCGGACCAGCTTGGATCGGTCGAGCAGCTCATCGATGGTTGAATCGCCTCGGGCGAGGGTGTCGCCGACGGGCATTACAGGCACCGCCCCGTCGTGGAATTCGAGCGCTGCGACGAGGCGATCGATCACTTCGGTCGGACAGAATGGCCGGGCGGCGTCGTGCACCAGCACAGCGTCTGCCGCCACCGCTTGAAGTCCGGCCCGCACCGAATCGGTTCGCTCCGCCCCACCCGTTACGAATGGCCCGAGTTCCATGCCTTTCAGGACTTTCGCGGCGAGCTGTTCCTGGCCGGGGCCGACGACCACGCGTATGTCGTTGACCGCCGAATGCTTCAGGAACGGCTCCACCGCCCATCGAAGGACCGCTTTTCCGGCGAGAGGGCGAAATTGCTTGGGGAGTCCTCCGCCCAGGCGTTCGCCTTTTCCAGCGGCGACAATGATTGCAGTGACTGTCAAAAGCCGTTCGCCCTGAGCTTGTCGAAGGGCTGCCTTTAGCTTGCGACGCGACAAAGGGAAGGACAGTCCCTCGACAAGCTCGGGACGAACGGTTGTGAGAAATGCTTCAATTCAGTATGTCGCGCCCTTCCATGCAGACTCTGAAGCCCATCAAGATCGGCCCGGTCGAGGTCGCATCGCCGGTGATCCTGGCGCCGATGACCGCGGTCACCGACCTGCCGTTCCGCCGCGCCGTCAAGCGCTACGGCGCAGGGCTGACGGTAAGCGAAATGATCGCCAGCCAGGCGATGGTCCGCGAAACCCGTCAATCGCTCCAGAAAGCGATGTGGGACCCCGCCGAGGAGCCGGTATCGATGCAGCTTGCAGGTTGTGAGCCGCGCGTCATGGCGGAAGCCGCCAAGCTCAACGAACAGCGCGGCGCCGCCATCATCGACATCAACATGGGTTGCCCGGTGAAGAAGGTGGTCAACGGCGAGGCTGGATCGGCCTTGATGCGCGACGTCAAACTAGCGAGCCAAATCATTGATGCTACGGTGAAAGCAGTGCGCGTCCCGGTCACGCTCAAGATGCGCATGGGCTGGAATCACGACACCCTCAACGCGGCCGAACTCGCGCGCATCGCCGAGGACCTGGGGGTCGGGATGATCACCGTCCACGGCCGCACGCGCTGCCAGATGTACAAGGGCGAGGCCGATTGGGCCTTCATCGCCACCGTGAAGAGCGCCGTATCCGTACCCGTCATCGTCAACGGCGACATCTGCTCGATCGGCGACGCTCGCGAGGCGCTTCGCCAGTCTGGCGCTGACGGAGTCATGATCGGTCGCGGAGCCTATGGCCGGCCCTGGCTGCTCGGCCAGGTCATGGCCGATCTTGGCGGGGGAGGGGCACGCCCGGATCCGAGCCTCGACGAGCAGCTCGAGTGCATGCTTGGGCAGTATGAGGACATGCTGTCGCTCTACGGCACCCAGACCGGGGTCAATTTGGCCCGCAAGCACATCGGTTGGTACACGAAGGGTTTGCCAGGCTCGGCTGAGCTACGAAACCAGGTAAATCAACAAGATAGCCCTGCAGTCGTGATTGCGATGCTGCGCGAATTCTACGGACCGTGGCTGGAGCGCGAGGCCGCCTGAACGGCATTTCTTCGACACACTTGTGTTTTTGCTGCAACGGCCCGAATGGCCGTGCTAGGGCGAACGTCAATGGATGCCCGTGTGGCCGACTCGGCGATGAC
>JBKPOR010000109.1:0-22882 GCA_046765675.1 Pseudomonadota bacterium
GCTCAGCCGCTTCCTCTTCGGCCGGCTCGGCTTGAACGGGCGCTTCAGGCGCCTCTTCCGGCTCCTCGGCGGTCGTCGGCGCCGGCTCGGCGTCGCGGCGGCTCCGGCCGCGTCCACCGCGGCGGCGGCGCCTGCGCCTGCGCCCCTGGCGATCGCCTTCCTCGCGGTCGTCGGCCTCTTCTGCCTCTTCGGCCTCGATTTCATCGGCGCCAACCAGCGCGGCCTCGGCCTCTTCCTCTTCGTCCTCGATGATCGGGGCCTGGGCCGGTCTTTCCGGCACGATCGGCCGCGGGCCCGAACTTTCGACCGTCATCCGAGCGCCTTCGAAGGTCTCGTCGATCCCGATCTCGATCGACACGCCGTAGCGCTCCTCGATATCGGCCAGCTCGGCGCGTTTCTTGTTGAGGACGTAAACCGCGGCGTCGCGGCCCGCTCGAAGCACGATCTTGTCGCCGCGGCCTCGAGCGGCCTCATCCTCGACGATCCTCAACGCCGAAAGGCCGGCGGAGGCCGCAGTTCGCATGAGCCCAGTGCCCTCGCAGTGCGGGCAGGCTCTGGTCGACGCCTCGAGCACCCCGGTGCGGAGACGCTGGCGGCTCATTTCCATCAGGCCGAAGCTCGAAATCCGGCCGACCTGGATTCGGGCGCGATCGTTCTTCAGCGCTTCCTTCATCGCCTTTTCGACTCTTCGGACATGGCTCGACTGCTCCATGTCGATGAAGTCGATGACGATCAGTCCTGCCATGTCCCGGAGGCGCAGCTGCCGTGCGATCTCGCCCGCGGCCTCGATGTTGGTGTTGTAGGCAGTTTGCTCGATATTGTGTTCGCGCGTCGCGCGGCCTGAGTTGATATCGATCGAAACGAGCGCCTCGGTCGGGTTGATCACGAGATAGCCGCCGGATTTCAACTGCACCATCGGCTGGTACATTGCCGAAAGCTGGTCTTCGGCCCCGTAGCGCTGAAACAATGGCGTGGTTTCGTCGTGAAGCGTCACCCGCCGGACGTGGCTCGGCATCAGCAGCTTCATGAAGCCCCGGGCGGCCTTGAAGCCTTCCTCGCCCTCGACGATGACCTCATCGATCTCGCGATGATAGAGGTCGCGGATCGCCCGCTTGATAAGGTCGCTGTCGCGATAAATGAGTGCGGGCGCCGTGCTTTTCAGGGTTCGCTCACGAATCTCGTCCCAGAGGCGAGCGAGATAATCGAAATCGCGCTTGATTTCGGTCTTGGTGCGTTGAAGGCCGGCGGTGCGGACGATCAGCCCCATAGTCGTTGGCAGCTTCAGGTCCGTCATGATCGACTTCAAGCGCTTGCGGTCGGCGCCGTTCGAGATTTTCCGCGAAATGCCCCCGCCATGGCTGGTGTTCGGCATCAGCACGCAATAGCGGCCGGCGAGCGACAAATAGGTGGTGAGAGCGGCGCCTTTGTTGCCGCGCTCTTCCTTGACGACCTGGACAAGCAGCACCTGCCGGCGCTGGATCACGTCCTGGATCTTGTAACGGCGGCGCAGGGCCTGGCGCTTTTTCCTCAGTTCGTCGGCGGCGGATTCATCGACCGGTGAGCGGTCCGATTCCGACCCGACGTCGGACGGCTGCTCGGCCTCATCGCCGTTACCGTTCTCGTCCGCCGGTTCGTAATCGTCGGACCCGTCTGCTTCACCGTCATCGAACTCAGCCGCCCGCAACCGCTCTTCCTCGGCGGCATGTTCGGCCTCTTCCCGAAGCAATGCCTCGCGATCGGCCTTGGGGATTTGATAATAATCTGGATGGATTTCCGAAAAAGCGAGGAAACCGTGCCGGTTGCCGCCATAATCGACGAACGCCGCCTGGAGCGACGGCTCTACGCGGGTGACTTTGGCGAGATAGATATTGCCTTTGAGCTGCTTGTGCTCAACGGATTCGAAATCAAACTCTTCGATCCGGTTTCCTTTGACGACCGCGACCCGGGTCTCCTCCGGGTGGCGCGCGTCGATCAGCATGCGCATGGACATTGAAAATTCTCCGGGCGCGCAGGTCCGCAATGAATCGGCGGCGCGCCATGACTGGTGCCTCGCCGGGCGGCCTTGAGCTGCTGGCGACGGCGGGATTGGTGAAAAGTGCCTCTGCTGCACGGGCCATCCCGCGTCCTGGCGCGGAAGGAACGCCGGTCGCCTCGTCGAAAAGCGTGGCGGGAGCGTTCGATGACTTCATGCGAGCGTCAACCTCGTGAACCGCTGCCGACTGGGCGCGGTGTAACTCACCGGCAGATGCCGGGGATGCAATCGGGGTTAGCATTCCAGCTTGGGGGTCGCAACCGCTCTGCCTGCCGAGCTTCACACAAAATTATGGATAAAGTTCACATTAACCATGACCGCGTGATAAGTTGCGGTGTTGGTTCAATGATTTGGCGGCGAGAATTGACTTACGAGTGGACGAGGAAAGACGCGGTTGCGGGGGCGGCTTTGGTGACGGCCTCGGCAATCCTTCTCGTCCTTGGGACAGCGCGCGGCGCAGCGACCGCCGATCCACCGGGCGGCAGCGTGCGCGTCGAACTTCCGGCCGCAGCGTCCGATCGCATCTATGCCGCGCCGGGCACCGCCGGCCGTCCGGTCGTGGTCATCGATGCGGGACACGGGGGAAGCGACCCAGGCGCTATTAGCGTTTCTAGCCAAGTCTCTGAAAAACAACTGACTTTGGCGCTTGCGAGCGAGCTTCGCGACCTTCTGGTCAAGCGCGGGCGGGTGCGCGTCGCAATGACCCGGGACGACGATCGCTATCTGACGCTCGACGAGCGCGCGGCCGTGGCTCGGCGTCTCAATGCCGGTCTGTTCGTGTCGTTGCACGTCGACAGCGCGCCCAATCCACTGGCCCGCGGCGCAAGCGTCTATTCGCTATCGGACGTCGCATCCGACGATGAAGCGGCTCATCTGGCGGCGTCCCAAAACCGCGGTTTCGCCGCCGACCTGGATCAGGGATCGGTTCGTGCCTTGCTTTCGGACCTGGCGATGCGCGACCAGATGGACGCGTCCGCCGGATTTGCGACCCGTCTGGTCGGCAAGTCGGCCGGCCGGTTTGAGCTAAGGCCGGAACCCCACCGTTTTGCCGCATTCCACGTGCTGAAGACAGCGGCTACTCCAGCCGTGCTCTTCGAGGCCGGCTATATCAGCAATGCCGACGACGAGGTGCTGTTGCGCGATCCGGAGCACCGCAAGGCGATTGTCCTGGCCCTGGCACAGGCCATCGAAGCCGACGTCGCGATCCGCTCCCGGCTGCAATCCTAACTTCCAGACCAAGTCCGAACCCGCTAGACGCTTGGCCGAATGAAGTTCGAGCGTCTGACCATCCCCAACTGGCGAATTCCGGAGCTCCCGGACCTTGTCGCCTTCAATCGCCGGGTGCACGAGCGCATCGACCCGTGGTGGAAGCGGCTGTGGGTTCGCCGTCTGACCTGGGCCGCGCTCGCCGCCTTCGTCCTGTTCGCCGGGACTTGGCTATATTTCGCGACTGGGCTGCCGTCGTCGGAGAAGCTGCTCGCTTACGAGCCGCCGCTTCCGACCAATGTTCGCGGTTATGAGGGCGACCCCGTGCAGACTTTCGCTCGCGAGCGGCGCGTCGAGCTCGCTTATGACGAATATCCGCCGATGCTGGTTCAGGCCTTCATATCGGCCGAGGACAAGACGTTCTTCCAGCACCACGGCATCGATTACACCGGCCTGGTGGGCGCAGTCGGCGACTATGCCGCGAAGACGGTGCTGGGCGGCGGGCGGGCGCGGGGCGGCTCCACGATCACCCAACAGGTCGCCAAATATTTGCTGAAAGACAGCAGCTACAACATCGGCCGCAAGATCAGGGAGGCGATTCTCGCTTTCCGTCTGGAGTCGACGTTGAGCAAGGAGCAGATCCTCGAACTTTATCTCAACTCCATTTTCCTCGGTCGGAACGCCTATGGCGTGCAGGCGGCCGCCCGGGCCTATTTCGACAAGGACGTCAACGAACTGACTCTCGCCGAAGCGGCTTACCTCGCGGTTCTTCCGAAAGCCCCGGCGAATTACGATCCCGAACGAGCGACGGAAAAGGCGCTCAATCGCCGTAACTACGTCCTTCGGGAGATGTACCGGAACGGCTATATCAGCGAGGATCAATGGAAGTCGGCGGCAGCGACTCCGCTTGGGACGATCCGGTATGGCAGCAACGAGAAATTCCGGCAGCAGGGCGGCTACTTCATGGAGGAAGTACGCCGCCTACTGATCAAAGGCCTGAAGTTCGGCGAGGACGCCAGCGACGGCCCAAACAGCGTTTACGGCGGCGGCCTGTGGGTCCGAACCTCGATGATGCCGAAAGTGCAGGATGCCGCGGCGCAGGCCCTTCGCGACGGCCTGACTCGCTTCGACGGCGGGCGGGGATGGCGCGACCTTGGTCAGAGCATCGATCTCGACAAGGGCGACTGGGCGGGACAGCTCGATCGGGCGGCCGTGGGCACCGGCTATCCCGATTGGAAGAAAGCGGTCGTGCTGTCGAAGAGTAACGGAACTGCGACCATCGGCTTTGCGAATGGGTCGACCGGATCGCTTCCAGCATCCGGGGCATCCATGCCCGTCCGGGGAGTGGGGGGAGCGGCGTTCGACGCATTGAAGCCCGGAATGGTCATTATCGTGAAGCAACAGGCTCCTGGGTCCTTCGTCCTCCGATCGGTTCCGGAAGTGTCAGGCGGAATGGTCGCCGAGGAGGTTCATACCGGTCGCGTGCTTGCCATTCAGGGCGGCTTCGACGTCGTCGGATCGAGCTACAATCGGGCGACTCAGGCGCTTCGCCAGCCGGGCTCGGCGTTCAAGCCGGTCGTTTATGTGACCGCTTTGGAAAACGGCTTCACGCCGGCGACGATCGTCGTCGATGCACCGTTTTGCGTGTGGCAGGGCGCCGGCCTCGGCAACAAGTGCTTCGTCAATTTCGACAAGCGTTACGCCGGCCCCAAGACGATGCGCTGGGGGGTCGAGCAGTCGCGCAACCTGATGACTGTTCGCACCGCATCGCAGACCGGAATGCCGAAGATCGTCGATACAGCGAAGAAGCTCGGCGTCGGCAATTTTCCAAATTATTTGTCGATCGCGCTCGGCGCCGGAGACACGACCGTCTCCCGGCTGGTCAATGCTTATGCGATCCTTGCCAACCAGGGCCGATCAGTGAAGCCGACCCTCATCGATTTCGTCCAGGACCGGCACGGCAAGGTCATTTTCCGAAGCGACAACCGGTGTGCCGTGATGGGCAATTGCAATGCGCCCGACTGGAACGGAAAGGCGATGCCGAGACCTCCGAGCCGCACTCGCCAGCTCCTCGAGCCGATGGCTGCATTCCAGATGGTACACATCATGGAAGGCGTGATCGAGCGCGGCACCGCGACCGTGCTGCGCGATCTCAATCGGCCGCTTTTCGGAAAGACCGGGACCACCTCCGGACCGACCAACGTCTGGTTCGTCGGTGGCACTCCGGACATCGTCGCGGGCGTCTATCTCGGCTACGACCAGCCGCGAAGCCTTGGCGGATATGCCCAGGGCGGGCGGATTTCGGCGCCAATCTTCAAACAGTGGGCGCAGATTGCGCTGGTCGATCAGCCGAAGGTTCCGTTTGTCGCGCCCTCGGGCATTCGCTGGGTGAGGATCGACCGGGCGAGCGGAAAGCGCGTTTTCGGTATCTTCCCCATACAGGAGGATCCCAAGTCTGAGGTCATCTGGGAGGCCTTCCAGCCTCAAACCGAGCCGCGTCGCTCCTACCGCGGCACTCAGGGGGATCCCTACGGGGATCAAGCTCAGCAGCAGGCGGCGCAGGCAAGGGCGGCCGTCCGCCGCCCCCCGCCGCGCGCGGTGCAGGGGCCGCGGCCGATTCAGAGCAATAGCTTGCAAACGCAGAACGGCGTCTATTAGCAGGCGGGTCGTGTATTCCTGCGAAAGCAGGAATCCATAATTTTTCTAGGACTGGGCTCCTGCCTTCGCAGGAGCACGAGGAGCACTTGAAATGCGCGCCGAAGCGCAGGCCCATATCGACCAGATCAACGCTGCGACCGCTCTGCTCCGCCGATTCCTGGATTGGGATCGCGCGCTGAAGCGACTGCAGGAGCTGAACGCGAAGGTCGAAGAGCCGGCGCTTTGGAACGATCCCAAGGCGGCGCAGGACGTCATGCGCGAACGTCGCCGCCTCGAAGAGGCGATCAAGGCGACGCAAGCGATCGAAAGCGAGCTTGCCGACACCGCGGAGCTGATCGAGCTTGCCGAGAGCGAGGGCGACGTAGCGCTCGTCGACGAAGGCGTGCGCAGCCTCGCCGAGCTCGCGGAGCGGGCCGAGCGCGACAAGGTCGCCGCGCTTCTTGCCGGCGAGGCCGATGCCAACAACGCTTATGTCGAGATCAACGCGGGTGCCGGCGGCACCGAGAGCCAGGACTGGGCCGAGATGCTCCAGCGCATGTACACGCGCTGGGGTGAGCGCCACGGCTTCAAGGTCGAGCTGATCGACCACCATTCCGGCGAGCAGGCAGGCATCAAATCGGCGACGATCCTCATCAAGGGTGAGAACGCCTACGGCAATCTCAAGGTCGAAAGCGGCGTGCATCGCCTGGTGCGCATCAGCCCCTACGACGCCAATGCCCGCCGCCACACGAGCTTTTCCAGCGTTTGGGTCTACCCGGAAATCGACGACGACATCGACATCCAGGTGAACGAGGCCGAGCTCCGCATCGACACGTACCGGGCATCAGGCGCCGGCGGCCAGCACGTCAACACGACCGACAGCGCGGTCCGGATCACGCACATCCCGAGCGGGATCGTCGTCGCCTCCCAGAACGATCGCTCGCAGCACAAGAACCGCGCTCAGGCGATGAAGCAGCTGAAAGCCCGTCTTTACGAGGCCGAGCTTCAGAAGCGCGAAGCCGAGGCGAGTGCGACCAACGCCGCCAAGACGGATATCGGCTGGGGCCACCAGATCCGGTCCTATGTCCTGCAGCCCTATCAGCTGGTGAAGGACCTTAGGACTGGAGTGACCTCGACCAGCCCAAGCGACGTGCTCGACGGCGATCTCGACCGGTTCATGGCCGCGGCCCTGTCTCAGCGCGTGACCGGCGAGACGGTCGAGGTCGAGGATGTGGAGTAGGGCCGCAGCGATCGTGGCGGCCTTGGCGCTTACCGCCTGCCGCGCGCAGCCGAGCGAGCCACAATTTCCAAATGCGCACCGGCCAGTTGCCCCCATCGTTGGCGATACCTTCTCCACCGAGGACGCGCGCGATCGCCTGGGCGAAGCCGAGGAGGTGATGCAGCTGGCCGGAATGAAGCCCGGAATGTCGGTCGCCGATGTCGGCGCCGGCGGCGGCTATTATACAGTCCGTCTCTCGCGGATCGTCGGATCGAGGGGGAGGGTGCTTGCCGAGGACATCGTTCCCGATACCCGCGACCGTCTGAGCGACCGGATCCAGCGTGAGAATCTGGACAATGTCGCGGTCAAGCTCGGAACCGCGGACAATCCGATGCTGCCCCACGCATCGTTCGACCGGGTGTTCCTGGTCCACATGTACCACGAAGTCGCCTCGCCCTACGCCTTCCTGTGGCACCTCAGGGATGGCGTAAAACCCGACGGCCTCATCATCGTCGTCGATTCCAATCGCCAGGTTCAGCGTCACGGAATTCCGCCGACGCAGTTGAAATGCGAACTTGCCGCTTTGGCCCTGCAGCCCGTGAAATTCAGCTTCCTGACCGGCGGCGAAGTTTATCTAATGGCTTTCCGCCTTGCCGGTCCCCGGCCCGAGCCGGGCAAGATCAAGGCCTGCGCGAGCTAGAGCCAGCCGCTTAGAGCAATCCGATGCGCCGCAAGCTGGTGCACTCGTCACCCGCGAAAACCAAGTGATCGAGGACGGCGCAATCGAGCGCTTCAGCCGCCGAAGCGAGACGGCGGGTGGCGCGGCAATCCGAATCGCTTGGCCGTGGATCGCCGCTCGGATGATTATGGGCGAGGAGGATGCCGGCGCTGCGATGCTCCGCGGCATCGGCAATGATGTCCCTCAACGGAAAGTCTGCGCTCGCCTGTTCGCCGTCATGGCGCGACACATGGATGCAAAGGGCGCGCTCGTCGACATGCGCGACCCACAGGCATTCCCGCATCGTGCCGGATTCGGCGAAGCAACCGGCGAAGAAGGCTCTGGCGGCGGAGAGGCCGTCGAGCTTGAGCGGATTTTCGGCACGCTGATAGCGCATGGCGGCAGCCTATGCTGCGGCCTTCCCGCCGCCCACTCGAACCGGGTCCGTTACGGCGCCAAATTGGATGTTTCACTGGGACCTTGGAGCGCGCGTCGGCTGCGTCTACGGTGGCTTGAGCATGCGCCAGTATCTCGACCTCATGCGGACGATCCTCGAGCGCGGAGTCGCCCAGGAGGACCGAACCGGGACCGGCACATTGTCCTGGTTCGGCGCGCAGCTGCGCTTCGACCTTGCGGATGGCTTCCCGCTGCTGACGACGAAGAAGCTGCACCTGCGCTCGATCATCGTCGAACTGCTGTGGTTCTTGCGCGGCGACACCAACGTCCAATGGCTGAAGGAACGCAACGTCCGAATTTGGGATGAATGGGCGGACGAGAGCGGAGACCTCGGTCCCGTCTACGGCAAGCAATGGCGCGATTGGGAGCCGGGGGACGGCCGCCACATCGACCAGATCGCGAACCTGGTCGAGCTCATCAAGCGCGATCCCTATTCGCGGCGGCAGATCGTTACCGCTTGGAATCCGGGCGAAATTCACAGAATGGCGCTCGCGCCCTGCCATTGCCTGTTCCAGACGCAGGTCGCGGCCGGCCGCCTCAACCTTCAGCTCTACCAGCGCAGCGCGGACATCTTCCTGGGTGTGCCGTTCAACATCGCGAGTTACGCGCTGCTGACCCACATGCTCGCGCGCGAATGCGGGTTGGAACCGGGCACATTCGTTTGGACCGGCGGCGACTGCCACCTCTATTCAAACCACCTCGAACAGGCACGCCTGCAACTCAGCCGCGAGCCGCGGAGCCTTCCCAAGTTGATGATCAAGGATCGCGGCCAGGGCTTGCTGGATTACGAACCCGAGGACTTCCTGTTCGAAAGCTACGACCCACACCCGCATATCTCTGCGCCCGTCGCGGTCTGATCGCACTTCGCCGATAACACGACCATTACTTTCGCCTGCGCAATGGAGCCGTTCGCGCGGCTCGGCGTTGGTCACGCATCAGTACAGGAGAACAACCATGTTCCAGAAGGCTCTTACCGTCGCGCTGCTTGCCGCGGCCCTCGGCTCGGCGGCGTGCAACACTGTGCGCGGCGCTGCCCGTGACGTGAATTCGGTCGCCAATTGCACCGAGAACGCGATCAACGGCAGCACGCCCTGCTAAGCTTTGTTCATACTCTGGACAATTAGGCGTTCATAAGGTCATGATCGTTCCACAGGTCAAACAAAGGGAGCGGTCATGGTCCAGAAGCTTACCGTCGTTATTTTGGTAGGAACGAGCCTCGCGCTCGCCGCTTGCAATACCGTTCGAGGAGCCGCGGCGGACGTGAACTCGGCAGCAACCTGCACCGAGAATTCGATGCATGGGGGCAAGTGCTGAGCTTCTAGTTCATCGCCCAACGATCAAAAAAATGCCCCGCCGGTTTGAGCCGGCGGGGCTTTTGTTTGGACCATGCCAACCTGTCCGCGGGCAGGCTGCGCGCGATAGCCGTGCTCGCCTGTCCCCCGGACAGGCTGCGCGCGACTATTCCTTCAGATAATCGCCCGCGTCCGCGTCGAGACCGTGGCCCGACGGCGCGACCTCACCGAGCGGATCGGCATGAATTGCCGCTTCCGGTCCCTGAGCGAGCTCCGCCGCATGTTCTTCGGCGGCGCTGTTCGGAAGGATCAGCGCCTCCTGGAGCTTGCGGTGGGCCGCCCGGAGCGCGGTATCGCGAGCTGTCGCCGCGACGCGCAGCCGGTTCATTCCGGCGCCCGTGCCCGCCGGGATCAGCCGCCCGACGATCACATTCTCCTTGAGGCCTTGCAGAGTGTCGGTCTTGCCCTGCACCGCCGCCTCGGTCAGGACGCGTGTCGTCTCCTGGAATGAGGCCGCCGAGATGAAGCTGCGGGTCTGCAAGCTCGCCTTGGTGATCCCCAGGAGCACCGGCTTTCCTTCCGCCTTCTTCTGCTTCTTCTCGAGCTTGACGTTGATCTCGTCCATTTCCTCGCGGTCGACCTGCTCGCCCGGAAGCAGGGTGGTGTCGCCGCCATCGGTGATCTCGACCTTCTGCAGCATCTGGCGAACGATCACCTCGATGTGCTTGTCGTTGATCTTCACGCCCTGCAGTCGATAGACCTCCTGGATCTCGCTCACGAGATATTCGGCGAGCGCTTCGACACCGAGGACCTCCAGGATGTCGTGCGGATCGGGTGAACCGCCGACGAGATTGTCGCCGCGCTTCACGAAGTCGCCTTCCTGGACCTCGATCATCTTGGACTTCGGCACCAGATATTCGACCGGCTCCGAACCGTCGTCAGGCACGATCGCGATCTTACGCTTGGCCTTATAGTCGCGCATGAAAGTGACCTTGCCGCTGACCTTGGCGATGATCGCATTCTCCTTCGGCTTGCGCGCCTCGAACAGCTCGGCAACGCGCGGCAGGCCGCCGGTGATGTCGCGCGTCCGTGCCGCTTCGCGCGGCATACGCGCGAGCACTTCGCCCGCTTCGACCTGCTGGCCGTCCTCAACCGCGACGATCGCGCCCGAAGCGAGGCGATAGACGCCGGCTTCCTTCGCCTTCGCGCCGGTAAGGGTGAGACGCGGGTGGAGCGATTCCTTCTTCGACTTCGCCGTGTCGTCCATGACAACGCGCTGAGTGATTCCGGTCGATTCGTCGACGACCTCGGTCATCGTCCGGTTCTCGATCAGGTCCTGGTACTTCACGGTACCCGCCTTCTCGGTGATGACCGGGCTGAATGACGGATCCCACTCGGCGATACGGTCGCCGCGGCTCACGATATGGCCGCTCTCGCACAGCAGGTGCGCGCCATAGGGCACGCGGTGCGTTGAAAGTTCGCGGCCGTCCATGTCGAGGATCGCGATCTCGCCCGAGCGCGACAGCGAAAGGTGCCGCCCGCGCGGGTCGACGATGGTCGGCATGTCCCGAAACTCGATCGTTCCGTCGACGGGCGATTCGAGGTTCGACTGCTCGTTGAGCTGCGCCGCGCCGCCGATGTGGAAAGTCCGCATCGTCAGCTGCGTGCCCGGCTCGCCGATCGACTGGGCAGCGATGACTCCCACCGCCTCGCCGATGTTGACCGGAGTTCCGCGAGCGAGGTCGCGCCCATAGCACTTGGCGCAAACGCCCTGCTTCGAAGCGCAGATGAGCGGGGAGCGAATCTTCACGCCCTGGACGCCGATCTCTTCGATCTTGGCGACCATCGCTTCGTCGAGCAGCTCGCCTTCGCTGATGAAGACGTCTCCGCTCTTCGGATCGGCGATATCCTCCGCCGTGGTCCGGCCGAGGATGCGTTCGGCAAGCGATGCGATGGTTGCGCCGCCCTGGACGATCGCCCTCATCTCGAGCGCTCGGTCCGTGCCGCAATCCTCTTCGATGATGACTGCGTCCTGCGACACGTCGACCAGCCGGCGGGTCAAGTAACCCGAGTTCGCCGTCTTGAGCGCCGTGTCGGCGAGACCCTTGCGGGCGCCGTGGGTCGAGTTGAAATATTCGAGGACGGTGAGGCCTTCCTTGAAGTTCGAGATGATCGGCGTCTCGATGATCTCGCCCGACGGCTTGGCCATGAGGCCGCGCATGCCGGCCAGCTGCTTGATCTGGGCCTGCGAGCCGCGGGCGCCCGAGTGGGCCATCATGTAGATCGAGTTCAGGTCCGCCTGGCGGCCATTGGCCAGCTTCGGGGTCGCCGAAATCTCCTTCATCATGGCGGATGCCACCTGGTCACCGCAGCGCGACCAGGCGTCGATCACCTTGTTGTACTTTTCCTGCTGGGTGATGAGGCCGTCCTGATACTGCTGCTCGTAATCCTTCACGAGCGCGCGGGTTTCCTCGACCAGTTTCACCTTGGCCTCGGGGATGACCATGTCGTCCTTGCCGAACGAAATGCCGGCCGCGAATGCGTGGCGGAAGCCGAGCTGCATGATCGCATCGGCGAACAGCACCGTCTCCTTCTGGCCGGTGTGGCGATAGACGATGTCGATGACGTCGCCGATCTCCTTCTTGGTCAGCACTCGGTTGACCGTCTCGAAGGGGACCTTGTGGCTCTTCGGGAGCGTCTCGCCGAGAAGCATTCGGCCCGCCGTCGTCTCGAACCGTTTCATGTAAGGGTTGCCTTCCTCGTCCGTCTGAGGGACTCGGCTGACGATCTTGCTGTGAAGCGTCACTGCGCCGGCGGCGAGGGCCTGGTGGACCTCGGCCATGTCCGAAAGCAGCATGCCCTGGCCCGGCTCGTCGTCCTTCTCGAGGCTAAGGTAATAAAGCCCGAGCACCATGTCCTGCGACGGAACGATGATCGGCTTGCCGTTGGCGGGGGACAGGATGTTGTTGGTCGACATCATGAGGACGCGCGCTTCCAGCTGGGCCTCGAGGCTCAGCGGGACGTGCACAGCCATCTGGTCGCCGTCGAAGTCGGCGTTGAATGCCGCGCAGACCAGCGGGTGGAGCTGGATCGCCTTGCCTTCGATTAGGACCGGCTCGAACGCCTGGATGCCGAGGCGGTGGAGCGTTGGCGCGCGGTTCAAGAGCACCGGATGCTCGCGGATCACCTCGTCGAGGATGTCCCAGACTTCCTTGCGCTCCTTTTCGACCCACTTCTTCGCCTGCTTGAGGGTCATCGAAAGGCCCTTGGCGTCGAGCCGTGAGTAGATGAACGGCTTGAACAGCTCCAAGGCCATCTTCTTGGGAAGCCCGCATTGGTGGAGCTTGAGCTCCGGGCCGGTCACGATGACCGAGCGCCCCGAATAGTCGACGCGCTTGCCGAGCAGGTTCTGGCGGAACCGGCCCTGCTTGCCCTTGAGCATGTCGCTCAGCGACTTCAGCGGACGCTTGTTCGCGCCCGTGATCGTGCGGCCGCGGCGGCCGTTGTCGAACAGCGCGTCTACCGCTTCCTGAAGCATGCGCTTCTCGTTGCGCACGATGATGTCCGGAGCGCGCAGCTCCATCAGGCGCTTCAACCGATTGTTGCGGTTGATCACTCGGCGGTAGAGATCGTTGAGGTCCGACGTCGCAAAGCGGCCGCCGTCCAGCGGAACGAGGGGGCGAAGCTCCGGCGGGATCACCGGAACGACTTCCATGATCATCCACTCGGGCCGGTTGCCGGACTCCAGGAAGCTCTCGACGACCTTCAGCCGCTTGATGATTTTCTTGGGCTTCAGCTCCGACTTGGTCTCGGCCAGCTCCTTCAGCAGCAGCTCCTTCTCGCCCGCAAGGTCGAGGTCGATGAGCATCTGCTTGACGGCCTCGGCGCCGATCCCGGCGGAAAAAGCGTCCTCACCATATTCGTCCTGGGCCGACAGCAGCTCATCCTCCGTCAGCAGTTGGTACTTCTCGAGCGCCGTGAGGCCCGGCTCGATCACCACATAGCTCTCGAAATAGAGGATTCGCTCGAGTTGCTTCAGCTGCATGTCGAGCAGCAGGCCGATGCGGCTGGGCAAGCTCTTCAGGAACCAGATGTGAGCGACCGGGGCGGCGAGCTCGATATGGCCCATGCGTTCGCGGCGGACTTTCGAGACGGTAACCTCGACTCCGCACTTTTCGCAGACGATTCCCTTGTATTTCATGCGCTTGTACTTGCCGCACAAGCATTCGTAATCCTTGATCGGGCCGAAGATACGCGCGCAGAACAGGCCGTCACGCTCGGGCTTGAACGTGCGGTAGTTGATCGTCTCCGGCTTCTTGATCTCGCCGAAAGACCAGCTGCGGATCTTGTCGGGCGACGCGATCCCGATGCGGATTTCGTCGAAAGTCTCCGGCTTGGCGATCGGATTGGCGAAGGGGGTCAGTTCGTTCATTCTTTTCAACTCCTGCCCCTCCCGTTTGGGGGAGGGGTTCGGGTGGTCACGATTATTCGGCGGCGAGTGCGGTCCGGGCTTCGGCTTCTTCCTCGGACTCGATGCTTTCCAATTCGACCGACAGGCCGAGCGAGCGCATCTCCTTGACGAGCACATTGAAGCTTTCCGGAATACCGGCTTCAAACGTGTCGTCGCCCTTGACGATCGCCTCGTAGACCTTCGTCCGGCCGATGACGTCGTCCGACTTGACCGTCAGCATTTCCTGGAGCGTGTAGGCGGCGCCGTAAGCCTGGAGCGCCCACACTTCCATCTCGCCGAAGCGCTGTCCGCCGAACTGGGCCTTCCCGCCCAGCGGCTGCTGGGTGACCAGGCTGTAGGGGCCGATCGAGCGAGCGTGGATCTTGTCGTCCACGAGGTGGTGGAGCTTCAGCATGTAAATATAGCCCACCGTCACCTTGCGGTCGAACGGATTGCCCGTCCGGCCGTCGAACAAGGTGACCTGGCCCGACGTGTCGAGACCGGCCTTGCCCAGCATCGCCGTCACGTCCGGTTCGCGCGCCCCGTCGAACACCGGAGTGCCCATCGGGATTCCTGCCGTCAGGTTCGATGCCAGTTCCATCACCGCATCGTCGTCACGCCCATCGATGTCCTTGGCGTAGGAATCGCCGTAGATGTCCTTGAGCTTGGAGCGGATCGCCTTGGCGTCCTTGCCCGTCAGTTCCTTGCCGCGCTCATGGATCTCTTCGAGCATCGACTGGATCTGCTTGCCGAGGCCGCGTGCCGCCCAGCCGAGGTGCGTCTCGAAAATCTGGCCGACGTTCATCCGGCTCGGCACGCCTAGCGGGTTCAGCACGATATCGACCGGGGTTCCGTCCTCGAGGAACGGCATGTCCTCCTGCGGGAGGATTCGGCTGATGACGCCCTTGTTCCCGTGGCGGCCGGCCATCTTGTCGCCCGGCTGGAGCTTGCGCTTCACCGCGACGAAGACCTTGACCATCTTGAGCACGCCCGGCGGCAATTCATCGCCGCGCTCGAGCTTCTCGACCCGGTCCTCGAAGCGCCGGTTGATGGTGCCCAGGGCCTCGTCATATTGGCCCTTCAACGCTTCGATATTGGCCTGGCGCTTGTCGTCCTTGACGGCGATCTTCCACCACTCATGCCGATCGACGCCCTCGAGCGCCGAATCGTCGAGGTTCGAGCCTTTCTTGATGCCCTTCGGAGCCGCAGTGGCGACCTGCTTCAACAGCATTTCCTTGAGACGCGAGAAGGTCGCTCGGTTGAGGATCGCGCGCTCGTCGTCGGCGTCCTTCTTCAGCCGCTCCTTCTCTTCGGTCTGAATGGCCCGCGTACGGTCGTCGATGTCGATGCCGTGGCGGTTGAACACGCGCACTTCCACCACCGTGCCCTGCACGCCCGGCGGAAGCCGAAGCGACGTGTCGCGAACGTCCGAGGCTTTCTCGCCGAAGATTGCGCGGAGGAGCTTCTCCTCCGGAGTCATCGGGCTCTCGCCCTTCGGGGTGATCTTGCCGACCAGTATGTCTCCTGGCTCGACCTCGGCTCCGATGTAGACGATGCCAGCCTCGTCGAGGTTGCGAAGCGCCTCCTCGCCGACGTTCGGGATGTCGCGGGTGATGTCCTCTGGCCCGAGCTTGGTGTCGCGGGCCATGACCTCGAACTCCTCGATATGGATCGAGGTGAAGACGTCGTCCTTCACGATCCGCTCGGAGATCAGGATCGAATCCTCATAATTGTAGCCGTTCCACGGCATGAACGCGACGAGCACGTTCCGTCCGAGCGCGAGCTCGCCATATTCGGTCGAAGGCCCGTCGGCGATGATTTCGCCCGCCTCGACCGTATCACTGACCTTCACCAGCGGGCGCTGGTTGATGCAGGTGTTCTGGTTCGACCGCTGGAATTTCATCAACGTGTAGATGTCGACGCCGGATTCGCCGGCCTTGAGATCGCCGGTCGCCCGAACCACGATTCGGGCCGCGTCGACCTGGTCGACCACGCCTGAACGGCGGGCGGCGATCGCAGCGCCGGAATCGCGCGCGACCGTCTCCTCCATGCCGGTGCCGACGAGCGGCGCCTCCGCCTGGATCAGCGGCACAGCCTGGCGCTGCATGTTCGATCCCATCAGGGCGCGGTTGGCGTCGTCGTTCTCGAGGAACGGAATGAGCGAGGCCGCGACCGACACGAGCTGTTTGGGCGACACGTCCATCAAGGTGATCTGGTCGCGAGGAGCGATCAGGAACTCACCGTTGCGACGGGCCGAGATGATCTCCTCGGCAAAGCCGCCCTTCGGATCGAGCTCGGCGTTCGCCTGGGCGATGGTATGCTTCGCCTCTTCCATCGCCGAGAGATAGACGACGTCATTGGTGACCTTGCCCTCGACGACCTTGCGGTAAGGGGTTTCGATGAAGCCGTACTTGTTCACCCGGCTGAAGCTGGCGAGCGAATTGATAAGGCCGATGTTCGGGCCTTCCGGGGTCTCGATCGGGCAGATCCGGCCATAGTGGGTCGGGTGGACGTCGCGGACCTCGAAGCCCGCGCGCTCGCGGGTGAGGCCGCCCGGTCCAAGCGCCGATACGCGACGCTTGTGCGTCACTTCGCTCAGCGGGTTGGTCTGGTCCATGAACTGCGAGAGCTGCGACGAACCGAAGAATTCGCGGACCGCGGCGACCGCGGGCTTGGCATTTATGAGGTCGTTCGGCATGACGGTCGACACGTCGACGCTCGACATGCGCTCCTTGACCGCGCGCTCCATGCGCAGAAGCCCGACCCGGTACTGGTTCTCGAGCAGCTCGCCGACTGAGCGGACGCGGCGGTTCGCGAGATTATCGATATCGTCGATCTCGCCCTTGCCGTCCTTGAGGTTCACAAGCTCCTGGACGACGGCGAGGATGTCCTCCTTGCGCAGGGTCGTGACCGTGTCCTCGGCATCGAGACCGAGGCGCATGTTGAGCTTCACTCGGCCCACCGCCGAAAGATCGTAGCGTTCTGGGTCGAAGAACAGGCCGTAGAACAAGGCGTCGGCCGTTTCGCGGGTCGGCGGTTCGCCGGGCCGCATCACCCGGTAGATATCCGAAAGCGCCTGGTCGGAGTCTTCGGACTTGTCGGCCTTCAGCGTGTTGCGGATCCACGGACCCGTGTTGACATAATCCACGTCGAGCAGCTCGAGCTTGTTGACTCCTGCCTCGTCGAGCTTCGCGAGATTCTCGGGAGAAACCTCGTCCCCGGCCTCGATATAGATCTCGCCTGTCTTCTCATTGATTAGGTCGTAGGCCGAATAGCGTCCGAAAATCTCCTCGGTCGGGATGATCACATTCTTGAGGCCGTCCTTGCCCGCCTGGTTGGCGCGGCGCGGGGTGGTCTTTTCGTTGGCCTTGAAAAGGATTTCGCCGCTGTCGGCGTCTACGACCTCATGGTTCGGCTTCTGGCCGCGCCAGGCGTCGACCGAATAAGGGATCTGCCAGCCGTTCTTGCCGCGGACGTAGCCTACCCGGTTGTAGAAGGTGTTGAGGATCTCCTCGCTGGCCATTCCAAGCGCATGCAGAAGCGCGGTGACGGGCAGCTTGCGCTTCCGGTCGATGCGGACGTTGACGATGTCCTTCGCGTCGAACTCGAAGTCGAGCCAGCTGCCGCGATAAGGGATCACTCGGGCGGCGAAGAGATATTTGCCGCTGGCGTGGGTCTTGCCGCGGTCGTGGTCGAATAGCACGCCCGGCGAACGGTGCATCTGGGAAACGATGACGCGTTCGGTGCCGTTGATGATGAAGGTGCCGTTCATGGTCATGAGCGGCATGTCGCCCATGTAGACGTCCTGCTCCTTGATATCGATGACCGATTTGGCCTCGGTCTCGGGATCGATTTCGAAGGTCGTCAGGCGCAGTGTGACCCGCATCGGAGCCGCATAAGTCAGGCCGCGCTGGCGGCACTCGTCGGTATCGTACTTCGGCTCTTCCAGCTCATAGCGATCGAAGTCGAGGTGCGCGGTGCCGGCGAAATCGACGATCGGGAACACCGAACGCAGCGTTTTCTCCAGACCGGACACGTAGCCGGTCTTGGGATCGGAGCGGAGGAATTGCTCATAGCTCTCGCGCTGAACCTCGATCAGGTTCGGCATCTCGGAGATTTCGTGGATGTTTCCGAAAATTTTGCGGATACGCCGCGAATTTCTTTTGAGCCCGCTCGTGGTCTTACGGGGTGCGTCGATCGCTTTGGTGGCCATGTGCTTCCCTGCGCTGCGCGAGAACGCACTTCGGGCGCCCCGCAATTGTTTCCCGGCGTCCGCCGAGATGAGTCTGGAGCGCTGATCCCGCTTTCCCTCTCCAATGCGTTCGGTCCGTGCGCCGTTCGGACCCTGTCCCGGAGAGGACGGGAAAAGCCCCGGGCGCACGTCACCGTGCGGCGGAGCCGTTATTTGTTGGATTTGCCCGATATAGTCATTTGCGAAAGCCGCGCAAGAGGGGATGCGGCCTAATCAGGACCAGTTTCGCAAGGTCAGGAAGCGAGGCGTGCTTGAGCAGACGCCGGCTGCTCGGGAATGGCCATCGTGAAGATGAGCTGGTCGAGCACGAACGTCAGGTCGAGTTCGTTTTTCAGCTTGATGTCTTTCGCTCCGAGCCGCTCCAGCTCGGCGCGCGTTTCGGCGACTAACTGCCGGTAATCGGCAAATCCCTCGTCCTGGGCCCCGAACCGCGCCCATAACGCTGCCCAGCCGTCGGTGAAACGGTCGAGCCGCTTCAGGACGGTTTCGAGCTTTGGACTGAGCTCGGCCTCACCAGCGACAAAGGAAAGATGGCAGCGCACTTCCCACGGCGACATCACCTTGGGCGCGTTGACTTGCTCAAACAGCAGAGGCTCGGCGGGTCGCTCGCCCGGTCGAAGCATTTTCGCGTCAGTCGGTGCGTTTTGGGCGGCATCGATCAAATCCCACAAATGCGGTGTGACGACGGTATCGAGTACCAGGTGGACCCGGCGCTCCTCGCCGCGGTTGTGGACCTCGTGCCAACGAAAGCTGTCGAAAACCCAGCATTCGCCCGGTGCCATGTGGATCGTCTCGCCACCGCAGGTGAATTCTACTTGCGGGTTGGTGATGACCGGAACGTGGATCCTGAGGTGCGTGCGCCAATGATAGTGGGCATCGACATGCTCGGGCACTTCGGCGCCGACCCCCAGGCCCATCAGTCGGCTTCGGCCCCACACTCCGCAGAGCTCTGCCATCACCTCCTGGATGTAAGGGCAAGCGGCGAGGTTAGGGGTTGGCAGCATCGGGCCTTCGAAGGCGTCCGTCGGCTGGCCGTTGACGGTGACGAGCCGAACCGCCTCGTTGCCCGGAAACCCAGTGGCATGCGGGACCCAGGCCGAGGCGGGCAGCGCGCGCACTTCCGCCTCGAGCGTGTCCGCGTCGAAGCGAACGGGCAACTTCAGGAAAGGTCGGTCGAGGCGCATGACCCCATATTGGCGGATTCAACGGCCAAGAAAAAGGCCGGCTTCGTTAGGCGACGATGTCGTCCTGGGCCGATGGCCAGCCCTCGAACAGCGAACCGCGGCGATCGAGCGCGACGAGGCGCTTCATTTCTTTGGCGCAGGCGTCGAGGTCGTCCTTGAGCATCTGGATCGCGGCATCGATGGAATCGTCGCTGGTGCAATCGCCCGTAAGCTGCAGCGAGCGGGCTATCACCCTGGTGCCGGTTCCATGGATACTATGCTCGACATGGAACTTATCGAGGATGCCCGTCATCTCCGCCTCCTATTCGACTCCGTTACAAAATGCCTGATGACGCCGATCGTTTCCACCCCGCTTTGACGAAACGTTCTCGCCGGGGACCTGCGTGCGCCCGCATGACAGGCCGGCTGAGCTGCTCGACCTTGCTTTCGTGTGAGCGGCGCGCGGTGGAGTCACTCATCCTGGATCACGAATGAAAAAGTCTGACCGCACGACCAGTCTCGAGGGGAGGGCAACATATCGCGAGTGGGCCGGGCTCGCGATCCTCGCGCTCCCCTGCATCCTCTACGCAATGGACCTCACGATCCTGAATCTGGCTGTTCCGTCTTTCGTCAGGGACCTCAGTCCGACGCCTGCGGAATTGCTTTGGATCGTGGACATCTACGGTTTTCTGGCCGCGGGCTCGCTGCTCACCATGGGTGCGGTCGGCGACCGCATCGGTCGCCGCAAGCTGCTGCTGATCGGATCAGGGGCCTTCGGCGCACTGTCGCTGGTCGCCGCCTTCGCCCGGAGCGCGGAGGTTCTGATTGCGGCGCGGGCGCTTCTTGGTGTTGCCAGCGCAACAATGGCTCCTTCGACCCTGTCCTTGATCAGCAATATGTTCGGCGACGCCCGCGAGCGGACGTTCGCAGTGAGTGTCTGGGTCGCGAGCTTCTCCTTCGGAGGGGCGATCGGCCCGGCGGTCGGCGGTCTGATCCTGGCGCATTTCTGGTGGGGTGCGGTTTTCCTGGTAGCGGTTCCCCTGATGGCAGTGCTCCTAATCGTTGGGCCGCTGCTGTTGCCCGAACATCGCGATCCGGCGGGTGGTGCGATCGATCTAGCGAGTGCGGCGCTGTCCATGGCCACCGTCCTGCCCATCATCTACGGCATCAAGCTTGCCGCCGAAGCGGGCAATTACCGGTGGGCAATATCGGCCACCGGAGCGGGTTTCGCTTTTGGGCTGCTGTTCGTGCGAAGGCAGTTGCGTCTGGCCGATCCGCTGTTCGACCTGCGCCTGTTGCTGCGCGCTGGAGTCGCGGCCGCGCTCGCCATCAACCTTCTCGATTTCTTCGTCGGGTTCGGCATTCTTTTGCTCGTTGCCCAATACCTCCAGCTGGTGTTGGGCTTAACGCCTCTTCAGGCGGGGCTTTGGAGCATCCCGGCAGGGCTCGGATCGGTCGTGGGGTCACTGTTGATCTCTGTCGCTCTGGCCACGATGACCTACGCGGTCGATGCGCACAGCCTGGTTCTCGTCGTTCTGGGTGCCACGGCGCTGTCGATCGGCACCGCTCCGGGCACGGCTCTCGTCGCTGATCTCATCGTCAGCTCGTCGCCGCAGGAACGGTCGGGTGCGGCCTCCGCGCTCAGCGAGACAACTTCGGAATTCGGCGGCGCGCTGGGCATCGCATTGCTGGGGAGTCTCGCGACCGTCGCCTATCGGCACCAGCTCACCCAGCTCGATGCCGCCACCGTGCCCGCGAATGTAATGGAAGTAGCGCTACGCGGCATTGGCGCCGCCAACAGCTTTGCGCAAAGTCATGCCGGCAACGCGACCTTGTTGTCGGCGGCACAAGCCGCCTACGCGAATGCTGTATCAGTCGCGTTTCTAACAGGCGGTGGAATCCTGCTTCTGGCAGCCATCATCTCGCTCGTGGCATTTCGGGGCCTGAAGCATCACTGAAGCGCGCCTCATCAAATCTTCGGGCCAAGAAAAAGGGCGGCCCGTTGCCGGACCGCCCTTTCCTCCCGCGAATGCTTCAAGACATCCGCGAAATTGGTGAAGCTTACTTGAGCTCGACGGTTCCGCCGGCATCCTCGATCTGCTTCTTGATCTTCTCGGCTTCGTCCTTGTTGACGCCTTCCTTGACGGCCTTCGGAGCGCCTTCGACCAGCGCCTTCGCCTCGCCAAGGCCGAGGCCGGTGATCGCGCGGACTTCCTTGATCACGTTGATCTTCTTGCCGCCGTCGCCGGTCAGGATGACGTCGAACTCGGTCTTCTCTTCGGCGGCCGGAGCGGCAGCTGCGGCAGCAGCCGGTGCAGCCGCGACCGCAGCCGCGGCCGAAACGCCCCATTTCTCTTCGAGGGCCTTGGCGAGATCCGCGGCCTCGAGGACGGTCAGTTCGGAAAGCTGGTCGACCAGCTTGGTGATGTCAGCCATTTGATACTCCTTTGCGGGGCACCCGCCCCAATTTGTCGTGCGTTGATAAAAATGCGTGTTGCGTCAGGCCGCTTCCTTGGCCCCGTACGCGGCGAAGATCCGTGCCAACTGGCCACCCGGCTCGCTGACGGTCCGAGCGATCTTGGTCGCGGGCGCCTGGATAAGGCCCACGATCGTCGCGCGCAGCTCGTCCAATGACGGGAGCGCGGCGAGCGCCTTGATCCCGTTCACATCGAGCACGGTGTCGCCCATCGCTCCGCCGACGATCTCGAACTTGTCGTTCGTCTTGGCGAAGTCCACCGCGACCTTGGCGGCCGCGACCGGATCACTCGAAGTTGCAAGCGCGGTCGGACCCTTCAGAAGGTCGCCGATCGGCTTGTACTGCGTATCCTCGAGCGCAATCAGGGCAAGGCGGTTCTTCGCAACTTTGTACTGAGCGCCAGCGTCGCGCATCTTCAGGCGCAGGTCCGTGGACTGCGCCACCGAAAGGCCGTGGTTTAGGGCGACCACCACCACGCTCGTCTCGGTGAAGACGTGTTTCAGCTCGGCGACCAGATCGGCTTTTTGCGAACGATCCATGCCAACTCCAAAAATTCGTCCGGATTGCTCCGAACGAGCTTCAACAAAACTCAGGCAACTCGCCTGAGCACTTGAGTCCGTGGGGCTTGGATCGGTGGCGATGCAAAAATGCAACGCGCGACGAAGCGGTTTCTCGCTTCGAATGATTCCTGTCCCCGTCTAGGCCGCGAATTAAGCCCTCGACGGATCGAGGGCAGCAGCTGTCTCGGACGGTGCATCGAGCCGAGGCCCGATGCGGAGCGGCGCCTATAGCGAAATCCCCGGGGCAATCAAGCCGTTGACCGAGGACTGCGCTCCACCCAATTAAAAATCCCGGGCGAGACTTGCGCCTCGCCCGGGACCTTTGCTCCCCGTTGGATGGGTGGAACGCTTACTTGCCGCGTTCGCCACGCTCGACCGGCGGAGGCGGCGGCGGAGGCGGCGGAGCCGGGCAGGTGCTCGT
>JBKPOR010000110.1:0-7921 GCA_046765675.1 Pseudomonadota bacterium
CTTCAGCGGGGAATCCGATGATCCGTTCCGAATTGGTGCAGAAGTTGTGCGGCGACTTTCCCGACCTCACCCAGCGCGAGGTCGAAGGCGTTGTGGGCGCCATTTTCGATTCCATCACCGAGCAGCTTGCACAGGGCGGTCGGGTCGAGCTTCGCGGCTTTGGCGCCTTCTCGACCCGTCAGCGCGACGCGCGGGTCGGCCGTAACCCGCGCACCGGAGAGTCGGTGTCCGTGAACGCCAAGCGCGTCCCTTATTTCAAGCCGGGCAAGGAAATGCGCGAACGGCTCAACCTGAACGACGGGAACGGCGGCGGCATGTTATGATCGCCGCGCGCGGCCTGTCCTGCGGGACAGCCGAGCATGGCGATGTCGCTGGCGGACGTGGCGGAACCGGTAGACGCTGGAGACTTAAAATCTTCTGCCCCTAATGGGCGTGCGGGTTCGAGTCCCGCCGTCCGCACCATCGCGAAGCGCAGCCTGTCCGGGGGACAGGCGAGCATCGCGATCCAAAGCGAAGCGAGGCGCGAAGCGCAGCCTGTCCGGGGGACAGACGAGCATCGCGATCCGAAGCGAGGCGAATTCGAGCCGCTCCTCAAGGCCAGCGGATTCGAACGCATTTACCGCATTTGGAAAAACCCGGTGATTCCCTCCATTTCGGTGGGATAATTTATTAAGCGTTCGCAGGCTAAATTCGCGCGAGTGGTACCTGCGTCCGACCAGCAAAGCGAAACGCGTCCCCAGCGCTCGCGCCTCCTGAATGCGCGTCGCGAGGCTATTATCCTTACCATTCTGATCTCGGCGGTCCTGCTGCTGGTTTGGAATGGCAGCTCGTTCTTCAATTACATGCGTATCGCCGGGCCGCAGTTCGGAGCCGATATTCGCATCGCCAGTACGGCGCTCACGCTCAACGTCGTCCTGATCCTGTTCGGCTGGCGGCGTTATGTCGATCTTCAACACGAAGCCGAGCTGCGGGCCGACGGCGAACGTCGGGCGGCGGTTCTCGCAAGTACGGATCCCGTTACGGGCCTCTACAACCGCAAGGGTTTCGCCGACAACGCCGATGCGCTTTCCAAGACCGCTCGCGAGCGCGGCGAACATCTGGCAATCGTTTCGATCCAGATCCACCGCTTCAAGACGGTCAACGACCAGCACGGCTATGATACCGGCGACAGCTTGCTGCGTGAGATCGCAAGCTCTCTCAACGAAACGCTGGGAGCGGCTTCGGTCATCGCGCGTCTCAGCGGCGACGAATTTGCCGTCGCTTTTGCCCTTACTCCAGGCGAATTGGCGCGCGCCGATTTGATCGCCGAGGCTGCGCTTCGGGCGATCACCAGGCCATATCTAATCGATGAGCGCATGATCCAGGTCGGCGCCTTCGCCGGGATCGCCGCCACGCCAGCGACGGACGTGCGCATCCCCGATCTCCTGCGGCGCGCCGATATCGCCATGGACCGGGCAAAAAGCGGGCGCGTGGCACGCCCGGTGTGGTTCGACGCAGGAATGGAACGGGCGCTCGTCGCCCAGGGCGAGATCGAGCAAGGAATCCGGTTCGGGCTCGAACACGGGCAGTTCATTCCGTTTTTCGAGCCGCAAGTCGATCTCGGCACAGGCGAGATCGTCGGGTTCGAAGTCCTCGCGCGCTGGAATCACCCGCTTTCAGGGATCATCGCCCCAGACGTTTTCATTCCGATCGCTGAAGAGATCGGAGTGATTGGGCGGCTGTCCGAACAGGTAATCGGTGAAGCGCTTCGACTGTCGGCCACCTGGGACCCGACGATCAAAATCTCGGTCAACATCTCGCCGACCCAGTTCGGCGACGGCTGGCTCGCTCAACGCATTGTTCGGATGCTTTCGGAAAGCGGCTTCCCGGCCGACCGGCTGATGGTCGAGGTCACTGAGAGCTCACTCTTCGCGGACATGGAGCTCGCAAGATCGATCGTAACCAGCCTGAAGAACCAGGGCGTCCGCCTTGCGCTCGATGATTTTGGTACGGGCTTCTCGTCGCTATCGCACCTACGCTCGCTGCCGTTCGACGTGATCAAGATCGACCGCAGCTTCGTGACCAACATCCACCACAACAAGGAAAACTTGGCGATCATTCGCGCTGTCACGACTTTGGCGAGCGCGCTTTCGGTTCCGGTGTGCGTGGAGGGGATCGAAAATGAGGCCGCCTTTGACGCGGTCGTGATGCTCGGTTGCCAGGTCGGGCAGGGCTGGTACTTCGGCAAGGCGATGCCGGGCGAGCAAGCCTCCGAGCTTCTCGCGTCGCGGGCCCATCGAACCGACCAGCGCCCGCTCAGCGCCGTCGGCTGAGCCTTCCTTTAGACAGCGATCCAGGTCCAAGTCCCATCGTGGGACGAACCGGGCACCCGTGCCGGCCAAGATAGTTGTGATCATGGTAAAAGCCGCGTTAAGGTTTTGCCATGCAGCTCGTTCGAAAGCCCATTGCTCGCGAAGGATTCAGCGATCGCCGTGCGCGCACGTGCCCGAGGCGCGCTGCGCGGGTCGGTCCACGCGCATTCGGTCGCCGGGCGCCGCGCGAACTGTCGCCCGCGCCTTTGCCACATCACTCGCAAACCCTCGACGATCTCAAACTGTTCGCAATTACGTTTCTGGCGGGGTTCGTCTTCGTCTCGGCCTTCCTCGCCTGAACCTAATCGCAGGCGAGGTGAAGCTTCCATCCGAGCCAGGCCGACGCCAGGCACATCGCGGCGATCAGGAATAGCTGGTCGGCGGTTCCAACCCCGACGAACCCAAGGCCGATGGAAAGAACAAGCCCGCCAACCATCGCGCCGCTGTTGACGATGTTGTTTGCTCCCACAGTTCGCGCCGTTTCGGTCCTCGGCACCGTCGTTGTCAGGAAAGCGTAGAGCGGGACGACGAACATTCCGCCCGAAATCGCCATGCCCAGCAGCGCGACGATCATCAGTCCCGCCATCGGATGCATCAGGAAATTTCCGAGCGTGGTCAGGTGGGTATCCATGTGCTTGTCCCAAGCTCCGGCGACGAAACGAAGAAGCAGCACGAACACGCCCATCGCCATGACGGAAGCCGGCGCAAAACGCGCGGAGACCTCGCTTTTGAGCAGCCGGTTGATGGCGATCGATCCGATCGCGATTCCGACTGAAAAGATACCGATGAAGAGGCTCGCAACGCGCTCGTCGGCGCCGAGCACATTTTTCACCAGCGGCGGGAAAATCGCGATCAGGACCGCCCCGATCGCCCAGAACAGGCTGATCGAGAGGATTGCGAGGAACAGCCGGCGGATGTGGAGTGTCGCGCGCACCAGCTCGATCGACGCATGAATGATGTGCCAGTTGAAGGGGATTCGTTCGGCCGCTGGCGGCGCCGGCGGAACCTGGCGGCCGGCAAGGTAGCCCAGGACGGCAATTCCGACTGTAGCGAGCGCCGCAACGGGCGGATTCGGCGCGAGAACTCCTGCCAGGATCGTTCCCCCGAGGATTGCGAGATAGGTGCCGGCTTCGACCAGTCCGGTCCCGCCCAAGACTTCATCTTTTTGAAGGTGCTGGGGGAGGATCGCGTATTTGATTGGCCCGAAGAAGGTCGAGTGCACCCCCATCGCAAGGACAGCTGCGAGCATCAGCATCTGGTTGGCAAGCATGATCCCCGCTCCGCCGACGATCATGATTCCAATCTCGGCGAGCTTAACGATCCGGATCAACCGCGCCTTGTCGTGGTCGTCGGCAAGTTGTCCCGAGAGTGCTGAGAGAAGGAAGAAAGGCAGGATGAACAGCGCCTGCGCGATGGCGCTGAACACGAACTCCTTGGCCGGGTCCTTGAGCAGCTGATAGGTGACGAACAACACAACGGCCTGCTTGAACAAGCTGTCGTTGAACGCACCGAGGAACTGCGTCGAAAACAGGGGCAGGAACCGCCGCGCACGCAGCAGATGAGTGACGTTCTGAATCAAGGAAGTAGCGCGCCGGGTGCCATGGACGTTGGCGGAGAGGCATAGCCAGCTTTGCGGATGAGGCCAAACCCTATAACCACCCCTGTCCAAGAACGATGCTGTCGCTGCCCAACCTGTTGACGCTCTCGCGCATCTTCGCGGTGCCGATCCTCGTCTTCCTGCTGTGGAAACCGGCGCCCTGGGATTATGCGATCACCTTCATTCTGTACTGTATCGTCGGCATAACGGACTATTTCGACGGCTATCTCGCCCGCGCCCACGGGCAAATCTCCAAGCTCGGCCAGTTCCTCGATCCGATCGCCGACAAGATCATGGTCGCGGCGGTGATCATCATGCTGATGGCGAGCCGAAGGGCCGACGGCGATGCGCCGATCATCCAGGACTTCAACGTCATTCCGGCGATCGTCATCATGCTGCGCGAGATCATCGTCTCGGGCCTCCGCGAATTCCTCGCCGAGCTCAGGGTGTCGATCCCGGTCAGCTGGCTCGCCAAGTGGAAGACGACCTTCCAGCTGGTCTCGCTCGGCGCCCTGATCCTCGGCGGAGCCCTTCCGGCCCAGGCTTGGATTCATCTCGTCGGCCTCGTTAGCCTGTGGCTCGCGGCGGGTCTCACGCTCGTCACCGGCTACGATTACCTCCGGACCGGCCTCCGGCACCTGGAGTAACTAATCGATTTTCCGACTTTCACTGACGAACTTTCCTCGTTTCCGGCAATTGCGACGGCGGCCTAGCGTCGCCTTCACGACTTTCGGAAGGACGAGGACAATGGACGCAAAGACGGGCGAATCGATGGGCGGTGGGTGCCCAGTGGACCGGCCAACCACAGTGCGTTCCCTGCTTGGGCGAACGAACCGCGACTGGTGGCCCGAATCGCTTCCCGTTGAGATTCTCCACCAGGGCGGTGTCTCCCCCGATCCCTTTGGCGAAGACTTCGACTATGCCGAGGCGTTCAAGGCCCTCGATTACCAGGCGCTCAAACGCGACTTGACCGCGCTAATGACCGACAGCCAGCCGTGGTGGCCGGCCGACTACGGACATTACGGCCCCTTCTTCATTCGCATGGCGTGGCACGCCGCCGGCACGTACCGCACGGCGGACGGCCGCGGCGGAGCCAACTCTGGGAACCAGCGCTTTGCCCCGCTCAACAGTTGGCCGGACAACGGCAATCTCGACAAGGCTCGGCGGCTGTTGTGGCCGATCAAGCGGAAATACGGAAAGAACATCAGCTGGGCCGACCTGTTCATCCTCGCCGGCAACGTGGCGGTCGAATCGATGGGCGGCCCCATCTTCGGCTTCGGTGGCGGCCGCAGGGACATCTATGAGCCTGAGCGCGACGTCTATTGGGGCGCCGAGGAGCAATGGGTCGCGGCGGAGGAAACGCGCATTCAGCCCGATCGAGAAATGGAGCTGGAGCATCCGCTGGCGGCGATCCAGATGGGCCTCATTTACGTCAATCCCGAAGGTCCGGGCGGAAACCCAGATCCGCTGCAATCCGCGCGCGACATCAAGATAACGTTCGAGCGGATGGCGATGAATCACGAAGAGACGGTGGCGCTTACCGCCGGCGGCCACACCTTCGGCAAGGCGCACGGCGCAGGCGACCCGAGCCTGGTCGACGTCGCGCCCGAGGGAGCCGACATCACGCTTCAGGGCCTCGGCTGGGCAAGCGCGCACGAAAGCGGGTTGGGCGAACATACGATAACCAGCGGCATCGAGGGTTCATGGGTGAACACGCCGACGCAATGGTCGGAGAATTATTTCCGGCTGCTGCTCGACTATGAGTATGAGCTGGTTCGTTCGCCCGCTGGCGCGCAGCAGTGGCAGCCGATCAATCAGAAGCCGGAAGACATGGCGCCGGCGGCGCACGACCCGTCGAAGCGCGTTCCGACCATGATGACCACGGCCGACATGGCGTTGAAGATGGACCCCGAATTCCGCAAGATTTCGGAGAAATTCCGCAACGATCACCAGGCGTTCAAGGACGCCTTCGCTCGGGCCTGGTTCAAGCTGACGCATCGCGACATGGGCCCGAAGGTGCGTTACCTCGGACCCGAAGTCCCGCAAGAGGATCTGATCTGGCAGGATCCGGTTCCGGCTGGCGCCGCCCCTACCGATGCGGACATCCGCGCGTTCAAGGACAAGATCCTGAACGCGGGCTTCAGCATCGGCCAGCTGGTGAAGACCGCCTGGGCCTCGGCGTCGACGTACCGCAAGTCGGACCACCGCGGCGGCGCCAACGGCGCCCGGATCCGCCTGGAGCCGCAGCGCAACTGGGCGATCAACGAGCCCGAGGAACTGGGCAAGATCCTCGCCAAGGTCGACGAGCTGCGTGGGTCGCTGTCGATGGCCGACGCGATCGTGCTGGCCGGCACTGCAGCGGTCGAGAAGGCTGCAAGGGACGCCGGCTTCAGCGTCGAAGTTCCCTTCACCGGGGGCCGCGGCGACGCGAGCCAGGACTGGACGGATGTCGACAGCTTCGCGGTCATGGAGCCCGCGGCTGACGGGTTCCGCAACTACCTCAAGACCAAGCACTCGGTGCGGACCGAGGAGCTGCTGGTCGACCGCGCCTCGCTGCTTGGGCTCTCGGCGCCGGAATTGACCGTCCTTCTAGGCGGCCTGCGCGTGCTCGGCGCCAACTACAGGGACGAGCCCCTCGGCGTGTTCACCAGCCGCAAGGGTCAGTTGACCAACGACTTCTTCGTCAACCTGCTCGACAACGACACCTTCTGGGAAGTGGTCGACGAGAGCGGCGACGAGGAGTTCATCGGCTACGACCGCGGCGGGCGGCAGGAGAAATGGCGCGCGAGCCGGACCGACCTCATCTTCGGCTCGAACAGCCAATTGCGTGCCACCGCAGAAGTCTATGCCGAGCACGGTAACGAGGAAAAGTTCGTGCGCGACTTCATCAAGGCCTGGACCAAGGTGATGAACGCCGACCGCTTCGATCTCCCCCGCAACACCGCCCAGGACACCGCCACCGAGCGCGAGCTCGAACCGGCGGGCTAATCCGGGCTCGGCCCGCCGCGGCGCTCCACCCCCTCCCCACTCCCCCGGGGGCGCCGCGGCGATGGCCGCTACGAAAATCAGGCCGGCTCGAGCGCCTTTACGTCGATTTCGGGAACGAGATCCTGGATGATCCGCCGGAGCGCGCCAGCGAGCAGCTGGAATTCGTTCTCCCGAGCGCTCGATCGGCGCCAGATCAAGGCGACTCGGCGGAAGCCATGATCTGAGCGAAGCGGTCTCGCATTGACCCGCGTCCCCTCCAGAATTCCCGCCTCGATGGCCATTGCGGGAATGAACGTCAGCCCCAGCCCGTTGTCGACCATCTGGACGAGCGTATGGAGCGACGTCCCCATCATGGCGGCGTGGGCGCGCAGGTCCGGGCGATTGCAGGCCGCGAGTGCATGGTCTTTGAGGCAATGCCCGTCCTCAAGCAGGAGCATCCGGTTTTCGTCGATGGAGTCCACTTCGACCGCCGAGGCGCCCGGCGCCTCGCCATCGGGGAAGGCGATGAACAACCGGTCGTCCAGCAGCGGAGCCGCTTCGACGTCGCCGCACGGATAAGGTAGCGCAAGAAGCACGCAATCGAGCTGGCCGCGATGGAGGGCCTCGCACGCCGCCTGGCTGGTCTCCTCGCGCAAATAGAGCTTGAGGCTGGGCCACTGCTTGCGAAGACGCGGCAGCATGGCCGGCAGAAGGAACGGCGCGATGGTCGGGATCACTCCCATGCGGAGCTCGCCATGAAGCGGTTTGCCCTCCGCCCGCGCCAACTCGGCGAGTTCCTCTGACTCGCGCAACACGCGAACCGCCTTGTCGGCGATCTTTTCGCCCAGCGCCGTAAACCGAACGACGCGCCGCGTGCGCTCGACCAATATGATCCCCAGCGAAGTCTCGAGCTCGCGCAAGCCCGCCGAGAGGGTCGATTGAGTGACGAAGCAAGCCTCGGCGGCCTTTCCGAAATGGCCGTGCTGGCGCAGCGCAATGAGATATT
>JBKPOR010000111.1:0-10981 GCA_046765675.1 Pseudomonadota bacterium
GTCGAAGCGGCGCCCGACCGAATGATCATCTACCAGGGCAGCCTGCTCCATTCGGGCATTATTCCCGCAGATATGAGCTTCAGCGTCGACCCTAAAGAAGGTCGGCTGACCGCGAACATCTTCGTGCGCGGCAAATGAGGAGAGGGCGCATGCCGTCATTGCGACGTGACGTTCCGGTGGCTTTGATGATGGTGGTGTTCGCAAGTCCCGCGCAAGCTGCACAGCGCACCTACATCAACCCCCTCGACATCGATTATCGCTACAATTGGGAGCAGACCTACCAGGGCATAAGCTATCGCACCGCTGCCGATCCCGCGGTCGTTCGGCACAAGGACGCCTACTACCTCTTTCTGACTCTGGCAGACGGCTACTGGCGCTCGACGGACCTCATGCACTGGAGCTTCATCACGCCCAGCAAATGGCCCTTCGGTGGGATCGTCGCGCCCGCGGCCGTTTCCGACGGTGACCGCCTCATCCTCATGCCGTCGATATCCTTTACGCGACCGGGATCGATCCTGGTGTCGACGGCGCCCGAAACGGGCCAGCTGGATTTCCTGGTCCGGCAGATGCCGGAGCTACCGGGCGGGGTCGACAAGCCGCCGGAGCAGATGAAGCCTGGTGAAGTGCCGCCCGGACCGTGGGATCCAGGACTGTTCAAGAACGACGACGGCCAATGGTATCTCTATTGGGGCTCGTCCAACGTTTTCCCGATCTACGGCCAGAAGGTCGCGTTCGAAGACGGCAAGCTGATTTACCAGTCTCGCGCCGAGCCGATGTTCAACCTCGACCCCGAAAAGCACGGCTGGGAGCGGTTCGGACAGGACCATAATGGGCTGCTCGCCAACGGGCAGCCGACCAGGCCTTATGTGGAAGGCGCCTGGATGACCAAGCACGGCGGACGCTACTATCTTCAGTACGGGGCGCCGGGAACCGAATTCAACGTCTATGCGAACGGCACCTATGTGTCGGACAAGCCGCTCGGGCCGTTCAAATATGCAGACTACAATCCGATCGCCTACAAGCCGGGCGGCTTCGTGCACGGCGCGGGCCACGGTTCGACCTTCGACGACCGGTACGGCAATTGGTGGAACACGGGGACTCCGTGGATCGGTTACAACTGGACGTTCGAGCGCCGGATCAACATGTTCCCGGCCAAGTTCGAACGCGACGGGCAATTCTGGTCCTCATCGCGCTTCGGCGATTTTCCGCAATATGTTCCTACCGGCAGGATCGCGGACCCCAACAGCCTGTTCACCGGCTGGATGCTCCTTTCCTATCGCAAGTCCGCCGCAGCATCTTCGACGATGGGCGAATTCGCGGCCAGCCGGGTGACCGACGAGAACCCGCAGACCTTCTGGGTCGCGGCCTCGAACAAGCCGGGCGAGACTCTGACCGTCGACCTCGGCGCGCCAAAGACGGTCCGCTCCGTCCAGGTCAATTTCGCGGATTACAAATCAGGGCGCTTCGCCGATGCGCCGGACATTTACACGGAATTCGAGCTGCAGAGCTCGGTGGATGGGCAGAGCTGGCAACCGTCGGCGCGGACGGAGCCGCCGAGGCGCGATCGGCCGAACGCTTATTTCGAATTGCCTCAGCCCATCCGTGCTCGCTTCATCCGCTACGTTCACGGGCATGTCGGAGCGGCGAACCTCGCGATCAGCGATATCAGAGTGTTTGGAAGCGCGGGCGGCAACGCGCCATCCGCTCCGTCGGGCATCGGTGCCCAGCGGCAACCGGACCAGCGTAATGCGACGATCCGTTGGGCGAAGGTGCCCGGCGCACTCGGCTACAACCTCCGTTTCGGAATCCGTCCGGACCGGCTCACTCTGACGCACCAGCTTTGGGCCGACGAGCTCGGCAATAGCGAAGCACTCCGGAAGGACCTGCGCTCGCTCAATGTCGGAGTACGCTATTGGGTGGCGGTCGAGGCCTTTAACGAAAGCGGCGTGTCCAGGCTCAGCCGCGTTGTTCCGATCCGCTGAGCCATCCACCGGTAAATCCAGCGCGCAGCAAGCCGCGGCGGATAGCGGGGACCCGGCGCATGTAGCGCCACACGAAATCGTCTCGATAATTGGCCGCCTGGAGCAGGATCGGCCCCTGGTCGATCCCGAGGTAATCGGTCGCAACCCATCCGCGTTTCGGGTCCACGGTTCCGGTTTCGACCTTCACATCGGTAAAAGTGAAGCTCGGGTTGAAGCTGTCCTTGAACCCATGAAGGTCGAACAGCCCGGGCTGCTTCAGCAGCGCTTCGGCGCATGGCAGTACGATCTCGGGCGCGAAGGGTAGCGATCCAAGCGCCGCCGTCGGGGCGATCGTGCCGTCGTCGCGCCCCTCGGGCTCGGTCAGCGGCCCGCGCGCCGCATAGCCGAAGAACTGCCGCTTTTTGCCCTTGTACCTTAGCTGGAAATTTCCGGGCCCGTCGCACGCGGTGAGGCCCCACAGCCTGCCCGAATAACCTTCCCAGCCCATTCGGTTGACACTGCACCAGGTCCAGTTGGAGTAGGTCGCGCGCCGGCTGTTCTCGAAATAATCGATCCCGGCCTGCCGCATGACCGCATCGCTTATGCCCCGGAAATCGATGAAGATATGGCTGTACTGGTGGCCGAACAGTGGGCCGAAGCCGACATGCCGAGTGTCGCCTTCGCCTCGCCAGAATTCAGGATAATTTGACGTCCATTGCTCCCACAGGTCGGCGGGCGCTGGATGACTCGCCGAGCCGAGTGCGAGGATGTTGACGAACATTCCTTCGTTGAAGCCGACCCAGTTGGCGGGGATCAGCCCGCTTTCGGGATGCCAGCCCATCGAGATCGCGCGCCGCCCGTCCGAACGGAAGAAATTCCAGTCCGCCCGGTCGTAGAGCTTCCGCGACAAGGCCCGGATCTCGCGCTCGGAGGAATCGTCCCGGTCGTAATATTGCCCGGCGAACAAAAATCCCATCAGCAGGATGGTCGTGTCGACGCTGGACAGCTCGACGTCGCGATGGCGAATGCCGCTCTGCAGATCGAGGAAGTGGTAGAAGAAGCCCCTGTGCCCGGTGATCCCCGTGCGCTGCGGCCCTTGCGGCGCGTTCCAGAAGAAGCGCAGCGTCCTCAGCGTGAGATCCCGAGCCTCGGTCCGTGAACACCAGCCGCGTTCAGCGCCCACGGCATATGCGGGAAGCGCAAAGCCGACGGCCGCGATGCTCGAGAAGGCGGGCGTCGGCCAGCGGTCGGGGACGAGCCCGTTCTTGCGGTTTACGGTGTCCCAGAAGAAACGGAACGTCCGCTGCTCGATCTCCTCGTAGAAAGCGGGGAGGGCGATCCGCCCCGTTCCAGGCAGCGCGAATGTGGGTGCCCCGGTCGCTGCACCAGCAAGCAGGAGCGAGGAGTTCTTCAGCACTTGGCGGCGATCGAACGTGAGCACGACTATTCCGCGACCGTTGAAGTTCGAACCACCAGCTCTGGAGTATGCAGCTCGTCGGCGCCGTCATCCTCGCCCTCGAGCATCAGGATCAGTCGCTCGATCGCCCGCTCCCCGAGCTCCGCCATGCGGACTCGAACGGTCGTCAGTCCGAGATGACTCGCGAGCGGAACGTCATCGAATCCGGCGACGGCAACGTCCTCGGGAACCATGAGGCCGGCGCGTCGAAGGGGCTCCAGTGCGCCAATGGCCATCATGTCGTTTCCGGCGAAAATCGCGTCGAACCGCTGACCGGTTCGAATCAATGTTTCAGCGGCTGCGGTTCCGGATTCTTCGTGGAAGTTGCCTTGTATTGTTTCGAATTGAACGTCTGGATGCTGCATCAGCGCAATCTTGAACGCTTCGGCACGCTCCTCTGCGTCGATATTCCCCATGGGACCGGCGATGTGAACGATCCGCCGCCGGCCGATCGACACGAAATGGTCGGCGACGGCGCTCGCCCCCGCTGCGTTGTCCAGGTGAATGCTGGGCCGGCCGCCGACGTTCGTGCGCGTGTTGACCAGAACGGCCGGAGTACCGCGGGGGAGTGCGGTTGCGAACTGTTCGTCTTCCAGGTGCGGGGCCATGACGACCAGTCCGTCGACCCGCCCGCGCATGGCCTTGAGCACCGCCTCGGCCGTTCCTCGCTCGGCGTGCATGTTCGACAAAAGCAGGAGATAGCCGCGGACGGTTGCCAATTGGTCCATTCCTCGCACGAGCTCGGAGAAGAATTCGCCGTGCAGGTTGGGAAGCACCACGCCGATGGCGCCGGTTCGAGCAAGGCTGAGGCTTCGCGCTCCGGCGTGAGGGACGTAGCCGAGCGCGTCGACGGCCGCCATGACTCGGGCCTTGGTCGCCTCGCTGACGTTGTCGAGGTGGTTGAGCACACGTGAGACCGAAGCCACGGAAACCTCCGCGTGGCGCGCAACGTCGCGGATGGTCGCTTCTGCCATGGTCTCCCTCAACCGATTTGCGCTATCAAGACCGCGATCACGACCGATTGCAAATGGTTCGTTGCTCGGCCATGTAACCGGTTACATCGAGCGTCAAGGATCGCCTGACGCAGAGCAGGGGAAGCCATGCTGGACATGCGCATTTCGCGGCGAGCCGCCATGATGGGCGTGGGTGCGGTCGCGGCCTGGCTGGCCAGTCCCGCCCGGGCCATGATCGATGCTGCCGGAAAGTTTACCGTACCGGGAATCGTGGACGACCTCATTGGTCGCATGACTCTGGAGGAGAAGGCGGGACAGCTAAGCCTGATGGCATCGGCCTGGGGTGGTGGGATCGCGACAGCGCTGAACCCGCCGAGCGAAGGTTCGAGCTTCCCGCAACAGGTCCAGGAAGCGCGGCAGGGCCTGCTGACTGGAGTCTTCAACGGCAACGGCGCGCGAATGGCGCGGATCCTCCAGATCGCGGCCGTCAAAGACTCGCGTTTGAAAGTTCCGCTCATCTTTGCCGCGGACATCATTCACGGCCATCGGACCATTTTTCCGGTGCCGCTGGCGGAGGTGGCGAGCTTCGAGCCCGAACTTGCTCGAAGGACCGCCGAAGCCGCGGCATTCGAGGCGGCTGGGGCGGGTATCGACTGGACTTTCTCGCCAATGGTCGATGTGGCTCGCGACCAGCGCTGGGGACGGGGGGTCGAAGGCGGCGGCGAAGACGTGCTTCTCGGCCGGCTGTTCGCAGCAGCACGCGTGCGCGGCTTCCAGGGACCGGACCTGAAATCGACCGCTCATATGTTGGCATGCATCAAGCATTTCGCGGCTTATGGCGGTGCGGAGGCCGGGCTCGACTATAACACCGTCGACCTGTCGGAGCGTACGCTTCGGGAAGTCTACCTGCAGCCATACAAAGCCGGGTTCGACGCAGGAGCGCTATCGGCGATGGCGTCGTTCAATGAGATTTCCGGAGTCCCATCTACCGGCAACCGCTGGCTAATGACCGATCTGCTTCGGAGCGAATGGGGTTTCCAAGGCTTCGTCGTCTCCGATTACACGGGCGATGAGGAAATGATCGCTCACGGCTTCGCCAAGGACGGGCGCGACGCCGCCCGGTTGGCGCTCCTCGCCGGAGTCGACATGAGCATGCAGAGTGGGCTCTATCGACAGCACCTCCCGGACCTTGTGCGAAAGGGAGAGGTTCCGGAGGCCGTTCTCAACCAATCGGTCCGCCGGGTGCTGGCCATGAAGGCCATGCTCGGACTGTTCGACGATCCATTTCGCCGGATCGACGAGAAACGCGAGGCCGCGCGCTCGATGCTGCCGGCGACGCGCGCGCTGGCGCGCGAGGCTGGACGCAAGGCAATCGTGCTCCTGAAGAATGATGGCGACCTCCTGCCGCTGCCGAGGGCGGGCAAGAGGATCGCGCTGATTGGTCCGTTCGCGAGTGGGCAGCACGACCTCGTCGGCCCGTGGTGCGTCTATGGCGACGATGCCAAGGCGGTGGACCTGGCGACGGGTATCCGCGGCGCGATTTCGAATAAAGGCGGCCTCATCGTTGCCCAGGGCTCCGGCGTCGAGGAGCCGCTGGCGGGCGGAATCGAGCAGGCGGTTGCGGCAGCGCGCGAGGCAGACATCGTCATTCTCGCCATCGGCGAAGGCCAGGGCATGTCCGGCGAAGCGCAATCGCGCACCGATATCGTCGTTCCCGAACCTCAGCAGCGGCTTGCGGAAGCGGTGGCGGCTGCCGGAAAGCCGATCGTCGTCGTGCTCAAGCACGGTCGCGCGCTCGCGCTCGAGGGTGCGGTCGCGAATGCCCAGGCAATCCTCGCGACCTGGTTCCTCGGGACTGAGACCGGCCATGCGATCGCGGACATCCTGTTCGGCAAATACAGCCCGTCCGGGCGGCTGCCCGCGAGCTTCCCACGCGCATCGGGGCAGGAGCCTTATCATTATGCGCACAAGAGCACCGGGCGGCCCAATCCGCTTGGTCCGCTGGAGGCATATAAAGCGCATTTCCGCGGGATCCCGAACAGCGCGCTCTATCCGTTCGGGCATGGGCTCACTTACGGCAAGATCGACTATTCGGACCTCGCTCTCGGCTCACAGACCCTGCCGGCGAAGGGTGAGATCGCCATCACTGCCCGGGTCACGAATCGCGGGCGCCGAGTGGCCGAGGAAGTCGTTCAGCTCTATGTGCATGACCGGACCGCGAGCGTAACCCGCCCCGTTCGCGAACTGAAGGCGTACCGCAAGATCTCTCTCGCGCCGGGCCAGTCGGAAATCGTTCGATTCACGCTGCGCGCGGCCGACCTCGCTTTCTACGGTCGCGAGAATCGGCCCATCGTCGAGCCTGGAATCTTCGATGTGTGGGTCGCTCCATCGGCCGAAAGCGATGGCGTCCACGGCACGTTCGAGCTGACCGCTTAGGTTGCGGCTTCCGCCACTCGAACTCGAGCGTGGGTTCTGCGCCCGAGCGGATTGAACAGCATCGCCAGGCTCGAAAGCGCGAGAAAGGCCAGCGGGACGACGGCAACTGTGGTCCGCATGCTCGCGAGCATTTCCGCGCTCTGTCGGACATTGGCGACATAGCCCGAGGTGGCATAGGTCCAGCCGAGGATGGCCGTCGCAATTCCAATGGCGATGCGCTGCAATAAGGCGGCGACCCCGAAAACGGCGCCTTCCACATGCAGGCCGGTTTCCCGTTCGCCATATTCGATCGTGTTTGGAAGCATCGCCCAGAAGACGAAGTGTAGTCCGACGATGATCACCTGCATGGCAATCAGGAATAGCTGCATCCCCGCCGGAGTTCGCACGTCGCTCACCGCGAATGCGGCGAGACCGAACATCGCGAGCGTGGTCGCGACGAGCCATAAGGTCCGAAGTCCTACGAACCGTCCGGCAAGCATCCACACCGGAATGGCAATCGCGCTCACCGCGCTGATCGAAGCAAGCGCCAGCTGGCCCGCCTGGGGGTCGCTGAGGACATATTTGAAATAATAGAGGACGGATTTCCCGAGCACGGTCACAGCGACGATCATAAAAATCATTGCCGAGTTGAGAGCGACGAAGGCGCGATTGCGCGCGAGGCTGGTGAGGGCCGCCTTTACATTTCCAGGCGCCGGCCGCTCTGCCATCGCGCAGTCGCGATAGGTCGTTCCGACCAGGATCATGATCGCCGCGCCAATCCCTGCGAAGATCACTGCCGCGGCGAGGTAGGTCCGCGGCGCATCCGACGATCCGGTAAGCCACTTTCCGATCGGGACCGTCCCGAGAGCGACGATGACGGCCGCGCTAGTGCCGAAGAGCATTCGCATTCCCGCCACCAGGGCGCGATCTCCGGCGTCCGGGCTGACTCGGGCCGTCATTGCGAGATAGGGCACGTTGGTCGCGGCATATGCCGTACGAAACAGGAGCTGCCCCGCAAGGACGATCGTAGCGCCGAGCAAGCCTGGCAGCGCCGGCGGAAGATAAGCGAGCACGAAGGCAATTCCGAGCGGAACTGATCCGGCGGCCAGCAAAGGCCCATAGCGGATCTCGCTCTGCCTGCGATCGACGACGATTCCCGCGAGGAAGTTCGCAATCCCGTCCCATACGGACGCGATCGTGTAGATCGTGGCAGCGACGGCGATCCGCAGGCTCACCGCATCGGTATAATAGAAGAGGAGGAAGAGCATGACGCTCTGCCAGTAGAGATTGAAGGCGAAGTCGCCGAAGGCGAACAGCAGCAGGCGAGCCTTGGACGGATGCCTCATCGGGCGATTTGGATCGTCGCGGCGCGCGGCTGGTCGGGAATGAGCTTTCGCGCAGGTCTCTGGCCGTAAACCGTCACCGCGATCGATTTCCACCATGGCCGATAGGAACCTTGGCGCTTTTCGAAGCGCAGCGAAATGCCGCCCGCCGTCGCCACGCAGCTGACACGCTGTCGAAGGCTTCGGCCGCGGACACTGACGCCATCGTCGAGGTAGAGATCGCCGCGGCAGTCCTCACCCGGATACACGTCGAGTTGAAGCGATCCCCTCGGCGTTTCCGCCGTGCTTTGAACGAGCGGTTGCTTGGCGATGATCGCGCCCGGACGGACGAACACGGGAAGACGGTCCAACCGCGGAGTCTCGGAGATTTTCTGGTCCGGTACGGGCATGCCGGACCAATAGTCGTACCAGCCCTTGCCTGGCAGGCAGATATCGTAAGGCCGCGGCTGCTCGGGCTTTGGCGAGGCGGCAATGAGCAGGTCGGTGCCGAGCGTGAAGGCCATCGACTGATCGCACGGCGCATTCTGCATTTGCGGATAGTCGTAGAAGGTCGGCCGCATGACCGGATCGCCCGTGCGCGCGCTGCCTTCGGCGACGGCGTAAAGATAGGGTAGAAGCCGGTAGCGTTCCTCGATGAAGCGGCGCCGCAGCGCCAGATGCTGAGGTCCGTCGACCCAGGGTTCGGCGCGTGGAGCGTCGTTGGCCGAATGGCTCCGGAACACCGGCGTAAAGGCCGCAATCTCATACCAGCGGGTCATCAGCTCGGGGCTCGCGCCCCCGATGAAGCCCGCAACGTCGGCACCCGACCAGGCGAAGCCCGACAGGCCAAGGCTCAGCATCTGCTGGACTGCGAGCTTCAGATGGTCCCAGGTCGAGCTGTTGTCCCCGGTCCACGTCACCGCATAGCGCTGACCTCCTGCATAGCTGGCACGGGTCATGACGAACGGACGGACGTTGGGGCGAAGCTTCTGAAGCCCCTCGAACGTCGCCCGGCTGTTTTCCATGCCGTATACGTTGTGCACCTCGGAATGGCTTGCGGCCCGAGTTGCAAATCCGAAGCCTTCGATCCGGTGCACGGTATCGACCGGCATCGTCTTGGTAGGTGTGTCGAAGATCGCCGGTTCGTTCATATCGTTCCAGAAGCCGGCGACTCCATCATCGGCGAACCGCTTGTAGAGAGAGCCCCACCAGGCGCGGCTCGCGGCACTAGTGAAATCGGGAAATACCGAGGGACCAGGCCAGACAGGCGCCACATAAGTGCTGCCGTCGGGGCTCTTGAGGAAATGACCGCCGGCGAGACCGCTATCGTAAGGTGCGTAGCCCTGGTTGGGGGCATATGCGACGTGAAGGTCCGTAATCGTAACGAGCTTGAACCCTTGAGCGCCCACATCTCTTGCCAGGCCCTTCAAATCAGGAAATGTTTTGGAGTTGGTAGTGAATGGCCGGTTGCGGTCCTGGAAGTCGATGTCGAGCCAGATGACATCGGCGGGTACGCGGTCCGAGCGCAGGCGCGCGGCAATCGACCGAACCTCCTCGGCGCTCATGTAACTATAACGCGACTGTTGAAAACCGAGCGACCAGAGCGGCGGCAACGGCGCCTTGCCGGTAAGGTCGGTGTAGCGGCGGACGACCTCGCGAATCGTCGGGCCCGCGATCACATAATAATCGATCGGGCCGCCGTCGGCCCCGATCTCGATCGTCTGGTCATGGCGATGACCGAAATCGAACCAGCTGCGCCAGCTGTTGTCGAGGAACAGCCCGTACGCACCACCCGACCCGCCGGCGGCGATATAGAAGGGGATCGATTTATAGATTGGGTCGGTGTCCCGCTGAAAACCCCAGGCGTCGGTATTCCAGTTGACGAAGCTCTGGCCGCGCAGGTCGAAATTCCCGGTCTTGTCGCCAAGCCCAAGGATATGTTCGCCAAGCGGCAACTGCTTGCGAAGCGCGAAATGCGCGCCGTCGAAGGTGACGGACTCGGTTGCATCATCGACGATGACCTTGCCCTCGGAATTCGTGACGGTCAGCCGCAAGCTGTCGGGATTGAGAGTGACGGCAAGGGCATTGGTGCGGAACCCGTCGGCTGTCGCACGCACGTCCGTACGCTGGTGCCTGACCGCAGACGGCACGGCCCAGCTGGCGTCCTCCGGGAAGGCCGTCCCCCGTGCGACTTGAATGCGCAGGATTGACTGGGACAAGGCCGTGACCCGGACCGTGGTTTGACCGTGGCTCGCTTCGATTCCAGCCGGAAGCGCGGCAATTCCGGCCGCCGAGGCTGCTTGCGTCCCGACCGTCGCGAGAATCGCCAAAAGGATCCGCATCATCCTTGAACGGTAGCGCACCACCGCGCGGCTGCAATGGTGTGAGGCTATGGTGGACGCACTAGGGCTCGAACCTAGGACCCGCTGATTAAGAGTTACCTCAAATACCGTAAAATCAAACACTTAGCTGCATCCGTCGTTTCGATAAACCACAATAGACTACAAGCGGGCACGAATGCATCCGGCGCATTCCAGGGCGCAGTGAATTAGGCGACTTCGAGCCGCTAGCCCAAGCGCCGATGGGGCGATCGGATGATCGTCAGAGAAGCCCTGCGCCGATCGCAATTCGGCAGCTCATAATCGCGCTTATGCCGAAGGGGGGACCTTACGCATCCTCGCCCTCTGGCCTGGTGTTCGATGGACTCGCAGTGCCTGATCCTATTGAGCCCGCGCTGAGGAGCTGCATCATTTCATAAAATGCACTTGTCGTTTCGGCATTCAATTGCTCACCGAACTCGGCGGTGACGTCTTCCAGGATATTGCCGAAGGATCGACGGCCATCAACCCGGCTGGCGACGTTATAGAGCCATGC
>JBKPOR010000112.1:0-7267 GCA_046765675.1 Pseudomonadota bacterium
AGAGCGGGGGCTGGGCGAGGTAGAGGTGGCCGCGGCGCACCAGCTCGGGCATTTCCTGGAAGAAGAAGGTCATCAGCAGGGTCGCGATGTGGGCGCCGTCGACGTCGGCGTCGGTCATGATGATGATCCGCTCGTAGCGAAGCGCATTCTCGTCGAACTTGTCGCGGGTGCCGCAGCCGAGCGCGAGCTGGAGGTCGGCGACTTCCTGGTTGGCGCGGATCTTCTCCGCAGTTGCCGAGGCGACGTTGAGGATCTTGCCGCGGATGGGGAGGATCGCCTGGGTTTTGCGGTCGCGGGCCTGCTTGGCGCTGCCGCCGGCGCTGTCACCCTCGACGATGAACAATTCGGTGCCTTCGGGGTCGTCGCTCGAGCAATCGGTGAGCTTGCCCGGGAGGCGGAGCTTGCGCGCGCTGGTCGCGGTCTTGCGCTGGACCTCGCGTTCGGCGCGGCGGCGAAGGCGCTCCTCCATCCGCTCGACGATCGAGCCCAGGAGCGCCCGGCCGCGGTCCATATTGTCGGCGAGATAATGGTCGAAATGATCGCGCACCGCGGCCTCGACGAAGCGCGCGGCCTCAAGGCTGGTCAGGCGGTCCTTGGTCTGGCTCTGGAAATGCGGATTGCGGATGAAGACGGAGAGCATCAGCTCGATGCCGTTGAAGACGTCGTCGGCGGTGATGTCCTTGGCGCGCTTGTTGGCGACCAGCTCGCCGAACGCCCGGATGCCCTTGGTCAGAGCGGCTCGAAGGCCCGCTTCGTGGGTCCCGCCGTCGGGGGTCGGGATGGTGTTGCAATAATAGCTTTCGCTGCCGTCGGAATAGAGCGGCCAGGCGACCGCCCATTCCGCTGCGCCCTGGTCGTTTGGGAAGGCCTGCTTGCCGATGAAGGGCTGGTTGGTGACGCACGGGCGGTCGCCCAATTGCTCGGCGAGATGGTCGGCGAGGCCGTTCGCGAACTGGAACACGGCGGTTTCGGGTACGTCGGCCGAGGCCAGCGACGGGTCGCAGCGCCAGCGGATCTCGACCCCGGCGAAGAGATAGGCCTTGGAGCGAGCCAGCTTGTAGAGGCGCTCGGGCGAGAATGCGGCGTCCGCGCCGAAAATCTCGGGGTCGGGGACGAAGCTGGTGGTGGTTCCGCGGCGGTTGGGGGCGGCGCCCACCTGCTGGAGCTTCGAGGTCGCGATGCCTTTCGAGAAAGTCTGGCGGTAGAGCTGCTTGTCGCGGGCGACCTCGACGATCGTCTCGGTCGACAGCGCGTTGACGACGCTGACTCCAACTCCGTGGAGCCCGCCAGAAGTGCTGTACGCCTTGCCTTCGAACTTCCCGCCCGAATGGAGCGTGGTCATGATGACCTCGAGCGCAGACTTGCCGGGATATTTGGGATGCTCCTCGACCGGGATCCCGCGGCCGTTGTCGGCGACGGTCAGGCGGTTGCCGGGCTCGAGCGTCACCTCGATCCGGCTGGCATGCCCGGCGACCGCCTCGTCCATGCTGTTGTCGATGACCTCGGCGGCGAGATGGTGGAGCGCCCGAGCGTCCGTCCCGCCGATATACATTCCGGGGCGGCGGCGGACAGGCTCCAGCCCCTCCAGAACCTCAATGGATGAGGCGTCGTAGCTGTCGGGCGTGGAAGAAGCGGAAGACGAAAACAGGTCGGCCATCTGGCCTAGCGTATAAGGCCCGGATTCAAGCCGTGCCAAGGGAGCGGCGGGCGTTTTCCACAAGTCTTGAAGCGGGATAGGACGGAAAGGCGTGCCCTCAGGCGGCGGCCTTGCGCCGCGACGGCACCGGGACCGCTGCGTCAACCGTGGCGGGCGGCACCTCGACATAATAAATGTCGCGGCCGACGGACTCGCAGCGATAGTTACTCGGCACGGGAGTCATGTAGCGCAGGAAACTGTGCGGATAAGGGAAGAAGTGGACGTGCGGGTTGAAGGTGAAGCGATACTCGCGCTCCTGCGGGACGACGATGATCAGCCGGCGCCTCGCGACCCGACGAAGCTCGCGCAGCGCACCGGCAAGGTCCAGGACATGCTCCAGCACATGCGTACAGATGACCGTATCGAAGCTGTTGTCCGCGAACGGCAGAGCCTCGACCTTTCCCTCGACGAACGTGATCGATGGCAAGCGGCTACGCGTGCCCTCCTCGATGATGAAGTCGAGGCCCGTGAATTTGCGCCGCGGATGCTCGCGCGCGAGATGGTCCACGAGGAAGCCGGTGCCGCAGCCGACGTCGAGCACCGATGAACCCACGATCGACTTGCTGATCTCGCGAATGCAGGCTTCGCTATTGTCCGTTTCATCCTGCACTCGCGGCATCCGCTCGTAGATCGAATGATATTCCTCGTCGGAGACGAAGGCGATGCGGGCCCGGAAGCTTTCGAGATCGTCGACCAGCCGGCCCCAGTGACGGCGAAACAGCCAGCGCATCGCGCCTGAGTCCCGGACGACGGGCGGAAGCCATTCCTCGAGCACCGTCCGGATGGCATTGGTCGTCTCGCGCTTCATCTGGTCCTCCCCGTTCGAGGGGGAGGCTAGGGAGCTTATGGTTTCCGAAAGGTAAATTCGAGCGGGGGCGCACGCGAAAAAACGGCATTGGCCCAAGCGGGTAAACGAGCGCCGCGGGGCGGCGAGAGCTTTACCAGGCGCGGCTTTGGGCGATCTCGATGCGCCCGGCGAGTTGGATGAGCGCCTCGGCGATTTCGTCCGTCGTCTTGTCGGCGGCATGGAAGATGGTCCGGCCGGCAAGTCGATCGAGGGTCCGCGCGCCCCGCTTCGGGTTGGCGCCGACCCATTCGCGCACCGTCCGTTCGATCAGCTGGCGGGTCATGTCCGTGCTCCCTACCAGGCGCGGTTTTCGGCGATGTCCTGTTCGCCGGCGGCGATCACCAATGCGTCGGCGATCGGGTCGAGAGTCGCGAGGAGCCCCTCGTCGAGCTCTTCCATGATTCGGCCGTCGGACCCGCGGCTAATCGTCCAAACTCGGGCACGGTCGTCGATCTTCTCGTACTTCATCTCGGCTGTCCTTCGGGGGAAATGCCCGGGCGCGTCCTTTTGGGAGGGGAGTGGGGTGAGGACGCGCCCGAGACTGAGTCAGACGACCTTCAGCGTCGCGTCGACGCGGATCGGGCGGCTGATGTTGAAATAGTTGGGCGAGGTCTTGAGGACGTTCTGGTGGATCTCCTCGAACTGGTCGGGAGTGCCGTCGCCCTTGATCTTCACCTCATAAGCGATCGATTCGTAGCCGGGTGCGACCTCATCGCTGAGGCCGAGGAACCCCCGTAGGTCGAGCTCGCCGCGGGTCTTGATCTCGAGCGAGTCGAGGGCGATGCCCTTCAGCGACGCGCCGGCGACATAGCCGACCGTGATGCAGGCGTTGAACGCCGCCATCAGCAGCTCCTGCGGGTTGGGAGCGCTGTCGCCTCCAAGCAGCTCGCACGGCTCGTCGGCGACGATCTTGTGCGTTCGGGTGATCCGCTCGCCGGCCATGGTGTAGCCCTCGACCGTCGTCTCGCTGCGGGTCTGGCCCGTCCAGCGGGTGGTGACGTCGAAGCCGACCATCGCCTGGCTCGGATCGTTCTCGATCGCATCGACGACTGCGCCGAGCGCTGCGAGATCGAGCCCGTTCGCGCGGTTCTTCACGGTGTCCAACATTGATATTCTCCTTGTCGTTATAGGATTCAGGCGAAGACCGGAGCCGCCTCCGCGATGCGCTCGGCCGCGCGGGGCGACAGCGATTGAAGAGTCGCCTTGAAGCGCTCGTGCACCATTCCGGAACCGAGGTAGGTCCAGCGCGCGGCCTGGTGCTGCTGGGCGACGATCTCGTCGCGGTTCTCGAGCTTGCGGCCGATCGCTTTTTCGAGCGCGTCGAGGTTGAAGCCGGCCTGGGCCTTCAGGCCCTCGTCGAGGAATCCGCCGATCTCGAAGAATTCGTCGATCGCCTTGTCGATCTGCTCCTCGGTACGGCCCTCGCCGAGGGCATCGACGATCAGCGTATCGAGCTTGGCGTGCTGCGATTCCTCCATCCAGTGATGCTTCATCAGGCTCTTGAACAAAGGATCGAGGTCGCCGTCGTCGCGGATCGAGCCCAGGTAATGCGCCTGGGTCATCCACTCGATCATCAGGATCACGAGCCCGACCGCGAGCGGGTCATGGCGAAGCACTTCGGCGCCGATCGCTTCCGAGGGCCCGATCATCGCGCACTCGACCGGGAAACCGCGGACGAACGCCTGGTGGAAGCGCTTGAACAAATGGATGTGCTTGGCTTCCTCGCTGGCGAAATTGAGGATCGCGCGAACGCGCCAGTCGTCACCCAGCAGGTGCGGGCGTGCGTGATCCATCAGGAACGGCAGGATGAATTCCTCGACCACGCCGAAAATGCACAGATATTGGTGGGCGCTGATCTGGTTGAGGATTCGCTGCTCGAACGGATTGAGCGTGTCGATCGCCGCAGTCCGTGCCAGGCTTTCAGGCATGAAATTGCGGGTGAAATCGAGCTGCTGATCTTCCGTCAGGACGTCGTCGAGCTGCCATTGGGCACGCAGCGACGAGGCGAGCGTCGCCTCGTAATTGAAGTCGTGGTACATTGCCGTTCCCCTTAATTCGTTAGATGTGCATGACGCCCGGAAGAACAGCGGTAGACACCGCCGAAACTCCGGAAATGAACGCGAAGAACACCGCTACAAGTCTGCGCGAACGCAGTTCGCTTTCTGTTCGAAACATCTTTTTCTTCCTTCAGTTGGCCCGGGCATGAGTTGTCCCGTTCCCGAGCGCAGGTCTTGCGCCGGGCTCGGACTCGTTTCCGGATTTGATGGATTGGATTTACGCGAGGCGGCGATTTGCCAAAATGCTCGCGGTGCCGGATAAATTGATCGAAACGCCGCATACGTATGCCGGCGGAGACCTGCTGTGGACGCACTCGACCAGATCCTGAGTTCGCTTCGCCTGACCGGCGGAGTGGTGATCGACGCCGATCTCACAGGCGATTTCTGCCTGCTCGCGCAATTCACCCCTGACCATTGCGCCCCCTTCTTCCCCGTGCCCGATACGCTGATCAGCTATCACTACGTCCGTTCGGGCCGGACGATCGTCGAGGTCGAGGGACAGCCGCCGGTGACCCTCGGTCCGGGCTCGATCGCGATTCTTCCACGGAACGACCCGCACCTCCTCGCCAGGCGCACGGGCCTCGAGCCGGCCCATGTCAGCGAGATCGCCTGGGTCACCGCCGACGGAGTTCACCGGGTGGCGAGTGGAACTCCGGGCGAGAAAGTCGAAGTCTGGTGCGGGTTCCTCGGAACCGCGAAGAGCAATGCCCATCCATTGCTCGAGGCGCTTCCGGCGCTGCTGACGCTCGATGCCTCGGGAGGTGATACGCAATGGCTCGAAAGCTCGATGCGCTTCCTTGCCCAACAGGGCGGGTCGCCCGAACTTGTCGCCCGACTCGCCGAGGTGTTCCTCGCACAGGCGATCCGCGAATATGTCGCGCGCCTGCCGGCAGGATCGAAAGGCTGGCTGCGCGGCCTTGCCGACCCCGCCGTATCGAAGGCGCTGTCGATCATCCACTCGCGCTATTCGGAAGACCTGGACGTCGAGGGCATCGCTCGCGAAGCGGGCGTGTCGCGGACGATTCTCGGCGAACGGTTCGTCGAGCTGATCGGCGAGCCGCCGATGCGTTATTGCGCTCGCTGGCGGATGCGGATTGCGGCGAACATGCTGCGCGACTCGAAGACGAGCATGGCCAATGTCGCGTATGCCGTCGGGTTCAACAGCGAGGCTGCGTTCAACCGCGCATTCAAGCGCGAATATGGAATCCCTCCGGCAACATGGCGGCGGCAGGCCGAGGCCGAGGAGCAGGCGAGATCGAATGCGGCGAAGCGGCCCGAACTCCCGCCGCAGCAGGTGCGCTACGCCAAGGCCGCGGACGGGACTCGCCTGGCCTATTCGGTGACCGGCAACGGCCCGGCGCTGGTCAAGACCGCGAATTGGCTGAATCACATCCAGCACGACTGGGACAGTCCGCTGTGGCGGCACTGGATCGAGGAGTTCACTCGCGGGCGGTCGCTGGTGCGCTATGACGAGCGCGGCAATGGGTTGAGCGATTGGGATACGCCCGACCTGTCGCTCGAGGCATTCGTCAACGACCTCGAAACCGTGACCGATTGCCTGGAGCTGGAAAGCTTCGACCTGCTTGCGATCAGCCAGGGCGCGGCGGTGTCCATCGCTTATGCCGTGCGGCATCCGGAGCGCGTTCGGCGCCTGATCATTTGCAACGGCTATGCCGCGGGTTGGATGGCACGGGCCGAACCGGGTGAAGTCGCGCGGAGAGAAGCGATGATGACCTTGACCGAGATGGGTTGGGGCGCGGACAACCCGGCCTACCGGCAGCTTTTCACCAACATCTATGTGCCTGAAGCGACCCCCAAGCAGATGGGTTGGTTCAACGAGATGCAGCGCCTGTCGGCATCGCCCGAGAATGCGGTTCGGTTGCAAAAAGTGCTCGGCTCACTCGACGTTCGCGACCTGCTTCCCAAGTTGAAAGTGCCGACCTTGGTCTTCCATTCCAGGAACGACCAGGCGGTGCCCTTCGCTCAAGGCGCGGAGCTCGCGGCGGGGATCCCGAACGCGGAGTTCGTGCCGCTCGAAAGCGGGAACCATATCCTGCTCGAAAGTGAGCCGGCATGGTCGACTTTTGCCGAGAAGAGCCGCGATTTTCTCGAAGGCGACGTACGGGCGTCGGTCGTGCCTGCCGAGCCGCGCGAGCCGGAGCCGCTCGATCGCAAGGGCGAGTGCAAAGGGCCCGACGGAGCACGCATCGCCTTTGCGAGCAGCGGCGACGGCTTTCCACTGGTGAAGGCGCCGACGTGGATGACCCACCTCGACCATGATTGGACGAGCCCCGTCTACGGCCACTGGCTGCAGGAAGGCATCCGGTCGAACAGGCTGGTCCGATCGGACATGCGAGGGTTCGGGCTGTCCGAGTGGGAGCCGCCTCAGTTCGATTTCGAAGCGATGGTCAGGGACCTTGGCGCTGTGATCGATTCGGCCGAAGTCGAAAGCTGCGACCTGCTCGGAATCTCGCATGGCGCAGCGATCGCGATCGCTTATGCGGCGCGCCATCCTGAGCGGGTGCGCAAGCTGGTGCTCGTCAACGGCTTTGCCGCGGGCTGGCGGGTTAGGGCCGATCCAGAGGAGATCGCCTGGCGGGAGTCGCTGCTCGAAATGAACCGGCGCCAGCCGAGTTTCCGCCGGAGCCTGCTCGGGGAGATGTTCAT
>JBKPOR010000113.1:0-1285 GCA_046765675.1 Pseudomonadota bacterium
GATAAAAGGCGAGCGGGATTGCGATGACATAGACGACGATCGATATCTTGCCTTTGAAATCCGAACCAAGAGCTGAGGCGAGTCGCGAATTGCCCCGGACGGCCAGGAGCGCACGCACCAGAATGAAATAGGCGATCGCGCTGAACAGAAGCACTGAGCCGTATAGTGCCACTGGCCACTGGCCGAAGTTCTCGCTCAACCACGCCGTCACAAACGGAATCAACGACAACCAAAAAAGCAGGTGCAGATTGGCCCAAAGCGCGCGACCGTCGAGGTGTTCCGTGACGTGGAGCAGGTGATGATGGTTGCTCCAATAGATCCCAAGGTATATATAACTCATCACATAACTGCCAAACACCGGCAGCAGCGGTCGGAGACCGGACAAGGTGACGTCGTGTGGCGGGCGAAGTTCGAGGACCATGATCGTAATGATGATCGCAATGACGCCATCACTGAATGCTTCCATCCGTCCAGTGGTCATAGGATAGGTGACGCGTGTGATTTATTGCTTCTTCTTACCAATCGCGAAGAGGCTCGCGGCGGAACGCACGTACATCACACCGTCTGATAAAGCCGGTGTCGCCATTAGAAGCTCGCCCATCGAGTTGGTCGCGATGTGCGCAAACTTCTCGCCCGCAGAAACGACGAGTATCTCGCCGTCTTCATTCGAGAGATAAATTTTTCCGTCAGAGGCTACCGGCGACGCACTGAAGCCACTCCCAACCACAGAAAGTCGCTGCCGATAAATCTCCTCGCCCGTTTTCAGGTTATAAGCGTCAAAGGTCCCGTTATTCGCCAGCACGTAAAGAATGCCGTTGTAGATCAGCGGGGTCGGCATGTAAGAACCTCGTCCCGTCCGGCTCCAAATGACCGTGTCGCTGCTGGTCTTTCCTTCAGGCAACGTAAGATCGCCGCGCGCGCCTGCTTTGACTACGAAGATTGGTCTCTCTGGTGCACGACCACTCACCACGACCAGCACGTCATCTGCGAAGATCGGTGTTGGCGCAGTGATCTTGGAACTGCGACCGAGCCGCCAAAGCTCTTTACCCGTGCGCGGATCGTAGCCGCGAATAAAGTTCGACGCGTTTGCGATTAACTCTTCGCCTTTGGAGGTGGTTGCGACTGTCGGCGTGCCCCAGGAAGGAATCTCCTCGCGATCAGTTTTCCAGACTGTCTCGCCGGTGTTGGCGTTGAGCGCCATGATGAACGAATCGGATTGCGTGTCGCACTGAATGATCACCAGGTCTTTCCAGATGATTGGCGAACTCGCCGAACCCCATTCGAA
>JBKPOR010000114.1:0-2913 GCA_046765675.1 Pseudomonadota bacterium
GCCGAAAAGCGTCGAGGAAGACAAAGAAGGATACGGAGGCAGTCAAATGACCGAGCAGGACAGATCCGCAATCACTCCGCGCGAACGTGCGATCGAGGCTTATGAGGGCGCTCGCGACCGAGCCGCCGGAACCTTGAGCGAAGCCCCCCTGCTTGCTCTTGCGGGCGGGCTCGCGGCAGGTGCGCTGATCGCCGCGCTCATTCCGCAGACGAAGGCCGAAAGCCGCGCGTTGAAGCCGGCCGTCCGCCGGGTTCGCAAGACCGCCAAGGCCGCGGTCCAGGCCGCCAGGGATACCGGGACCGACAAGCTCAACGAGCTTGGGCTCACCCGCGAAAAGGGAGAGGAAACGATCCGCTCGCTGTTCCAGGGCGTCACCGACGCTGCCAAGGCCTCCGGCCAGGCGGCCGTCGAAGCGGCCAAGAACCAGCGCTGACTATTGTCTCAATTTCCTGCTAGCGGGGGGACATGAGCAAGCTTCACCTGGTCTTCGGCGGTCGGGTCAAGGACCCGCAAACGCTCGACTTTGACCTCGATACGATCGACCTCGTCGGCATTTATGACAGTTTCGCCGCAGCCGAGGACGCCTGGCGCGGCAAGGCGCAGCGCACGGTTGACGATGCCGAGATGAAATATGTGATCGTCCACCTGCACCGGCTGCTCGAACCGGATCTCGAAGGAAGCATTCCCGGTATTTCGCGGCCCAGGCAGCCCGCCGGCTAGGCGCTCCGGTATCGCCACAGGAGCAGCGGGCGCTGGAGTATCAGCCCCGCCGCAAAACCTCCGATGTGCGCGGGTGTCGCGAGTAGATAACCCTGTAGGCCCATCAGCCAGCCGAGCATCAGCTGGAGCAGCACCCAGGCGATGAGCAGATGCCCGATGTGCAGCCAGCGATTGACCCGTGGGGAGCGCGTCACGAGCTTGGGCCGGCCAAAGCTCAGAGCGAACGCGGCAATGACCGCGCTGATCGCCCCGCTCGCCCCGATCATCGGGTCCGTACCGAGCGGATCCGTCAGCCATTGCGCGCCGGCGGCTGCATAAGCCCCCACGGCATAGATGATCAGCAAGCTAGATCGTCCGAGCGCTCGTTCGACGTCGTGGCCGCACCATATGAAGACCAAGAGGTTAGTCGCAACGTGCAGAAGATTCGCGTGGACCAGGGTCGCAGTGAGCGGCGTCAGGACGGCCGGAGCCGCGGGCGAGGACGTGACTGCGCCGCTCAATCGCGCCGGAAAGAAGCCCAATGCCAGCGCGGCCTGCTCATTCAGCCCAGAAGCCACCGCTACCAGCCACGCGAGCGCGGTCACCGCGGCGATGATCGCCGTCGCGCTCCGGAATAAGCGGCCCACCCGACCGATCAGACGAACTCGATCTTCTTGATCTGGTAATAGCGATCGCCGGAGGGGGTCGACACTTCGACGTCTTCCCCCACCGTGCGCCCGATCAACGCCCGGCCGAGCGGCGAATTGTAGCTGATCCTGCCATCCTTGGCGTCCGCCTCGACGTGCCCGACAAGCTGGTATTTGATCTTCTTGCCGTCCTCGTCCTTGAGCGTCACGGTCGCTCCGAACACCACCTTGTCGCCCGACAGCGTGGTCGGATCGATCACCATCGCCCGGCTAAGGCTGTCTTCGAGATCGGCGATCGTCGCCTCGATCTGGCCCTGTCGCTCCTTGGCGGCATGATATTCGGCGTTTTCGGAGATGTCGCCGTGCTCGCGCGCGGCTTCGATCGCCTCGACGATCGCCGGACGTTCCTCGCTGCGCAGCCGCCTCAACTCATCGCTGAGCTTGCGATGGCCTTCGGCCAGCATCGGCACCTTGTCGGCAATGGTGGCCATTACAAAACCCTTTTCAAAACCCTGCCCCGGCGCGCCTGTCTGAGGCATCGCGACTGAGGGCGGCGGTGACTGGAAGCTCTCTCTAGGAGGCGGAATAATAGGATTGGAGCGAGGCGACTTCAAGCGCATGGCCCCTCAAGGCCTCGATCGAGCGCGCCGCGGCCAGGCTCGCCGCAGCCGTCGTGAAATAGGGGACCTTCCGCTGAAGCGCTGTCGCGCGGATGGAATGGCTGTCCTTCAGGGACTGCCATCCTTCGGTTGTGTTGAAGACCAGAGCGACCTCTCCATCGGTCAGCCTGTCGACGATGTGCGGACGCCCCTGCGCGACCTTGTTCACCCGTTCGACCGGTATTCCCTTCGCGGCGAGATGGTCCCTCGTTCCACCGGTGGCGATGATCTTGAACCCGAGCTCGACGAGTTTTTCGGCCGCGGGGAGGATATGGTCCTTGTCGGCGTCCTTGACCGACACGAACGCCGTCCCGCCCTGCGGCAGGATCATCCCGGATGCGATCAAGGCCTTGGCGAAAGCGATGTCGAAATCGCGATCGATTCCCATGACTTCGCCGGTGCTCTTCATTTCCGGTCCGAGCACTGGGTCGGTACCTGGGAATCGGGCAAAGGGGAAGACCGATTCCTTGACCGCGACATAGTCGACGGGCCGCGAGATCTCGCCGAAGCCGGCGAGACCCTCGCCCGCCATCACTCGCGCGGCAATCTTGGCGACCGGTCGGCCGATCGCCTTGGCGACGAAAGGTACGGTCCGGCTCGCTCGCGGGTTGACCTCGATGAGATAGACCTCGGCGCCTGAGCCGGCGTCCGGGCCGGGGTCCTTCACGGCGAACTGGACGTTCATCAGGCCGCGGACCTTCAGCGCCAGCGCCAGCTCCTTCGTCTGACGCTCAATCTCCCGCACCGTCTCGGCATTGAGGCTGTACGGCGGGATCGAACAGGCGCTGTCGCCCGAATGGACCCCCGCTTCCTCGATATGCTGGAGCACGCCCGCGACGGTGACGTCATCGCCGTCGCAAATCGCATCGACATCGACCTCGATCGCGTCGCGCAGGTAGCGGTCGATC
>JBKPOR010000115.1:0-5330 GCA_046765675.1 Pseudomonadota bacterium
GCGTGAGGACAATTCAGTCCGATTACATGCATTGGGCCAAATTCAAGACCCCGGTCAGCTTCGCACTCACGACCAGTGAGGTCCCGCATTTCCGGATGGACTCGCTTGGCGTCAGCATCGCCGACCTTGATCTCGATGGCGCGAGCCATCCCCGTTATTCCCCGCTGCGGCAGGCGATCGCCGAGCGCTACGGCGTCGCTCCGGAGGCGGTGGTCGCGGCGGACGGTACGTCGATGGCGAACTTCCTAGCCATGGCGGCGCTTATTTCTCCCGGTGATGAAGTCCTGGTCGAGCGGCCAGCCTATGATCCGCTGTTTGGGGCAGCGAGTTTTCTCGGCGCGTCGATAAAAAGGTTCGACCGCCGGCTTGAAGACGATTTCTCAATTCCACTCGATGAAATCGCCTCGGCGATGAGCGATCGAACGAGCCTGATCGTGATCACCAACCTCCACAATCCCAGCGGGGCGCTCGTCGAAGAGCACGAACTTCGAACGCTCGCCGAGATCGCAAAGGGCTGGGGAGCTCGAATCCTCGTTGACGAGGTCTATCTCGACTCGGCCGTCCCGCCCCGACAAAGCGCCGTCCACCTCGGAGCCGAGTTCGTTTGCACGAACAGCCTGACCAAGGTCTATGGTCTCAGCGGTCTTCGCTGCGGATGGATTCTTGCGGAGCCCGAGCTCGCCGAGCGTATGTGGCGATTGAACGACCTGTTCGGAGTCAACCAGGCCCATCCGGCCGAGCGGCTCGCCTGCATCGCGTTCGAAAATCTCGCCGAGGTCATCGGCGACACTCCGGCGATGCTCGCGCGCAACCGGCAGCTGTTCAATTCATTCGCATCTGATCGCCAGGACCTTGAATGCCTCTACGCCGGACATGGAATTACTGCGTTCCCGCGCTGGTCCGGGGGCGACACGAAGAGGCTGGATGCGCTCCTTCGGGCTCGATACGACACGGCGATCGTCCCTGGGCGATGGTTCGAGGCACCGGAGCATTTCCGGGTCGGGTTCGGCTGTGCAACGGACCTCTTCGAGGAGGGCATCAAGCGCCTCGGCGCAGCCTTGGATGAGCTCGCCTGAAGGTCGCCCGTTACCGTCTGGCTCTCATTGCGAGCGCAATCGCTCCAAGTGGGCCCGCGTCTTGGCCGAGCTCGGGCGCGCATACGTAATCGCCGGCCGGAAGCTGCACATATCCGTTCAGGCTTTCGACGAGCTTGGACTGGATCTTGCCGAGAAGGTGCGGCTGCGCCGCAATGACTCCGCCGCCCATCGCGATCCTCAGCGGAGCGGAAGCGCAGACGATGACGTGACAAAGCTGCGCCAGAGCCCACGCGACTCGTTCCCAGGCGGGATCGTCGGGCGTCAATTCCTGCAGGTCATCCCCGTATCGCGTCCTGAGAGCCGAGCCCGATGCCAGGCCCTCGACACAATCGGAGTGGAACGGGCAGGATCCCGTCCAATCGTCGCCGGGGATTCGCGCGACTCGGACATGGCCGAGCTCGCAATGACCGAAGCCCCGCGTCGGCTTCCCGTTCACGATCAGGCCCACGCCAACCCCCGTGCCAACCGTTACATAAGCGAAATCGTCCAAGCCCCGGCCCGCCCCCCAAAGCATCTCTGCGAAGGCCGCGCCGTTGACATCCGTGTCGAAAGCCACCGGCACTCCGGCCGCTTTGGCCAACCTCGGCGCGAGTGCCGCGTCGGCCCAGCCCGGCTTCGGCGTCGCCAGGATATGGCCCCAGCCGAGCGAATCCAGGTCTGCGTCTATGGGCCCGAAGCTCGAGATTCCGAGCGCGTCGAATCCATGCGTCCGCTTCCACTCGAGGAGCGTCTCCTCGAGCCGGCCGATGGTTTCGTCGGGCAGCGTCGTGGCGACGGTCTCGCGCGCGAGCACGTCACTGGGGCCGCGCGCCAATAAAGCGATGCATTTCGTCCCGCCGAGTTCGACGCCCGCATAAATCATGCGCTTACTCTTGCCGCAGCCGCATGAACGCCGCAATCGCGCCCCATTGCGTTGCTTAAGCACGGGCTCAGCACTAACGGGGCGAGCATGTCCGACCGCCAGCAGACCTTCGCCAAAGTCCTCGAGCTCATCGAGCCCTTCAACAAGAAAGGCGTGGAGGTCACCGAAGGCACGCGCTTCGCCACGGACCTCGAGTGGGATAGCCTCACGGTGCTCGATTTCGTCGCGAATGTCGAAGACGAGTTCGACGTCATCATCACCATGAACATGCAGGCCGAGATCGAGACGGTCGGCCAGCTCGTCGACGCGCTCGAGCGGCTGAAGGCGTGACGGACCTTTTTTCCAAGTTCGACCCGCTGATCGAGCAGCGCGAGACGCTTCTCAAGTCTGGCGTGACGGACCCATTCAATCTCGTGATGGAGAAGGTCGAGAGCCCGACCGTGGCGATTTGCAACGGCCGCCGGACGATCCTGCTCGGGACATATAATTATATGGGCATGACGTTCGATCCGGACGTCGTCGCTGCGGGCAAGACGGCTTTGGAGGAATTCGGCTCGGGGACGACCGGAAGCCGGGTCCTCAACGGCACCTATGGCGGTCACAAAGCCGTCGAGCAGGCGCTGAAGGACTTTTACGGCATGGACCATGCCATGGTCTTTTCCACCGGCTACCAGGCGAATCTCGGGATCATTTCGACGGTGGCCGGCAAGGAAGACTACATCATCCTCGACATCGACAGCCATGCCTCGATCTACGATGGCTGCGCGCTCGGCAACGCCCAGATCGTCCCCTTCCGCCACAACGATATCGAGGCGCTCGACAAACGCTTGAAGCGCCTGCCTCCCGAAGCCGGCAAGCTCGTCATCCTCGAAGGCGTCTATTCGATGCTCGGCGACATCGCTCCGCTGAAGGAAATGGTCGCCCTCTCCAAGGCGGCAGGCGCCATGGTCCTCGTCGATGAGGCGCATTCGATGGGCTTCATCGGCGAGCATGGGCGCGGCGTTGCCGAGGCCCAGGGCGTAATGGACGATGTCGACTTCATCATCGGCACCTTTTCGAAGTCAGTCGGAACGGTTGGAGGCTTTTGCGTCTCGAACCATCCGAAATTCGAGATTCTGCGTCTCGTCTGCCGGCCCTACGTCTTCACTGCCTCGCTTCCTCCCTCGGTCGTCGCGACGGCGGCGACCTCGATTCGCAAGCTGATGGATAGCGCCGACAAGCGGACTCACCTGTGGGAGAATTCCAAGCGCCTTCATGCGGGCCTTCGCCAGCTCGGGTTCACTCTCGGAACCGAAGAGCCGCAGTCGGCCATCATCGCCGTAATCATGCCGGATCTCGAGACCGGCGCGGCGATGTGGGAAGCGCTTTTGACTGAGGGGCTTTATGTGAACCTGGCACGGCCGCCGGCGACGCCCGCGGGTATGACCTTATTGCGCTGCTCCCTCTGCGCGCTGCACAGCGAGGAGCAGGTCGGCGAGATTCTTGGCATGTTCGCTGCGGCAGGCCGTTCGACTGGCTGCATAAGCTGAGTTGAATCCGCAAGAACAAGGGAACCTTTGGCTTTCGCCAATTGGTTAACGGGACTACACTGGTTCCGATGATCGGGGATGGGGACGACGTCCGCTTCGACTGGAGGCGCGGAGGTGCTGCCGCTGCCGGCCTGATCGCGGCCCTTATCTTGCTCGCGATGGTCTGGCTGGTCGCCGCGGCCAACAGCTCGCGCGAGCAAGCGCTGGCGGCTGAACGGCACGCCTACGACGTCGCTCTGGTCGTCCGCAACGTCAGCTCGAACGTCTCGCGCTCGGAGGCCGCGCTCGCCCGCTTTGTGCTCGACGAGCAGGTCAAGCCGAACGGCAACATCTACGCCAGCGACTGGCAGCTGGCGGGCTTCCAGATCGGCCAGCTCCGGAAACTCGTCCGCGGCAATCCCGACCAGGAGCTGAGGGTTGCCGAGGTTCAGGAACTCTATCGCATCCGTAGCGATCAGCTTTCGCTCGCCGCCCGTGCGGCCCTGCTGAAGCAAGGCCAGGCCGGGATCAGCTATTATTACCAGGCGGCGAAGTCCGGCACGGGCGAGAAGCTTGACGACAAGCTCGAGGCGATCACCCGCGCCGAGCGGGAAACGCTTCGCGCCAAATTCGCCCAGAGCCAGTTCTTCTCGTCGGAGGCCGACCGCTTCACCGATTATCTTAGCTGGCTCGGCGTCCTCGTAGGCATCGGCGCGGTTTTCCTCGGCGTCGTCGCGGTCCAGGCGCTTCGCCAGAATGCGGTGGCGAGGAAGCAGATCGAGTCCGAAGCCGAACGCTCCGAAGCGCTGGAACAGGCAGTCCGGGAACGCACCCAGGAACTGTGGGAAGCGAACCAGGCGCTCAAGGCGGAGGCGACCGAACGCGAAGCGGCTGAGGCTCAGCTTCGCCAGGTCCAGAAAATGGAGGCCGTCGGCCAGCTCACCGGCGGCATTGCGCACGACTTCAACAATATGCTGGCCGTCGTCGTTGGCGGAATTGACCTCGCCCAGCGCCGCCTCAACGGCCCTCGGCGCGAAGTGCTGATGCACCTGCAGAACGCAATGGAGGGGGCGACCCGTGCCGCAGCGCTGACCCGGCGCCTCTTGTCCTTTGCCCGCTCCGAACCCTTGCTCCCCGAGCGCGTCGACAGCCGCGACCTCATCGGCGGAATGTCCGACCTTCTCGACCGGACGCTCGGCGAGCGAATCCGCATCGAAGTCGATCTCGATCCCGAAACCTGGGCGACCTACGTCGACCCGCACCAGCTCGAGAATGCCATCGTCAACCTCGCGGTCAATGCTCGCGACGCGATGGAGGGTCAGGGCATGATGCGCATCGCCACGACCAACGTGACGCTCGCGGCGAATGAGGTCGGAGACATACGGGCGGGCGAGTATGTGAGGATCAGCGTCACCGATACCGGTTGCGGAATGACCGGGGAGGTGATGGAACGCGCCTTCGAGCCCTTCTTCACGACCAAGCCCGTCGGCAAGGGCACGGGCCTCGGCCTGTCGCAGATCTTCGGTTTCGCGCATCAATCGGGCGGCGAAGTCGGGATCCAGAGCAAGGTCGGGAAGGGCACGACGGTGTCCATCTATCTCCCGCGGACCGAGGCCGCCGCGCCGATCCGAATTCGGCCGATGCCGCAACAGGCCGACGCAGACGCGCGAGTCCCCGGCGCGCGAATCCTGCTGGTCGAGGACGACCCTCGAGTGCGGGCGGCCACCGTCGGCGCGCTCGAGGACCTGGACTATGAGCCGGTCGCCTGCTCGAGTGGCGCAGAAGCGATCGAATTGTGCAAGGATCGCGAGTTCGACCTAGTGATCAGCGACGTGATCATGCCCGAGATGACTGGTCCCGAGC
>JBKPOR010000116.1:0-1655 GCA_046765675.1 Pseudomonadota bacterium
CGATGGGTGTGATCGTCACCGGCATTCGAGTCGCAACGGTGATTGCAGTCGGCGTTACGACGATTGCTGCGGCTGTGGGCGCCGGAGGTCTGGGCGTTTACATCTTTCGCGGCTTGCGGCAGTACGACAACAACTTGTTACTCGCAGGCGCATTGTCGGCAGCATTACTCGCGTTGGCAGCAGATTTCTTTTTGGGTCTGGTGGAACGTCGTTTCAGTTTCGAGGCGAAGCGGAGATCCGGGCGCGCGTTAAAACCTGTGCTCGCCGCCGGCATCCTGCTTCTGATAATCGGGGGCTTTGTGCTTTGGCGCAGCGGTGCTGGCCCAAGCGCATCCGACCGAGTCGTTATCGGATCAAAAGATTTCACTGAATCGGCGCTACTTGCCGAAATCGTCGCGCAAATGCTCGAAGTGCGCGGAGTTTCCGTTGAACGACGCTTTGAGTTAGGCGGCAATCTTCCTCACGAGGCATTGGTCAGCGGCACTCTCGACCTCTATCCCGAATACACGGGAACATCTTTCACGGCCATACTTCACCATCCGCCCGTTGGCGATCCGCGGGCTGTTTACGAACAGGTTAAGCAGGAATACGCGAACAAGTTCAAGGTCGAGGTCAGCCAGCCACTCGGCTTCGAAAACACGTTCGCGATTCTCGTGCGTGGTGAAGAAGCCAGACGGCTCAACCTTAAAACCATCTCGGATGCTGCGCCGCACGCACCACGATGGCGAGCAGGGTTCGGCCAGGATTTCATGTCGCGCGCTGATGGTTATCCGGGATTCTCAAAGGCTTACGGACTGAAGTTCGGTGAGGTCCGTGAGATGGATCTATCCTTAACTTACATTGCACTCTCGGAGCACCAGGTTGATTTGATTGCCGGTAACTCTACGGAAGGTCGTATTGCGATGCTCGATCTGACGCAACTCGTGGACGACCGTCACTACTTTCCTCCATACGAGGCTGTTTACCTGGTGCGGAAGGATTCTTTAGCGCGCGTTCCGGTGTTGAAGGAAGTCTTGTCAAAGTTGGCAAATGCAATTTCGACTGAAGAAATGCGCCGGCTGAATTACGAGATTGATGGCAACAAGCGCGATCCGAAGGAAGTTGTCAAGGCGTGGATTAGCAGCAAAGAGTGGTAATCCACAGATTACACAGAGCTGCGTAATCTGTGGATGTACTATTTAATTGTAGTTCAAAGGCCCTGGGAAGCCTTTGATTGATGGCACCATCTATGAGCCACCGCCGCCTCCCGTGGTGACTGGAGGATCGATCGCTAGAACCTGACCTCCTCCCGTATTAACTGGAGGATCGATGGCCTCGGCGTCATTGGTCTCTTCAGTTTCGCTGGCCGTGGTGCCACCGCCGCCTCCGGTCGTCACCGGTGGGTCGATAGCTTGAGGATCATTTGTTGTGTCGGACATAGTCTGATCTCCTTGCGTTGTTGGGAGTTGAGCCAGGTGGATCAACTGCTATTGATAGTAAACCTGAATATCAGGCCGGGAAGCATATTGTTTGAAGGCGTCGGCGCCCCATTGTTGTTCGAGTTTGGAGCGTGCGTTCTGGGCCTTTCCCATAAGTTCCTCCGCCTTGTTCGTATCACCTAACTGTCGGGTAGCGCGTGAGGCAATATGCCACGCCCGCCATTCCGATTCCAATTG
>JBKPOR010000117.1:0-2841 GCA_046765675.1 Pseudomonadota bacterium
AGCCAGAATCAAACTCTCAAGTTGATGTACGATCGAGCCTCCGCAGGAATATGCGAAAACAAGACCGGCATCTCCGGGAGCCGTTCCTGCACAAAAATCACAAAACTGGTGTGTTTGCGTTTTTGAGACATATGAGCTCCCACCGAAGCCGAAGCTTCGCCAGGATCCATAAGGAACGGCTTAAATTGACCGATCGGCCGATACCCAGAGGCTATCGGTGACCGGGCCGCCGCCCACATGTCCCTTCATTTAACCACAATGTCAAAGAGCCGACGCGCATCCTCTCCCGGTTCGATTTGTTCCGGGCATCGGTTGTACCGACTAAGAAGAGGCACGAAACGAACGCGAGACCTCCAAGGAGGCCGCGTCCGCTTGCTGGAGGCGCCATATATGTGTGGGGCCTCGATGCGTCAACCGGCTTTTTGCAATTTGATTGCAGCTGGCCGACGATGCTGCCCAAGCCGCCGCGACGGTGCCCTGGTGTGAATTCAAGATAGGATTTTAAACCGTCGTTTCAAGCTCCAACCGCCTGAAATGATTTAGCTTATCCGCAGCCTATGCGGTTTGGATATAGGCCCGCATGGCCTCTGCTTCGGCCTCAATCCGCTCCATCCGATGCTTCACCAGGTCGCCGATGGATACGATTCCGGCAATCGCGCCGCCTTCGATGACGGGCAAATGCCGAATCCGGCGCTGAGTCATCAGCGCCAGCGCCGTCAGCACCTCGGTGTCGGGTGTCGCCGTGATCGCCGGCGAGCTCATCGCCCGAGCGACGGGCCAGGCAAGCACTTCCGGCCCGTGATCGCGGAGGCAATAAATGACGTCCCGTTCGGACACGATGCCGACGATTTCATTACCGGCGACCACGGGCAAAGCCCCGATTCGCCTCGCGCCAAGCTTGTGCACGGCATCGATCACCCGCTCCTCAGCGGTGATCGTTTCAACTTCGCTCCCCTTGTCGCGGAGCACTTCTGCGATGGTCATGGCGTTCTCCCAGACTCGCCGCTTGGCGCCTTGATAGTCCCACTTCGCACGGCCAAAGGGAAGCTGAATGCCTCTGCCCGACCCGATTCCTCCCCGCCGCAATGCAGTCATGCGCCGCTTCTGGCGGATCTTCCGGCTGCTGGCCCTGCTTTCCGTCGTCGTGGCCGCCATCGCCGTCCTGTTCGTCACCCAGGGCGAGCGCACCCCGATCCATGTGATCGTCGCGACTGCGCTTGGTGCCGGGCTCACCGTCCTGCTCGGGACGGCGTTGATGACGCTCGTCTTCCTCAGCGCCGAAAGCGGGTATGACGAGCCGCCCCATGTCGAAGAGGAAAGCGAAGAAGAATGAGCAATATCGAGCGCGTGCCCGTCCTGCGTGTGATGCCGGGACCAAGCGACATCAACGCCAACGGGCATATCTTCGGCGGCTGGGTCTTGAGCCAGATGGACATTGCCGCCGGCATAGTCGCGTCACGGCGGGCCAAGGGCCCGGTGGCGACCGTCGCGATCGAAGCGATGGAGTTCATCGCGCCCATTCACCTGCGCGATCTCATCTCGGTGTATGCCGAGGTCGAGCGGGTCGGGCGGACGTCAATGGGGGTGAAGATCGAAGTCATTGCCGAACGGGATCTCGGATCGACCGCGGTCAAGGTCACGGAGGGACTATTCACCTTCGTCGCGCTGGACGCGAACCATCACCCGCGCGCCGTGGACACCGTATAGACGAGTTGCGCGCTGCCGTTCGCGGGAACGGTCACTCGCCACACCTTCCACCCGTCCTGCGTCGTGAGTTTGGAGCCTTTCGCCTTCGCCGCGTGCGCCAGCCTGACCTCGGCGACCTGCGCAAGCGGGAGGTCGTTGGTGAGCGTCAGCCGGTATTCTCCGTCCCCGTCTTCACGTCGAACAGTGGTCTGGCGAGCGCGCACTCCCGTCGCGCTCCCGACTGGAATCTCGACTTTCTCGCCGACCGTATGATCGTCGATGAGTCCTTCTCCGATCAGGATTCGGTGACCGTCGCGACGGCCGAACATCGCGACCTTCCCCGCGGGAAGCGGCAGCCCCAATCCTTCGGACGCGCGGTTGTGCGTAATGAGGACCCGCTGAAGCGGTTCATCGAACGGTCCTAGCCGAGCCTCGAACCGCATCAAGGTGGTCACGCGAACCGACGGCCGCTCGAGCAGCGCGACCTGCTTTTGCGAGCGGGAGGCGACGGTAACGCTGATCGGAATGCGGTAGAGCCGCACCTCGCCGAGACGCTCCTCCTGCGCCATGACCTTGGCGAAGCCCTCGTCGCGCTCGGGTGCCGGGGGCGGAGCAGGCGGCGGAATCCGCGATCCGGTGACCATGATGTCCTGCGCAGCCAAGGCCATGACGGGCGCGATCTCGGCTATGTCGCTGGTCGTGCCCTGCGGCCAGCACGTGATCGTGATCGGCTTGCGCTCGCCCTGCGGGACCCAGACGCGTTGCCGGTTGAGCTTGCCCGCGACCGCTTGCGTCTCAGCGTCTGCGAATCCGGTTTCGTCGCCGTTCGCGAGGGTCATCCAGGCGAACAGGCTCATTCGCTTGCCGTCATTGGAGAGCTCGGCGACGTAATTCGCCTGCCAATCGAAATTGTTGCTGATGTAGGAGAGCGTGACGTCGGTCTCGACCGGCTCGGGACTGCGCACTCGGACAGAAAGGGTCGGCTTCGCTGAGAGCCCGGCGGGCACCTCACGCACGACCAGGGTTTCATTGATGCCCGTACAGCGCAGCGCCTCGACCCCCGCAGCGGTCTGGATGACGATGCCGTCGCCGGTCGAACGAACGATCGCATCCTGGACAACCGTCTTGCCGGTCGCTCGCGAGGTTCGCCTGAGT
>JBKPOR010000118.1:0-4002 GCA_046765675.1 Pseudomonadota bacterium
ATCGGGAGCCGGGACGGATTCGAGCGAGGCCCTCGGGCCGGTCGGTGGAGCGGCGCCTGGGAGTGAAACCAACACGGTCGTGGGCCAAGCCGCGCCGGCCGACATCAGCCGGGTCGACAGTTTGGCGCCCGCAATCGCTGCGCTTGCCGGCAACGCGCGCGCCGCCGGCCGCGGAGGCGACGCCGGAAGGCTTGCCGTTGCAAGCGCAAAGCTGAGAGCGCTGGCCGGCGAAGCCAAGGCCATGGCGGCGCAACCCGGCAACGAAGCCGCCGTCAATTTGAAGCTCGGGCAAATGAGCGCGCTTGCGAGGAGCGGCGCAGCGTCATTGGCACAAGGCGTCCGTCGCGACGCCGAAGCCAAGGCAAAGGCGCTCGCGGGGTTATCCGGCAGCGATGCCGCCTCGGCGCGGAACGCCCTGGGCGCGATCAGGATTTCCGCGAGCGCGGCATCGGCAGCGACAAGCCCAGGCCAGGCGATCGATGCTGCCCGGCGATCGCTTGTCGCGTCGCGCCAGTTCGCTCTCCTCTTGCCCAAGGCGCAGGCGTCGATTCTTCCGAAAAAGCTCGAGGAGTTCGCTGCGGTCGCGGCGAGCGCGAAGTCGGCCGGTCAGCAGGTGCTCGACATGGGCAAAGCGAAGAAGCCGGGTCTGTTCGCGTCAGGCAAGCGCCGCCAGGATTACCGGCTGCGGCAATCGAACGCGACCGCTGCTCAATCCGAGCTCGCAAAGCTCGAGCAATTGTCAGCGGCGATCGGCGCAGTGACTACACCCGCCGCCGCGGACAGCGCGATCAAGCAGGCCAAGGCAATCCAGGCGAAGCTTCACGAGCTCCAGGCATCCTCGGCGGCGGCGATGCCGGGCGCGGACGACGCCAAGCAGCAATAAGCTCAGCCGTTCTTGATGCGGACGCTGACCCGGTTGCGCGCCGCGCTACCGCTGCCGACGCGGTCGTAGCGCGCGGAAGAGGTGAGCCTCCGCACCAGCGGGATCCCGAGTCCGCCGAGCGGCGCCTCGGGGAGGTTCGTGAAGGGCTCCGGCTCGGGGTGGGCGAAGGGATCGAACGCTGCGCCGTCGTCTTCGACAATGAGGTCGACCGTTCCGGCCCGGTAGCCGGCTGCGACCGTCACCACGTTCACGTCCTTGCCGTGGCGAACGAGGTTGCTGATCAGTTCTTCGAGAACGACCTCAACGCGGTTCGTCGTCCGCGCAAGGACTCCGAGCGGTTCCAGGAACCGGATCACGGCGAGCCGGCTTTGCTGGATTGCGGCAGGGCCATTCGCCATGCGCGCAACGAGCTTCGGCTCTTCGTCCATCTCAATTCGCTTGGGGCTAGGAACGGCTGAGCTCGTTGACCGCCGCGACGGCCTCCGCCTCCGTCTTCACCACGGGGATGAGCTCGTCGAGCGCCGTGGTTTCTATAATGTCCATGACATCGCCGCCTGCCCCGAACACGGCGAGCCTCGCGCCATAGCGGTCGAGCGCCCGGGCGGTGCCGAGCAGCATTCGGATTCCGAGCGAGGCGATGAACGAGACCTGCGTCATGTCGATGATGGCGGACTGTTCCTTGGGGACGACATGCGAAATGAAGCGCGTTTCGACTTCGCCCACGGACAGGCTGTCCATCCGACCGGCGAGCACCGCCTTGGTCACTCCGCCGACGTCCGAGAATTCCATTTCCATCTGTTCGCCCCTCTGATGCTCAGCCGTTCATAACTGCCACGGAATTGTTTCAGTCAAAATGCGCCACGACCAGCGAGAAGTCATCCTCCAGCGGGCCGGGCGCCGCAGCCTCCCTGATGGCATGGAACAGTCGCTCGGTCTCGCCCACTCCGTCGAGCTCCGGAGCCAGCACCAGCTGCTCGAAGTCCGCGAAATTCCACTGGCGGCCGGTCCTGTCGGTGATCTCGAACACGCCGTCGCTAAAGAGGTAGATTGCCGCGCCGGGCGGAACGTCGATGCTAGCTTCCTTGTAGACCATCCCCGGAACCGCACCGATCACCAAGTTGCGGTTGCCCACTGGAACCGCTTGCGACCGCTCCGAAGGAACCAGCAACGCCGGATGCTGTCCCGCCGAGGCGTAGGTGAGGCGGCGGCTGCCGGCATCGTAGACGCCGTACCAGATCGTGAAGAACAGGCCCGCCTGCTCGTCCATCTGGTAGAGACGGTTGAGCGTCGTCAGAACTTCGGCGGGCGAGTGCATGTCGCAATCGGGGAGCGTCCGCTGGCGGAGCTGGCTCATCACCGCCACGGCGAGCATCGCCGCTCCCGGGCCGTGCCCCGCGACGTCGATCAAATAAGCGACGAAGGCATCATCGGCGAGCTGGCCGTATCCGAATGCGTCACCCCCCAGCCTGGCGCAGGGCACGTGCACCCAGTCGGTCCGGATCGGCGGATCGCGCGATGGCGGAGGAAGAAGGGCCTGGATGAACGCGCTCGCGCGCTGCAGTTCCCGGTCGAGCTCGTCGGATTGCGAGATTTCGGTCCGGGTGCGGAATTCGTGCTGGAGCGAGCGCTTGCCGACTTGCAGGATCGATCCCACCGGCAAGGGAACGGTCCCTTCGATCCGGACGCCATCGACATAGGTGCCGTTGGTCGAACCGAGGTCGGAGACGAACAGATCGTTGCCTTTGAGCGCGACGAAGCAGTGCGAGCGCGACACCTCGGAATCGAGGAGGACGATGTCCGCTGGCGGGGTGCGGCCGATTTTAACCCCCAACGGTCCGACGACATGGCGCCGGTCCGTGTCGAAACAGTCGATCAGTTCGAGGCAGTGCAGACGGTCGCCGGGACCCAGGTCCAGGTCCCGGGCGACGGTGACGATCCGCGTTTGCTCCGATTCCGACAAAGTCGTCCCCAACGCGATGGAATGCACGCAGCACAGGCACTTAGCCTGAAAGAGCGATGACAGCCGTGAAGGCCGTTCGCAAGTGGAAGGACGGCGTCGGGCCGCGATGTCGTAGGGCTGGATTTCGCCGGGCCTTAGGGGCACTGGGCTGCGCGAATTGGGGCAAGCCTAGTTTCTATCTGGGCACGGGCGGACCGACGGCAGTCGGTGACATCCTGCGCTTGGTAGAACTCCAGGGCAGTATAGGTTCGGCAGAGATCTTCGATCGCCGCGTTCACACGCCGATCGAGCTTTGCGCGCGCGTCAGGCGATGCGAAATCTGACGACTTCACGACGATGCTCACCATTGGAGTTTCAGCCACAGCTGGAACCGCGATGATCGATGCGAGCAGACCAACGAGGGCAGGATGGGCCATGCGATCTCCTTTCGCGGCCACGCGTCGTGGCAGCGGGCGAAGTGTCGCCGGATGAGCTTGTTTCCGACAGGATCAGGAATGGACGAAGACCGGACAAAAGGCCGATCAAATGCCGATTTTATTCGCTAGACATCCGGTCGCGTGGCGCTTCGCTTCCAATAATCGTCGAGGCCGAGCTCACGCGTTACGGTTGCGAAGCGCGGATCGCGCCGAAGCCCGGCGAGCTGCGGAAAAAACAGAATGGAGGTATCGCGCTCGCGTCCGCTGAACATTGCCTGCTCGGCGGCCCAGCGCTCCTCGGCGATTGAGAATCCACGATTGAAGTAGAGGGCTTCGAACATCCTGAACGCGCGATCAAAATCCCCCACGGACGCGGCGAAGATCGCGGTATTCTCGGTAAATCCGATGCCGAGCGGAGCCGCCTTCTCCCAAGCATTCAAGGCTTCGCGAATCTTGGCGCGGTCCCCTGACGCGACCGATCTGACTTGCAGGGCGCACAAATCATATTTCCAGCCCGGGATGCCGACGGGGCGGTTCGCCTTATCCTCGACCATCGCGATCGCTTCGGCCGGGCGGCCATTGCTATGGAAATAATAAAGGCGCCTGAACCATACGGAATAATTTCTTGGCCAAAGCCCATAGGCGCGTTCAATCGCGCTTTCCGCCTCGTCGAGACGGCCAAGCGTTGTCAAACTTTCGATCCGATGGACGGCGAGCAGGGGTGACTTTGGATAGCGTTTTGC
>JBKPOR010000119.1:0-39240 GCA_046765675.1 Pseudomonadota bacterium
CACCGGACAGCCGCTCTATGAAACCGAAGAGCTCGAATACGAGGTGCTTCCACAGATCGTGGTCGTGGTCGATGAGCTCGCCGACCTGATGATGACCGCAGGCAAAGAGGTCGAATTCCTGATCCAGCGCCTTGCGCAGAAGGCGCGCGCGGCAGGGATTCACCTGATCATGGCCACCCAGCGGCCGTCGGTGGATGTCATCACTGGTGTCATCAAGGCGAACCTGCCGACCCGGATCAGCTTCCAGGTGACGAGCAAGATCGACAGCCGGACGATCCTCGGCGAGCAGGGCGCCGAGCAGCTGCTTGGCAAGGGCGACATGCTCTACATGCCGGGTGGCAAGCAAATCATCCGGGTCCACGGGCCGTTCGTGTCCGACGAGGAGGTGCGGGCCGTCGCCGAGCATTGGCGCCGCCAGGGCACGCCCGAATATGTGCAGGCCGTGACCGAGGAGCCGGAGGACGGCGGCTATTTGTTCGACGGCCAGCCGACCGGCGAGGACGATGCGGAAACCCAGCTTTACCGCAAGGCGGTCCAGATTGTCGCCGAAAGCCAGAAAGCCTCGACGTCCTACCTCCAGCGCCAGCTCAGGGTGGGTTACAACAGCGCCGCTAGGCTGATCGAACGGATGGAGAAGGATGGTCTCGTGGGCCAGCCTGACCATGTCGGTCGCCGCGAGGTGCTGATAGACCCCGACGGACATCCGATCTGAGGCTGAACGAGACGGAACCGGCGAGTTCAGAGCGCATTCAAGCGCGAAACGCCAGTTTCCGGCGCAAAATTCCCCAGGAGTTTCCCGATCATGAGCTTTTCGACCCGTTTTGCGCGCGCTCTGGTGCCGGCAGCCATCGTCGCCGTCGCGGTTCCCACGCCTGCCGCCGTGAACGCGGACCTCGCCAAAGTGCAGGCCCACGTCACTTCGGTCGATACGATGACCGCGAATTTCGTCCAGACGGATGCCAAGGGCCGCTCCGCCGCGGGGACCTTGCAACTGAAGCGCCCGGGACGAATTCGCTTCCAGTACGGCAGCGGCGACCTGTTGCTGGTCGGAACGCGGGGGAAGCTCGTGTTCCTCGACTATCAGGTCGGACAGAAGAACAGCTGGGACCTCAACAAGACCCCCCTCGGAATCCTCTTGTCCGCCAATCCCGACTTGAAAAGGATCGCGAGGGTTCAGCCCAATCCCGACCAGCGGATCCTGGTGGTTCGGGCCAAGGACCCCAATCATGCCGAGTTCGGCACTTTGATCCTGGCCTTCCTGCGCTCGCCGGCTGCACCGGGCGGCCTGCAGCTCTACGGCTGGACAGCGATCGATGCGCAAAACAAGCGCACGACGGTCAAGCTTTCCGACGTGCGTTACAACGTCGCCGTTCCGGAAACCGCGTTCACTTACGCCGAACCCAAAAAGCGGAAGCGCTAGGTTAAAAAAGTTTCATATTGCGACCCGTTCATCGCAATTTCAGGCGCCGCCTCCTAAATAGGTGCGCGATTCCGCTGCTTGCCCGGGGTTTCCCCCTGTTACCCGGGGTTATTGCGGGATCCCTTGCGTGACGAACGCTAGGCGGCCCTCGCTCCATGCCCCCGGAGCGGGGGCCTTTTTCTATTCCTCCGGGGGAGGATCAGCTAAGCGGGTCACAGTGGGCAAGAGGCTGAAGATCGCGTCCTGGAACATCAACTCGGTGCGCGCGCGCACCGGGCTCGTCGAGCGGCTGATCAACGAGCAGCAGCCCGACATATTGTGCCTTCAGGAAACCAAGGTGCTCGACGGCATCTTTCCCGCCGACCTGTTCCGCAGGCACCGCTACACGCACTTGGCTTTGAACGGCCAGCGCATGCACCACGGGGTCGCGATCTTGAGCCGAGTGCCGCTGAAGGACCCGGGCAAGCACGACTGGCAGGATAATGGTGAGGCGCGGCATATCGGCGTCCGGCTCGACTGTGGGATCCGCATCGAAAACGTCTATGTTCCGGCCGGAGGCGACGTCCCGGATCGCGAGCAGAATCCCAAGTTCGGCCAGAAGCTCGACTTCATCGAGCGAATGACTCGATGGTCCGAGGGATTGGCCGAACCAACGATCATCGTCGGCGACTTCAATGTCGCGCCGCTCGAATGCGACGTTTGGAGCCACAAAGCTCTGCTGAAGGTGGTCAGCCATACGCCGGTCGAGGTCGAAGGGCTGACCAGGCTCCAACAGGCGCACGATTGGATCGACATCGGCCGGCACTTCGTTCCGGCGCCGGAGCGTTGCTTCACCTGGTGGAGCTATCGCTCGCCCGACTGGACCAGGAACGACCGCGGCCGGAGGCTCGACCATATGTGGGCCTCGCCCGAACTCGCCGGGCATCTTGCCGCGCACTGCGTCCTCGAGCCGTGCCGTTCGTGGGAACGGCCGTCCGATCATGTGCCGCTCATCCTCGAGGTCGAGGTTTGAGCGAGCACTCTCCGATCCGCCGCGCGATCGCTGCACTGCGCGCCGGGCGGCCGGTGCGGATCGAGGGCTCCAAGCCGGCGGCGATCCTTGCGGTCGAAACCACGACTTCAGAAATGCTCGAATTAGTCGATCCTGATCGGAAGGGACGGCTTCTGATCAGCGGTGAGCGCGCCGCCGCGCTGGTGCTGGCCAATGAACGCGATGCGGCGGATCCGGCCGATCCAGTGCTGATCGAGCGCGCGCCATGGCTCGACGCCGAAACAGCGCTGGTGCTCGCCGATCCCGGCCGGGACCTCGATCGCGGCCCGATCGGGCCGATGCATCCGCTCCCGCTCGATTGCGCGAAGTCGGCCCGCGCAGCGCTCGGCCTCGCTCGGTCGGCGGGATTGTTGCCGGCGCTGTGGCTGGTCGATGACCAGCCTGCGGCGGTCTCCGTTTCGGCCGACGACATCGAGAGACAGCGCAGCGCGCCGGCGGTCGATCTCGTCGCTCGCGCCAAATTACCCCTCGACGACATGCCCGACACGCAGATCGTCGCCTTTCGCGGCTCCGACGATGGGCAGGAGCATGTGGCCTTGGTGGTCGGCGCGTTCGGCGGTCGGCCGCCGCTGGTTCGGCTTCACAGCGAATGCCTGACGGGGGATGTGTTCGGCTCGCTCAAATGCGATTGCGGCCCCCAGCTCAAAGAGGCGCTCCGAATCATCGGAGCATCCGGCGGAGGAGTGCTTCTCTACCTTCGGCAGGAGGGGCGGGGAATTGGCCTCGCCAACAAGCTTCGGGCCTATGCGCTCCAGGATCGCGGGCTCGATACGGTCGACGCCAACCGGCGGCTCGGTTTCGGCGACGACGAGCGCGACTATGCGCACGCCGCAGCGATGCTTCGGGCGCTCGGGATCGATCAGGTCCGTCTGCTGACGAACAATCCTAACAAGGTCACCGGCCTTGAAAGCGCGGGACTGAGAGTCGTCGAGCGCGTGGCCCACCACATGCCGGCCAACCCGCACAATGCCGATTATCTCGCGACCAAGCGCAAGAAGAGCGGGCACCTGGCTTAGTCGAAGCCGAGCAATCTTCGGACTTCCTCGAAGCTGTAGGCGATCTCCTCGACGCCTCGACGGCGAAGCATTTCGTCATGGCCGTCGAGACAATGTGTTCCGGCTGCCAGGCCGATCACCCGCGCGCCGGAGGCCAGGGCGCCGATCACTCCGATCTCGGAATCCTCAAGGATGATTGTCCGTTCGATGGCGACGCCAAGCTGGTCGGCGGCGTGCAAATAGAGGTCCGGTGCAGGCTTGCCGCGCTCGACATGTTCGCGACCGCTGTAGATGTGGCCGCCGAACGCGTCAGACAGGCCAAGATGCTCGAGATGGCCGCAAATCCAGCGGGTCGAGCTTGAGGAAGCCACAGCCTTCGGAATTGACGGCGGCAGAGAGCGTACGAAATCGACCGCGCCGACGACGGCTCGCACACCCTCTCGAAGCGCTCGGATGCTCTGCTCCCTGCGGCGCGCGTGGAACTCGGGGGGCAGCTGCTCGCCGATGCGGGCTTCGACGGCATCGAAGAACTGCTGGCCCGCGAGGCCCACATAATGTTCGAGGGCCTCTTCCACGCTGTGGCGGTGACCGAGGTCGGTGAGCAGCTCGGCAAGCTGCCTGTTGCCTTCGAACTCGCTTTCGAGAAGTACGCCATCGAAGTCGAAGATGATCGCATCGAAGCTCGTCATGCATCCTCGAACAATGCTGTTCCAACCCGCACGGCGCTTGCTCCAACCATTATGGCGCTCTGGAAATCCGCTGACATTCCAATGCTTAGACCCGCGACGTCATGACGCCGCGCAAGCTTGGCGAGAAGCGCGAAATAAGGCGCCGGCTCGACTCCGAGCGGCGGGATGGCCATCAATCCGTACAGCGGCAGCGGCGAGGCTCGAACCGCCGCGACGAGCTCGCCCGTCTCGGGAATCGCGCAGCCGCCCTTCTGCTCCTCCTCGCCGATGTTCACCTGGACGTAGACGTTGGGAACGCGGTCCCCTTTCGCAACCTCCCTAGCAAGCGCGTCCAGCAGCGAATGCCGATCGAGCGAATGGATGGTGCCGAACAAGTTCACGGCCTCGGCCGCCTTGTTCGACTGCAGCCGGCCGATGCCGTGCAGGCGAATTTCCGGATAGCGTTGGATGAGCGGTGGCCATTTGACGAGCGCCTCCTGGACCCGGCTTTCACCGAAATCGCGCTGGCCGGCCTGGATCAGCTCCTCGATGGCTTCAACCGAACGCCCCTTGCTGACCGCGATTAGCTGCACATCGCCCGGGTCGCGCCCGGCGATCTCTGCCGACCTGGCGATAGTATCGAGTATGCGTTGGCGTCGGTCGGAGGCGCGGCTCATCGCCTGGCGCTATAGGAAGCTCCGTGCCCAGCCGCCACATCCCAGAGGCGCGATGGCGCGCCTTGCCCGGTGCCCACTGATCGGGGTCGGCGGGACGAATGATCAGCGCTTCGCCAGAATCAGGCGTTTGCGATTTCAGGCCTGGGCGGGGATTTCGGCGTTCAGAACTTGAACGCGGTGCCGATATAAACAGCTTGGCCGTCGCGCCGATCGTCCTTCAACGCCGATTGCTTGTCGCGATCGACCTCGTACCGGACACCGCCGGTCAAAGCGACGCGCCGAGAGAGCGAATAGGATCCGCCAACGTCGAGCGAATAATTGTCGCCGCGCCGAAGAGCCGCGAGCGGACGGCCTTCCGCCCGATCAGCCCCAACCGCGACTCGGCCGGTAAATCGCTTCAGCGAATAGCTTACGCCGACGATCGCAGATTCGCGTCCGCCGAGCGCCGGATCGGGCGAAGTCACCCGCGAGACATCGCCGGAAACCGCGAACTGCTTCCAGCCAACGGCGACTCCGAGCTTGTAACTCGCCGGAGTGAGTGCAGCGAGGGCCGGTGTCGCATCCTGCGCCTGGGCCGGAGTTCCGGCGCGCGCCCGAATCGCGACGCGCAGCTGCGACGGACGGCCCTTGGCCGCGGCAGGAGTAAATCTGAAATCGGAGAGCGAAAGGGGCTTGTTCGCAAACGCCGCCGCAAGGCGCGGATCGGCGTTACCAGGAGTGAAGGAAGAAATCGGATCGAAGCTCACGGCAATTGCCGCCGGCCGCTTCTTGGCGGGCGCCGGGCTGCTCGTCGCGAACGCCGGAGACAGCACGAGACCTGCTGCGGCAATCGCCGCAACCAGCTTGGCTGTCTTCGATCCGCGAGCGGTTAACAAAGCGAATAACTCCCTGTTCCGTGAGTCGATATAGCCATTGGGGACCGAAGGTTCCATGAGCGGAATCGATTCATTTCGACCCTGTTGCCGACTCAACACAGAATCGGACCTGAACGGACGGCTTGCGGGAGGGTTTCGACCATCTATAACGCGGCTTGAACTGATTTCCCCTGCCAAGGATCGCCGATGCCCCGTCTGCACACCTCCGTTGCCGCCCTCATCGTCGTCATGCTCGCGACTCCCGGATGCGCGCGCAACCGGAACCTCCCGACCCAGCTCGCCCCTTCGAGAATCAGCACGATCGGAGTGAACAGTTATTTGTGGCGCGCGGCGGTCGACACCGTGTCCTTCGCGCCGTTGCTTCAGGCTAATTCGACCAGCGGAGTGATCATCACCGACTGGTACGCCAACCCGAAGGCCCCCGGCGAGCGGGTCAAGCTCACCGTATCCATTCTCGACCAGGACCTGCGCGCCGATGCCCTTCGGGTCGCGGCTTCGCGCCAGGTTTATCAGAACGGAGGCTGGGTTGACGCTCCGGTGACGGCCGCGACGGTCCAGAAGCTCGAAGACATCATCCTCACCAGGGCGCGCGACCTTCGCCGAGCCGCCGTCCGCGGATAGTCCGTTGATGCGATCATGACCGGGCGTTTCGACCCGAGCGAGGCGGACCGTCGCTGGCAGGCACGCTGGGAGGAACAGCGATGCTTCGAGGCGGATAGTTCCAGCGCCAAGCCCAAGACCTACGTCCTCGAGATGTTCCCTTACCCGTCGGGACGAATCCACATGGGCCACGTCCGCAATTACACGATGGGTGACGTCATCGCGCGCTATCGGCGAATGCAGGGCCACGAAGTGCTTCACCCGATGGGTTGGGACGCCTTCGGGATGCCGGCCGAAAATGCGGCGATGGAGCGCAGGGTCCACCCGGGCGAGTGGACCTGGGCGAACATCCGGGCGATGCGCGAGCAGCTGAAGCAAATCGGATTCGCGCTCGACTGGAGCCGCGAGTTCGCGACTTGCGATCCCGCCTATTACGGCCAGGAGCAGGCGCTGTTCCTGGACCTGTTCGACGCCGGGCTGGTCTATCGCAAGGAAAGCGAGGTCAATTGGGATCCGGTCGACATGACCGTGCTCGCCAACGAGCAGGTGATCGACGGCTGTGGCTGGCGCTCGGGCGCGCCCGTCGAGCGGCGCAAGCTTGCTCAATGGTTCCTGAAGATCACCGATTTCGCCGAGGATCTTCTCGACGGCCTCCAAGCGCTCGAGCAGTGGCCCGACAAGGTCCGGCTGATGCAGGAAAATTGGATCGGCAAGAGCCAGGGCATGCAGTTCCGATTCCGCCTGGCAAAGCCGGTCGATTCCATCGATGAGGTCGAGGTCTTCACGACCCGCCCGGACACGATCTTCGGAGCAAGCTTCGTCGCCATAGCGGCCGGACATCCGGTCGCCCAGGCCGTTGCCTCAATCGACCCGGAAGCTGCCGAGTTCATCGCCGAGTGCCAGCGCGGGGGAACCAGCCTTGCCGAGATCGAAGCCCAGGAAAAGAAGGGCTATCGGACGTCGGTCGAAGCGGTTCATCCACTCGATCCGGAATGGCGCGTGCCGGTGTACATCGCGAACTTCGTCCTGATGGATTATGGGACCGGCGCGATCTTCGGTTCGCCGGGGCACGACCAGCGCGATTTCGAGTTCGCGACCAAATATTCGCTACCCGTACGGCGAGTCGTCGCCACGTCGATCGACGAAGCCTCACAGCCAGTCGTGGGCGAAGCCGACGTCATCACCGGCATCACCGTCAACAGCCAATTCCTCGACGGCCTCACCACCGAACAGGCGATCGCCGAAGTGATTCGGCGCGCCGAAGGGGCCGGCTGGGGCAAGGGCACGGTCCAATATCGACTGCGTGACTGGGGCGTATCGCGCCAACGCTATTGGGGCACACCCATACCGATCATCCACTGCTCATCATGCGGCGCCGTTCCGGTGCCGCGCGACCAGCTGCCCGTCGTGCTTCCGGACGACGTGGACTTTGACAAGCCCGGCAATCCTCTCGACCGGCATCCAACCTGGAAACATGTTGCCTGTCCGGCGTGCGGCGACGAAGCCACGCGCGAAACCGATACGCTCGACACGTTCGTCGATTCGAGCTGGTACTTCATCCGCTTCGCGAGCCAGCCCGAGGATCGCCCGTTCGACCGCTCCGAGGCGGAGAAGTGGCTACCCGTCGCGCAATATATCGGCGGGGTAGAGCATGCGATCCTTCACCTCCTCTACGCGCGCTTCTGGACGCGCGCTTTGCAGCGGCTCGGTAAGATCGAGATGGCCGAGCCGTTCGAGGGCTTGTTCACCCAGGGGATGGTGACCCACGAGACCTATCAGGCGGGCGACGGCAGCTGGCTCAGCCCCGACGAGGTGCGAAAGGACGGCGACGATTGGATCAACATCGAAAGCGGCGGACCCGTGACCCCCGGCCGCATCGAGAAGATGTCCAAATCGAAGCGCAACACGGTCGATCCCGAACCTATTCTGGCGAAGTATGGAGCCGACGCAGTGCGTTGGTTCATGCTTTCGGACAGCCCGCCCGAGCGCGATCTCGAATGGTCGGAAGCGGGAATCGAGGGGGCGTCACGGTTCGTGCAACGTGTTTGGCGCCTGACCGCCGTGAAGCCCGAGGCGGGCGGTAGCGACGATTCGCTCCGACGGAAGCTTCATAAGACCATCGCCGGGGTCGGTTCGGCAATCGACGGCCTCCAGTTCAACAAGGCTGTCGCGCAGCTTTATGAGCTGGTGAGCGCGGTCGAGAAAGCGAAGCCGTCGGCAGACAGGGGTGAGGCGGTCCAAGTTTTGGTCAAGCTCATTTCGCCGATGGCGCCGCACCTGGCGGAAGAGGCTTGGGCCGCTCTCGGACACGAAGAATTGGTTACGGACTCGGACTGGCCGGAATTCGACCCGGCGCTGCTCGTCGACGATCAGGTGACCCTCGCGGTTCAGGTCAACGGCAAGCTCAGGGACACGCTTACAGCGCCGCGGGGCCTTCCGAAGGACGAGGCCGAAGCGCTTGCCTTGGCCTCGGACAAAGTTCAGCGCCAGCTGGCGGGTGCCGCTCCGCGCAAGGTGATTGTGGTTCCCGACAGGCTGGTGAATATCGTGGCATGATGCGTCCGTTCCTCGCGTTGCTCCCATTTGCGCTCGCGCCATTGCTCGCGGGCTGCGGGCTGCATCCGCTCTATGGAGGAGGGTCGTCGGGAACCGTCGCGGCGACCCTTCGAACCGTGGAGGTCGGGCCGATTGAAGGCCAGGTCGGCTGGTTTGTGCGCAACAAGCTGGTGGACCGGCTCAGCGCGAGCCGATCTGCAAGCCCGCTCTACCGGCTCGACGTCAAGCTGGACGACAATATCACGGGCTTCGGTATCCGCGGCGACCGCGCCGTAACTCGGGAGCGCCGGACGCTTCGCGCGCGCTATCAGCTCGTGAGCCTCGCGACTGGCAATGTCGTAGTCGACGCGACAGCAGGGTCTGACGCCGGCATCGACGTCGTCGGCTCGGAATATGCAACCGTGGCGGCGGAGCAGACGGCGGTCGAACGGCTAGCCGAAGTCGTCGCCGACCAGATTGTGGCGCGCCTCGCTATTTATGCCGCGCGGACAGCCCCAAAGCCGTGAAAGCATCCAAGGCGCATATCGGCCGATCGGTCGATCAACCGAGCTCGGATGTTCGCTTCTATTTATTCCACGGACCCGACGAAGCGCAGTCGCGCGCGCTTGGAGCACGACTCCTGGAATCCCTCGGCGCGACGAAGTTCATCTTGACCGGCGGTGCCGTGAAGTCCGATCCGGCGGTGCTTCCCGACGAGGCGGGTGCGATGAGCCTGTTCGGCGGCAAGCGCCTGATTTGGATCGAGCCTGCAGGCGAGGAGATCGGTGCCGGACTCGAGGCTTTGCTCGAAGCCAATGCCGCCGAGAGCCCGGTTGTGGCGATTGCGGGGGCCCTTCGAAGGTCCTCAAACCTGCTGAAGCTCGCGGAATCTTCGCCGCTCGCAATGGCCTTCGCGGCCTATGCGCCGGAAGGGGCCGAGGCGGAGCGGATGGTTGCCGATGCCGGCCGGCGGGCCGGGCTCAAGATCAGTCCGTCCGTTGCGGCGAGGATCGCCGATTCCTGTGGAAACGACCAGGGGATCGTCGCTCAGGAGCTGCAGAAGCTTGCACTTTTCGTCGACGCGTCGCCGCAAGCGCCCAAAGAACTCGATCATGACGCGATCGATGCGGTTGGCGCGGACCTGCCCGAAGGCGAATTGTTGCATTTGGCCGATTTGGCGCTTTCCGGCCGGGTTGCCGACCTGGCGAATGAGCTTGGGAATCTTCCGCCGGGCGCGGAGAGCGTTCCAGTGGTCCGCGCGCTACAGCGACGATTGCTTCAATTGGCCCCAGCGCGGGCGCGGATCGAACTCGGAGAATCATCGGACGGCGTCATGGCGTCACTCGGCAAGTCCCTCTTCTGGAAAGACAAACCGATGGTGGCGAAGATGTTGTCGATGTGGGACTCGCGGCGCCTCGCGACGGTCGCCGACCGCGTCGCGAAACTCGAATCAGCTTTGATGTTCAGCCCCGCTTCCGACCAGGACGCCCTGGGTGAAGAACTGATCGCAATCGCCCGAGCGGCCGCTTCGCGCCGCTAGATCGGCTCTCCGGACAGTCGCTGGCAAATCAAGTCGAGCTGATCGAGACTTGAATAATGCAGCGATACGGTTCCGCCCTGTCCCTTGTGCGCCACCTGGACCTTGAGTCCCAGCATATCGCCCAGCTGGCGCTCGAGCGCGGCAAGGTCGGCGTCCGGCATGCGCTCGGTCAAGACCAGTTCCTTGGGGCCGGACTTCGCGCGCTTCGCACGCTTCTCCGCCTGACGAACGGACAGGCCCTTGGAGATGATTTCCTGGGTGAGGCCGACCGGGTCGGGTGCGGTCGCGACGGCGCGCGCATGACCCATACTGATATCGCCTTGCAATAGCGATTGTTTGACCGGTTCAGGAAGATCGAGCAATCTCAACAAGTTAGCGACGTGACTTCGAGATTTGTGAACGAGCTTTCCGATGTCATCCGGGCCGTGGCCGTAACGATCGATCAACTGCCGGTAGGCGTCGGCTTCCTCGATGGCGTTGAGGTCTTCACGCTGGACGTTCTCGATTAGCGCGAGCTCGGCCGTGGTTGCCTCATCGATCTGATCGCGAATGATCGCCGGAATCGTGTGCAGCTGCGCGAGTTGCGCTGCCCGCCAACGACGTTCGCCGGCGACGATTTGGAACGCTTCCTGACCTTCCGGCCGGAGCAGGATCGGCTGGAGCACTCCGTGCTGGGCAATCGAATCGGCAAGCTCTTTTAACGCCTCCTCATCGAACCGAATCCGCGGCTGGTTCGGATTAGGCCGGATCCGGGCGATCTCGATCTCCCGAACGCCGCCCGCCGAAGGCGCCGCATCTCCAGGACCGGGCGGGCGCACAGCTTCACCGAGCAAAGCCTGCAGCCCCATTCCAAGGCCCTTGGCCGGGCGATCCGCGCTCATGCCGCCTCCGCGAGCTGCGGAAGGCGCGCGATGAGCTCTCGCGCCAACCGTATATAGGCCTCAGATCCGGGACATTTGAGGTCATAGATCAGGGCGGGAAGGCCGTGGCTCGGCGCCTCGGACAAACGCACGTTGCGCGGAACGATCGTTTCGAAAACCGCCTCTCCAAGGCACGCGCGAACGTCGTCGGCCACCGCTTGAGACAGATTGTTGCGCCGGTCGAACATCGTTAGCGCAACCCCGAGAATTGCCAGGTTCGGATTGAACGCCGACCGGATTCTCTCAACAGTTTGAAGGAGTTGGCTAAGGCCCTCAAGCGCAAAGAATTCGCACTGGAGCGGAACTAGAAGGTGCCGCGCGGCGACGAGCGCGTTGACGGTCAATAAGCCGAGCGAGGGCGGGCAGTCGATCAAACAGATGTCCCACCGGCCGGGCGGGACATCCGCAAGCGCTTTGGCGAGGCGGTGAGCACGATCATCGAGGCCAACCATCTCGATCTCGGCGCCTGACAGATCGACGGTGGCGGGAAGGAGATCGAGCCGCGGCACACGGGTGGCGATCACGCTCTCCCCGACCCCCCGCGTTCCGATGAGCACGTCATAACTCGACCGTTCGCGCTTGGAGGCCGCGACCCCAAGACCAGTCGAAGCATTTCCTTGCGGATCCAAATCGACGAGCAAGACCCGCGAGCCGATCGCGGCGAGGGCCGTAGCGAGGTTGATGGCCGTCGTCGTCTTGCCGACGCCGCCCTTTTGATTGGCAACCGCGATGCGGATCATTTGCTTAATGCCCTCACCCCCGTCGCGACTACAATCCGAGAATTGCGGTCGATGACACTCCGTTCCACGTGAAACCTACCTTGCCACGAGCGCCGGGCTTCGGCCAGTTCCTTATCGGCGTGCCGCCCCTTGGGAAGCGCCCAAACGGTTTTTCCTGTGGACAGATGTTGGGATATCCGCAGCAGATTCTCGAGGGACGCCACCGCACGAGCCGTGATTACGTCGAACGAACCCCCAGCGCGTTCGGCCTTTCCGCGAATCACCGAGACATCGAGCCGAAGCGATTCGGCGACCTTGTGGAGAAATTCAGCGCGAAGACGCCGCGGCTCGATCAACGTAACCGCGCCCTTGACGAGACAAGCGATCACGATTCCCGGAAGACCCGCGCCCGAACCAACATCCACCCAGGACGCGCCGTCGAAAGGTTCGAACCTGACGAGCTGGCCGGAATCCAGGATGTGACGCTCCCAAATCTGATCGAGAGTCGAGGCCGAAACGAGATTCTGGCGCGCGTTTTCCTCGCTGAGTAGCGCGACATAGGCCTCGAGTTTTTCGAATGTTTCACGTGAAACAGGCCGCTGGACAACCTTTTCAAGCTGTCCGATCACGCGGCCGCGCGGCGGCTCGCCGCGACATATAATGCGGATAGGGCCGCCGGCGTGACCCCCGGGACGCGCGACGCCTGGTCCAGCGTCTCCGGACGCGCCGCGCTCAGCCGCTCAACCATCTCGTTCGAAAGGCCGGGGACCTCCGCATACGCAAGCTGGGGCGGAATCCACGCCCGAGAGTCACGCAGCACGACTTCCCATTCGCGGCGCTGCCGCTCCAAATAAGGTGCGTAAAGCGCGTCGGCCCGGCCTTCATCGGTCTCGGCCCAGCCCGCCGCGGATCGAAGCGCCAAATGTTCTTCAACCTGTTTGCGGCGACGCTCCGAGACGCATCCGGCCGTCAAAGCCTCCTCCCCCAAACGCGATGTCGCATTGTCCGCGCGAAGCGCGAGACGAAATTCGGCACGCGCAGTCATCATCCGATACGGCTCGCTTACCCCCTGAAGCGTGAGGTCATCGATCATCACTCCGATGTACGACGTCCGCCGGTCGAACCGGACTTCGTCGAGATCCATCACCGTCGCGGCAGCATTCAGGCCAGCGGCTAGGCCTTGGGCTGCCGCTTCCTCATAGCCCGTCGTGCCGTTGATTTGGCCGGCGAGGAAGAGACCCGGAATGTCGCGCACCTCAAGCGTCCCGTTGAGCCGTCGCGGATCGACGAATTCATATTCTACCGCATAGCCAGGACGAACGATCTCCGCCTTCTCCAGCCCTCGGATCGTCCGGACGAAGCGACGCTGGACATCCTCCGGCAAGGAGGTCGATATTCCGTTCGGATAAACGAGAGAATCGTCGAGCCCTTCCGGTTCAAGGAATATCTGGTGCGCATCGCGCTCGGCGAAGCGCTTCACTTTGTCCTCAATCGATGGGCAGTAGCGCGGACCGCGTCCCTCGATCGCGCCCGCAAAGAGAGGCGAGCGCCCGAAATTGGCTTCGATAATGTCGTGCGTCTCAGCGTTGGTCCGAGTGATCGCGCAGCGCAACTGCGGGCGACGCCCGTCGTCGCTCAGGGTCGACATCGTCCAACGATTTGAGTCGCCCGGCTGCTCCTCCAACCGCGACCAGTCGATCGTCCGTCCGTCGAGCCGTGGCGGCGTGCCGGTCTTGAGTCGTCCTTGTCCAAGGCCGATCTCTCGGATCTGACCGGCCAAAGCGACCGACGCGCGCTCCTCTCTTCGGCCGCCCTCGTCGACCTGCTCACCAACAAACATACGCGCGTCGAGGAAGGTGCCGGTCGCCACAACGACGGCCCGGCACGGCAATAGACCGGCATTCGTTTCGAGACCGGCGATCCGACCCCCCGAGATCGCAAGCCGTAGCGCCTCGGCTACAATGATCTCGACCCCATTCTCGCGGAGCAACTCGGCAACGGCCGAGCGATAAAGCTTACGGTCTGCCTGGACCCGGGGACCCCACACCGCCGGTCCCTTGCTTCGGTTGAGCATTCGCCGATGAATCGCCGCGCGATCCGCAGCGCGCGCCATTAGTCCATCGAATACGTCGAGCTCCCGCACGAGATGGCCCTTGCCCACCCCACCGATCGATGGGTTGCACGACATTTGCCCCGCATCCTCGGGCCGGAACGTGAGCAGGCCGACGCGCGCGCCGCGGCGCGCCGCGGCAGCCGCAGCCTCACACCCGGCATGGCCGGCACCAATGACCAGAACGTCATGCATTCTCCAGGCCTTTACTCGATCAAAGTTTCACGTGAAACAGCGCCGTCACTTCCCAAGGCAGAAGCGGCTGAAGAGCGCGTCGAGCACCTCTTCGACCCCTGCCCGCCCGGTCAGGCGGTCAAAGGCGGCCAGGGCTTGTCGCAAATTCTCCGCGACGATCACAAGTTCGCCAGCGGTCGCCGCAATTCCGATCACCTCGGCTGCATCCGCGATGTGGGCAGCCTGGCGCCGATTGAGGGCGATGGCATCCTCGCCCGGCAGGAGCGTCTTTGCGCGTTCGCCGACAGTCTCCAGAAGATCCTTCAGCCCGGCGCCGGTCACGGCCGAGGCCGCCACGGATCCCTCAGGTGCGCGTCCGCGCTCCGCCAAGTCGGACTTGGCGTGAACGAACACCAGTAGCGGATGGTCAGGTGCCTCTTTCGGATCGCCAAGCCAAAGGACCACGTCAGCCGCCGCGATTAGCTCGGCCGTTCGCGCGACGCCGATTGCTTCCACCGTATCGAGAGTTTCGCGGAGGCCGGCTGTGTCAGTGACTATGAGCGGAAGACCCGCAACCGAAATTGGAACCTCGATATGGTCGCGGGTGGTGCCCGGGATGTCGGTTACGATCGCCCTCTCCTGCCCGGCTATCGCGTTGATAAGGCTGGATTTGCCGGAATTCGGCGGACCGGCGACCACCACTTTGACTCCGTCCTTGAGCGGCTCGATCCGCGGACGGTCGAGCCAGGAGCGCAGCTCCGCAGCCAGCGCATCGCAAGCGGCAATCAGCGATGGTTCGACCGCCTCATCCTCTTCATCATAGTCGATCGCACGCTCAGCCCGCGCCGACAGCGACAGAAGCTGCTGCTGCCATGTCTCGATCTGCTTGCGAAGGCCCCCTTCGGCCAGCGCGATCGCGGCTTTGCGCTGCGATTCGGTTTCTGCCTCAATGAGGTCCGCAAGCCCTTCGGCCTCCGTCAAATCGATCCGGCCATTCTCGAAGGCTCGCCGGGTGAATTCCCCTGGCTGGGCCTGGCGGAGTCCGTCGATCGCCTCCAACGAGGCGAGCACGGAGGCAACCACGGCACGTCCGCCATGGCATTGAAATTCAACGATGTCTTCACCGGTTGAGCTCGCCGGGGAGTCAAATCTCAAGACCAGCGCATCGTCCAGCAACCCGCCGCTCAGCGGATCGCGCAATTCACGGACGGCGGCATGGCGCGCTTCAGGAAGCGGACCTCCGATCCTCGTGCCCGCCTCATGTGCCCGCGGGCCGCTGATCCTGATGATGGAAATCGCCGCCGGCGGACGGCCGCTCGACAAAGCATAGATCGTCGTAGGATCAGACAAGATGGGGTGCGACGTCGTGCCAGCCGTCCCAGATCATCTTCCCCGCAACCCAGACGATCACTGCCAGCCCGACGTAGGCGATCCATCGGTACCGCTCGATGTATCGGGCGATGAAGTTGGCAGCGACGCCCATCAAAACGACTGACAGGACCAGGCCGAACACCAGGATCCACGGATGATCGCGAGCTGCCCCGGCCACCGCGAGCACATTGTCGAGGCTCATGCTGACGTCGGCGACAGCGACGCCCCACGCGGCACTAGCGAAGGTCTTAGCAGGCCGGAGTCCGCTATGCTCGTCGCCCGCGACTTCGTCCGAGCCTCCGCTCTCTCCGCCATGCCGGAGCTCGCGCCACATCTTCCATGCGACCCACAGCAGCAGCAGGCCGCCGGCGAGGATGAGACCGACAATCTGAAGGAGCTGAGTGACGATGAGCGCGAAGGCGATGCGAAGGACCAGAGCCGCGGCGACGCCGATCACGATCACCTTCTGCCGCTGTTCGGCAGGAAGACCGGCGGCGAGTGCTCCGACCACGATCGCATTGTCGCCGGCCAGCACGATGTCGATCGCCAGGATTTCAAGAAGCGCGGCAATCGCCGCGGCGTCGAACAGGGTGGCTAAATCCATGAGCCCGGCCCTAGCCGAGACCGAAGGCGCCCCTCAAGCCATGCTCATCGCTGACCCAGCCTTCATAGATCATATTCCCGGCGACCCACAGGATCACGGCCAGGCCGATGTAATTGATCCAATGGTATCGCTGGATCAGCCGGGCGACGTAATTGGCCGCGAAGCCCATGAAAAGAACGGAAAAAGTCAGGCCGATGAACAGCAGCGCGGGATTGTCGCGAGCGATCGAGGCGACCAGCAACACATTGTCGAGGCTCATGCTGAGGTCGGCGATCGTGATCTGGATCGCAGCCTGTAGGAAGGTCTTGCTGCGCGGCGGTCCCTCGATTGCCGCGGTTGACGGATCGTCCGCGACGACCGTCTCACGCGGACGCAGCTCCCGCCACATATTGTAGGCGACCCACAGCAACAGGAGGCCCCCGGCGAAGACCAGGCCCGTGACCTTCAGCAGCTGCGTTGCGATCACCGCGAAGGTGACCAGAAAGACCAGCGCCATTCCGACGCCGAGCATCAGAACCTTGCGCCGGTCCCTTGCCGGTAGGCCCGAGGCGAGCGAGCCCATGATGACGACATTGTCGCCGGCCATGGTGAGATCGCCGATGATGATCTGCCCGAGCCCCGCCATGCCGCTCGCTGTGAACACGGCGGAAAAGTTCATTGGGGGAAGCCCGGACATCGCGGGACGAAAGCCCTATTGATTCATCGAGGCGAAGAAATCCTCGTTCGACTTGGCGTCCTTCATCTTGTCGAGCAGGAACTGCATCGCGTCGACCGTGCCCATCTGCATCAGGATTCGGCGAAGGACCCACATCTTGGTGAGAGTCCCTTGTTCGACCAGCAGCTCTTCCTTGCGTGTACCCGACTTGCCGACGTCGAGGGCCGGGAAGATTCGCTTGTCGGCGACCTTGCGGTCGAGCACAATTTCGCTGTTGCCCGTGCCTTTGAACTCTTCGAAGATGACTTCGTCCATCTTGGAGCCCGTATCGATCAGAGCGGTGGCGATGATCGACAAGGATCCGCCCTCCTCGATGTTACGGGCGGCACCGAAGAAGCGCTTCGGCCGCTGCAGCGCGTTGGCGTCGACGCCGCCGGTCAGGACCTTACCGGAGCTCGGGACCACCGTATTGTAAGCCCGTCCCAGGCGCGTAATCGAGTCCAGCAGGATCACGACGTCCTTCTTGTGCTCGACCAGGCGCTTGGCTTTCTCGATCACCATTTCGGCGACTTGGACGTGGCGGCTGGCGGGTTCGTCAAACGTCGAGGAAATGACCTCACCCTTCACGCTGCGCTGCATGTCGGTAACTTCTTCCGGCCGCTCGTCGACCAGCAGCACCAGCAAGAACACCTCGGGGTGATTGTCGGTGATTGCTTTCGCGATGTTCTGCAGCAACACGGTCTTGCCGACGCGCGGCGGCGAGACGATTAGGGCGCGCTGACCTTTGCCCTGCGGCGCGACGATGTCGATCACTCGCGCTGACTTGTCCTTGATCGTCGGGTCGGCGCTGTCGAGTGTCAGCTTCTCGTCCGGATAGAGCGGCGTCAGATTGTCGAAATTGACGCGATGGCGGACGGCTTCGGGATCGTCAAAATTGATCTGGCTGAGCCGGGTCAAAGCGAAATAACGTTCGCCTTCCTTCGGCCCGCGGATCTCCCCCTCGAGCGTATCGCCCGTGCGAAGCCCGAAGCGGCGAACGATCGACGGAGCGACATAAATGTCATCCGGCCCGGCGAGATAATTGGCTTCGGGAGACCTCAGGAATCCAAAGCCATCGTTCAGGACCTCGATGGTTCCCGATCCCATGATCTCCACGCCATTTTCGGCCTGGATCTTGAGAATCGAGAACATCAGATCCTGTTTGCGCATCGTCGATGCGCCCTCGACACCCATCTCCTCGGCCATCGCGACCAGCTCGGCGGGTGTGTTTTTCTTGAGTTCTTTCAAATGCATATAACTGTCTTTTCTTGGGGATTTGGGCTCGAGCTTCTTAAATGTGGATCAAAAGCTGGAGGCGGCAGGACGCCGCATTTTCAAGGAGACGGCACTCGGCGAGAAAGGAAAACTGGCCGAATATCCGTTGTTAATTCAGGTATGTCTCGCCTGGGCTGCTGTCAATCGGCCATGAGCCGCAGCTCGGCGAACGGTTCAAAACGGGCGGACAATCACCAGCACGACAATGATGGCGGCGGCAACGCCGGGGATCTCGTTGATCATTCGAACCATTTTGCCGGTGAGCGGCCTCTGTCCGGCAGCGAGCTTCTTGCCGTAGGCAGCGAGCCAGCCTTGATAGGCGCTAAGGCCGATGACCAAGGCAAACTTGGCCATGAACCAGCCCTGGCTCCAGGCATCGATGTTGAAGGCAAGCATCAGCCCGAGGATCCACACCGCACCGATTGCCGGGGTCAGGATGATCGACCGGACACGGGCCTCGCGCTCGATCCAGGCACGATCCTCGGGTGAACCGACAGCGGTTTCCTGATGATAGACATAGAGGCGCGGCAGAAGGAACAGACCCGCCATCCAGAAGATCACGAAGGTGACGTGAGCCGCCTTCACCCATGGGTAAGCGAGGCCGAGGAAACCCGTCAGGTGAAGCCCCATCATTGACCGCCCTTCACCAAAGCCATCAGCTCCTCGACATGGGCGATCGGCGTCTCCTGGAGAATTCCGTGCCCCAGGTTGAAGATGTGCGGGCGCTCGGCGAAAGCGTCAAGGATTCGGGAAACCGCGGACTTCATCGCCTCTCCTCCGGCAAGCAAGGCAAGCGGATCGAGATTGCCCTGAACCGGAAGGCGCTTCGGCAACTCCTTGTTCGCCCAGAGAGGATCGACGGTCTCGTCGAGGCCGATCGCGCTCACTTTGGTCTCGGCCGCATAAGCGGCGAGCCGGCCGCCAGCGCCTTTGGGAAAACCGATCACCGGGACTTTCGGATATTTCGCACTTAGCCGCTCGACGAGCCGGGCCGTTGGGGAAATGACCCAATGCTCGAATTCGGCCGGAGCGAGGCTCCCGGCCCAGCTGTCGAACAATTGCACGGCTTCCGCCCCGGCTTCGATCTGGCCGGAAAGATAATCGAACGTCACGGATTCGATCCGCTCGATGATCGCCGAGAATTGGCCGGGATCGTTGTATGCGAGCCGCCGCGCCTCGCTTTGGTCGCGGCTTCCCTCGCCGGCCACCATGTAGGTCGCGACAGTCCAGGGTGCTCCGGCAAAGCCGATCAGCGCGGTTCGCGGGTCCAGCCGTTGCCTGACCGTTTGCACGGTCTCATAGATCGGCTCCAGCCTTGCCGGAAAGGCTGTCAGCTCATCGAGCGCGGCCGACATGAGGGGCGGGGTGAGCCTTGGGCCCTCCCCAGCGACGAAGCTCAAATTCTGGCCGATCGCAAAGGGGACGATCAGAATGTCGGAAAAGAGGATTGCCGCGTCGAGCTCGGGAAAGCGTTGCAACGGCTGGAGAGTCACTTCGGCGGCAGCCTCGCTGTCGTAGACGAGGTCGAGAAAGCTCCCCTTGTCCTCGCGCAACTGTCGATATTCGAGCAGGTATCGACCCGCCTGGCGCATCATCCAAATTGGCGGAGGGTCGCGTCTCAGCCCCTTGAGGACGGCCAGCAACGGCTTGCCGGATTGCGTGTCCTCGAGTTCGGGCACCCCTCTTTATCTCCCTTTATATTTAGATTCTTAGAAAGATTGATGATGTAATTGGGCGGGGGACAGCGGGGCTTAGGCGTCCGTCCCGGTTTTGCCAACAAGCGCAACTTGCGCACTTCGACCGTAAAGCCCGAGAGAGCTGCGATTCCCACCCGTGATTCACAGGTTGGGGATGGATTCGATCCCCGTGGATGAATCGGCGGGCTTTTTTCGGCGGCTGTGGAATCGCATTCGCGTTGAGACTGCCCCCAGGTCCGGGCTACGGCTGCAGGCACGCTTTTCCACAAGGTTGTACTTTGTGACCCTGGTTCTTGCTTCCGCCAGTCCGATCCGGCGCCAGCTGCTCGATGCGGCGGGTGTGGAATATCGCGTGGTGAAGCCGGACGTCGACGAAGGCGCAGTGAAAGCACGATTGGATGACGCGACCGCGATCGCGTTGGAATTGGCGGCTGCCAAGGCCGCCAGCATCGGCGGCGACGATTGGGCGATCGGCAGCGATAGCGTGGTTAGCGCGGGTGGGCGGCTGTTCGACAAGCCCCGGAACCGGAACGAGGCGGCCGAACACCTGCGCATCTTCTCCGGCAAGACCATGCTGCTGACGAGCGCGGTTGCGCTTGCCCGGGCGGGCGATGTCGATTGGCGGCACAGCGAAACCGCCGCGCTCCAGGTGCGCGCGCTCTCCGATGAATTCATCGAATCATATCTGGATGCAGAGTGGCCGGAGGTGGGCTACACTGTCGGCGTCTTCCGCCTGGAGGGCCGCGGGGTGCAGCTGTTCGAGCGTATAGAGGGCGACCATTTTACCATCCTCGGAATGCCGTTGATCCCGCTTCTGAGCGCACTTCGCGAGCGGGGATTGCTGGCCGAATGATCAGGATCGCTCTGACGGGGTCGATCGGCATGGGCAAGTCGACCGTAGCCAAGATGTTCGAGCGGTCCGGGGTGCCAGTGTTCGACGCCGATGCAGTGGTTCGGCAACTTCAGAGCCCCGGCGGAGGGCTCGTCGAAAAGATCGGTGAACTCTTTCCCGGAACCGTGCGCTGTGGAACGCTCGACCGCGACTGCCTCGCGCAAATCGTACTCTCCGATCCCAATAAGCTCTCCGCGCTTGAAGCGATCGTCCATCCGGTCGTACTGGAGGCGCGGGAAGCTTTCGTCGATGAGCACCGCCAAGCGCCCGCGCTTATTTTCGAAATCCCGCTGCTCTTCGAAACCAACAGCGAGACCGAATTCGACAAGGTCATCGTCGTTTCCGCGCCTCCCAAGGTTCAACGCGCGCGTGTCCTCGCCCGGCCTGGAATGCACGAAGCAAAGCTCGATTCGATCCTCGCTCGCCAGACCCCGGACGAAGAAAAACGCCGTCGGGCCGATTTCGTCATCGACACGTCAAAGGATCTATCCACAACAGAAGCCCGGGTGCGCGAGATAATCGCTTGTCTCGGGCTGGGGTCGGATGGATAGATTCGCCGCATGCGGGAGATCGTCTTCGACACGGAAACGACCGGCCTGAATCCGGGCGGCGGCGATCGGATCGTCGAGATCGGTTGCATAGAAATCTACAATCGGGTCGAAACCGGCCGAAGCTTCCACGCTTATTTCAATCCCGATCGGGACATTCCCTTTGACGCCCAGGAAGTCCACGGGCTGACCAACCTCTTCCTGTCGGACAAACCGCGATTCGTGGAGCTCGCGGACGAGCTGCTCGACTTCCTCGAGGATTCGCCGCTCGTCGCACACAACGCATCATTCGATTTCGGCTTCCTCAATTTTGAACTCGAGCGATGCGGCAAGTCCCCCGTCAGCATGGCCAGAATGGTGGACACGCTGGTGCTCGCCCGCACGAAGCATCCGGGCGCGAAGCACAGCCTCGATGCTCTCTGCATGCGGTTCGGGGTCGACCGGAGCCAGCGAATCAAGCACGGCGCGCTCGTCGACGCCCAGCTTCTGGCCCAGGTCTATGTCGAACTGACGGGCGGACGCCAGATCGGTCTTGGGTTGGTGAGTGTCGGCGCGCCGCTGGGCGCGGCTGGGGTCACCGCTGCGGCAGCGGTGCGCAAGCTTCGTCCGCCACGGCCGCATTTCGCGCATTTTGAGGAACTCGAGCGTCACCGCGCGTTTATTGCAAAGCTCGTGAACCCGCTCTGGGCACGGTTCGCCGAGGCTGGTTGACGGAAGCTTGGAGCCGGTCCTAAGCGGCGCCTAATCAACGAGGAGCCAGGCCAAGTGGACGTTCGGGTCGCGGGTCATCAGGTCGATACCGGCGAGTCGCTGCGTGAACACGCCCAGCGTCGAGTCGCCGAAATCACCGAAAAATATTTTTCACGGTCAGTGGGAGCCAGCGTCACCTTCGGCCGCGGACCGAACAGCGATTTCACCTGCGACATCGTCGCGCCGGTTGTGCAGGGCGTGGTCCTGAAAGCCTCCTACAGCGGCCGAACCGCGGAAATGGCGTTCAACGGCGCCGCCGACCGAATCGAGAAACAGCTTCGCCGCTACACCAATCGGCTGAAGGACCATAAGGTCGATGAGACTGCGCAGCCCTACACCGAGAATGCGGCCTACACGATCTTCGCCGGCGCAGGTCAGCCTGACGAAGAAACCGGGGAATTTCCTGCGATCGTCGCCGAAACACGGGTCGACATTCCCGATTCCAGCGTTTCCGACGCCGTCATGCTGATGGATCTTCGCAATACCACCGCCCTGATGTTCAAGAACTCCGCGACCGGGCAGCTCAACATGATCTACCGCCGCGAGGACGGGAACATCGGCTGGGTTGAGCCGCACCACGGTTAAATCATGTCCTTTAGGCCCGATCCGGTTGCGGCCGACCTCGGCCTGGTAACGAGTAGAGCGATGCAGCTTGGCGATTTTCTTGATTTCGACGCGATCAGCACCCGCTTGTCCGGAGGCAACAAACGTTCGCTGCTGCAGCAGCTCGCCAACCTCGCAGGCCAGCGGCTCGGGCTCGATTCCCCGGCGATCCTCGCGAGCCTGACCGAGCGCGAGCAACTGGGCTCTACGGGCTTCGGCCAGGGCGTCGCAATTCCGCACGGCAAGATCGAGGGCCTAAGCCGCATCTACGGTATGTTCAGCCGTCTCGCAGAGCCCATCGATTTCAAGGCGATCGACGGTAAGCCGGTCGACCTCGTTTTCCTGCTCCTGTCGCCGCCCGACGCGGGTGCCGAACATTTGAAGGCATTAGCCGCGGTCAGCCGTGTTACCCGGCACCAGCCCACGCTCGAGAAGATGCGCGGCGCTCGAAGCCGCGATGCGCTCGCCGCAGTGCTCCTGGGCGCCGATGAGCGTGACGCTGCCTGATAGTCGATGAGCGACGGCCGGCTTCCGCCGCGGCTGGAAGTGCCGGCAATCGTCAGGCGCGCCGAAAGTCAGGGCGGCTTCGCGACCGTGCTTCACAAGGGCGACGCCGAGGGCGGCGCGCTCCTCCTCCTGGTGAGCAGCCGAGGCCGCCATTGCACCTGCCTCGAACGTATTTTCGGAATGAGCGGCAACTACGAGTGGCATCAGCTCGGGCCCGGCGAATCGGCGAACCCGCCAGAAGTTGCGGCATTCCTCGCAAAACGACGGCAGTTCGACCCGGATCTCTGGATTGTGGAACTGGATATCGCGGAGCCCGAACGGTTCATCGCTGAAACGACCTCGCCGGGTTGACCCATTAAGCTTCGGGGGCGAAACGGTTTGAACAACAAGAGCGGGGGGCATTCTGCGCGGAAGACGCCGCTGGAGTGCCACGCGAGACGGGAAACCACCAGGGGCTATTGCGGAAGTATCCGCGAAATCATTTTAGCCTGATTATTCTTGTGGTTAACCGCAATTATTGCGGATTACATGTTGGCATCACTTCGCTCAGCGTTGCTCCTTTGTGCTGCTTTGGGCGCAACGACTGTTGCTCCGGCCCAGGCTGGCACATCGAATGAGCCGCTGGCGAGCGTCGTCGCGGCGACGCTTCCCGAGGTTCCGGTTCCCGATTTGCTCGACCCAGAGGGCGAACCACAGCTGGCGGGTCAGGGTGCTCACGAGCAAGAAGCCGTGGCGCCCGACCGTGACCAGCAAGAGGTGGCTATCGTACGCCCGCGCGGCGATCTCGCCACGCTCGTTGCCGACCTTCGAGGACCGGAGGCGGGCAGCCGCGAGCTCGATTGTCTCGCGACCGGCGTCTATTTCGAAGCGAAGAGCGAGCCGCTTGCCGGCCAGCTCGCCGTCGGACAAGTGATCGCGAACCGCGCAAAGTCGGGCGGCCGGTTTCCAGCTTCCTATTGCGGAGTGCTGTTCCAACGCGGGCAATTCTCCTTCGTCCATGGACGGTCTCTGCCTTCGGTTCCGCGTTCGAGCAGGCAGTGGCAGACCGCCGTCGCCATCGCGAAGATCGTCGACCAGGACCTGAAGGATTCGGAAGTCGGAAGCGCCTTGTTCTTTCACGCGCGCTACGTGTCACCGGGCTGGCGGCTGAAGCGCGTTGCCGCCATCGGCAACCACGTCTTCTATCGTTAAACGAACAAGCGAATGCGGGCGGGTAGCGGGCGGGCTTCGGCTCGCCCGCTTTCTTTAAGGCCCGCGCGATCCCCCCGCCCAATCCGCCGGATTGGCTGCGTTCTTACATTGTTCTAGGCTGGGCCATGGCCAGCCAAGTCGATTCCCCCTGCTTTGCGGAAGCTCCACCAATCGCGGCCGAGGTTGCCCGCGGAGTGACCCGACTCTTCTGCCGCCAGGACTTGTTCGCGATCTGCGAGATGCCCCTGCCCAACGGCCGGCGCGCCGACATGATGGCGATCGATCCCAAGGGCGGCCTCACCATCGTTGAGATCAAAGTCGCCAAGGCGGACTTGATCGGCGATGGGAAGTGGTTGGATTACCTAGATTATTGCGATCGTTTTTACTGGGCGGTACCGCCCTCGCTGGCGACGATCTGCGAAGGCGAGCGTTTCCTTCCGGGCGCGGCTGGGCTGATCGTCGCTGATCGTTACGACGCGGTGATCGCGCGCGAAGCGGCGCATCGACCTCTCGCCGGCGCAAGGCGAAAAGCGGAGCTCCTGCGCTTCGCTCGGCGAGCCGCTCGCCGGCTGGCCGCGCAGATCGACCCTACGCTCGGTGAAGGACGTTAGCGGCTGACAGCCGCAGGCCTGGGCTTTTTCGCCTCGATCGCCTGCTGGATTTCACGCGATCGCGAATCGCGCGCGGCATAGTCGCGCGCTGACAATCCCGCTGCATTATCGGTCTTGTCGGGATTGGCGCCGGCTGAAAGCAACAGCTTCACCAGGTGCGGTTGCCGCTGTTGGACGGCGATGATTAGCGGCGTTTCACCCATGCGATTGGCGCCGTCGACTTTCGCCCCCTGGCCCAGGAGCCACTCCGCCGCTTCCTCATAACCGACCCGCGCGGCTGCAATCAGCGGAGTGTCGCCGCTTTTGCCTTGCAAGTTCGGATCTGCTCCTTTGTTGAGCAAGAAGGCGGTAAAATCTTCATTGCGGTCGGTGATCGCGACAATCAGCGCGGTATTGCCGCTGGCGTCCTTGGCATCGACGATTCCGGCTCCGTTCTTTTGGAGAAACTCCATCACCTTTGCGCCGTCCTTCTTCTTGACGGCATCGACGAACTGGATTCCGTCAAATCCCCCGGATTGGGAGAATGCCGGTGCCGTTACGGCTGTCAGCGATAGAGCGATCACGGCAAACTTCAGATAGCTCATGGACTTATGCCCCCAGGACCCGCTTGATCGTCACCGGTTAGCAGAGCATTGGTGGCTTTGTCATGAATGCGCGTGCTCCGTTTTGGGAAAGACCCTTGTCGAGCCTCGACCGGGGAGAGTGGGAGGCTTTGTGCGACGGCTGCGGCCGATGCTGCGTCCACAAGATCGAGGACGAGGAAACAGGCCTCCTTTACCCAACCAACGTCGCCTGCAAATTGCTCGATCGGCGCAACGGCCGCTGTCTCGATTACAAACACCGCATGACGCGTGTGTCGGATTGCGTGAAACTCGACCGGAAGAACCTGACGGCGCTCGACTGGCTGCCGGAAACCTGTGCGTACCGGCTGCGCGCGGCCGGGCAGCCGCTTCCCGATTGGCATTATCTCATCTCCGGAAGTCGGGAGACGGTCCATGAAGCCGGCCAGTCGACCCGCGGCTGGACCGTCAGCGAGGACGATGCCGGCGAGCTCGAGTGGCATGTGGTCGAACGCCCGCTCTGAGGCGGCGCTGCTTGCGGAGCTTCCGGTTCCGATCGAGATTCGTCCCGTCCGCGGCGCCCGCCGGCTGCGCCTGCGCTACGATGAGGTGCGCGGGATCCTGAAGCTGACGTGCCCGATGCGCACCAGCCGCCGATCGGCAATAGGCTGGGCCCTCGACCAGCGTGATTGGATCGACGCGCAGCTTTCGAAGGCTCGTCCAGCCGAGCCCTTCGCGCCTGGCGCGATCATCCCGATCGCAGGACGTGAGACGAAGCTCGTTTGGGCTGAAAAGGAGCCGAGAACGCCGCACTTGGGTTTGGACGAGCTCCGCTGTGGCGGGCCGAGGGTCGGCTTCGAGCGCCGCATCGAGACCTTCCTAAAGCGCTTCGCGCTCGACACCATGTCGAGGGAGGTGGCCGAATTTACCGTAGCCGCAGGGGTTACGGCGAAGAGCGTAAGCGTCGGCAATGCCGGCTCACGTTGGGGCAGCTGCTCGTGCGAAGGCCGAATCCGACTGAGCTGGCGACTGATCCTCGCCCCGCCCGAAGTGCGGCGGCATGTCGTCAGCCACGAAGTCGCCCATCTCGTGCACCTCAACCACGGACCCGATTTCAAGGCGCTGGAGGCGCGGCTGTTCGGTCCGGGCCTCAGCGAAGCGAAAGCGGCATTACGCCGCGTAGGGCCGCGGCTCCGTCGGCTCGGTGGGAGGGGGTGAGCGCGGATCGGGTCGGCGCGGAGGCTGCGGCTGCGGCAGCCGCTGAGACGGCTGCGGCTGTGCGGGCGGAAAGGCCTGGTCGAGTTCCTGTTGCGACGGCTCTCCGGTCCCGTCTGGACGCACCAGCGGCGGCGGGGCATCCGGTTGCGGTGGGAGAGGCTGTTGCGGCAGCGGGTTGCCGTTCTCGTCGACCAGCGGCTGAATCGCATTCAGATCGAGCGCCGTATCGCCGTACATTTCCTCTTCCGGAGTGAGTTGCCAGTCCGGGATCGGCACTTGCGTCTGGAACTGTTGGACCGGCCGATTGGCGACGGCGACGGACATGAAGTCGTGGAAGGCGCGAGCCGGAGCGGTCCCGCCCTGCAGCCCGCCCACGGTCTTGGCGTCGTCCCGGCCCATCCATACGCCGGCCGTGAGTCCGCTCGAAAAGCCGATGAACCAGCCATCCTTGTTCGAGCTGGTCGTTCCGGTCTTGCCCGCGACCGGGCGTCCGATCTGAGCGGCTCTGCCCGTACCGGTCAGAACCGCCGACTGAAGTAAATCGGTCATTTCGGCCGCGACCCAAGGCGCAACCAGCACGCGCTCTTCCTCCGGCTCATGCTGGTAGAGCAGGCGACCGTCGGCAGTGACGACCTTGCGGATCGCGTAGGGCGTTATTGCGACCCCCTTATTGGCGACCGCGGCGAACGCCTTGGTCATGTCGAGCAGCCGGACGTCGCTCGTTCCAAGCACCATCGAGGGATAGGTTGAAATCGGAGTGCTGATGCCAAAGCGCCGGGCCATGTCGGCGATCGTCCCAAAGCCAAGCTGAGCGCCGATCTTGGCGCTGATCGTATTGATGGAGCGGGAGAAGGCTTCCCGCAGGGATACCGGCCCAAGGTTCGTCCGGGTCGAATTGCGTGGACTCCAGCCATCGATCGTGACCGGCTCGTCGACGATCGTGTCGGTCGGCTTCATTCCGGATTCGAGCGCGGTCAAATATACGAACAGCTTGAACGCCGAGCCGGGCTGGCGCGTCGCCTGCGTTCCGCGATTGTAGATCGACGACACATAATCCTTACCGCCGACCATAGCTCGAACGGCGCCGTCGCGGTCGACCGCGATCAGCGCGCCCTGCGTTCCCGCCGGTGCGTTCGCCTGGATCGCGCGATCCGCAGCAGCCTGCATTCCCGGATCGAGGGTCGTCCAGACGTCTATCGGATCTTGCGTCTGGTCGATGAGCGTGTCGAGCTGCGGCAGCGCCCAATCGGTGAAATACCGGACGCTGTTTTGCCTCGTGGTCGGCTGGATTCGGACGTCGGCGGGGTCCACTTCGGAAGCGACATCGGATGAGATGAAGTGGTTTCTCGCCATCGTCTCAAGGACGACTCGCGACCGCGCCCTCGCGGCTTCGATGTCGGCGGTCGGCGAATAATTTGACGGCGCCTTGACGAGGCCGGCGATGATCGCCGCTTCGCCGAGGCTCAAATGATCGGCGCCATGGCCGAAGAATTTCCGAGACGCCGCATCGATGCCGTAGGCTCCGCCGCCAAAATAGACGCGATTGAGGTAGAGCTCGAGGATCTGGTCCTTGGAGAATTTCCGCTCGAGCGCGAGGGCGAGGATGCCTTCTTTCACCTTCCTCGTGAAATTTCGGCTGTTGGTGAGGAAGATGTTGCGCGCGAGCTGCTGCGAGATGGTCGAGGTCGCGCTCACGCGATGCTTTTGAAGCAGGGCATAAGTGATCGCCCGGCCGATCCCGATCGGGTCGACGCCGACATGACTTCGGAAGCGGCGGTCTTCGGTCGAGATCATCGCAGCCCGCATTTCCGGCGGGATTTGGTCGTAGGAGAGCCAGCGCCCGAAGCTCGGCCCAACTGCGACCAGCACCTGGCCGTTGGCGGCCCGGACGCGGATCATCTGGCCGAGGTTCGATCTCTTCTCGAGTTCGGAATAATCGGGCAGCTGCGTGTAGGCGACGCCGACGAGGATCGCGAGCAGCAGCATCCCGCCGATCGCGGCATACACCAACCACGTGACGATGGAACCGAACGTCGAGCGCCCGGAAGACGCGGCGGAGGGCGAGCGAGCCATTCAGTGAAGATGGATAGAAAGTCGGCGGGCGTGCGACAATAGTTGAGCTCCAACCCATCATCGGGCGTGGAACGTTAGCGGTGGATTAACCCTGTTTTAGCGCTTCCACCGTAGAGCGCTCGTCCATCATGGGCCGAATTGCGCTTCGAAGGCTGCTGATCGCAGCGACATTGCCAAGCCTCGGAGCGGCTCAGCCGGCCAGCTCGCAATGCCGCCTGTGCGACAGTCCGACGACCGTCCGACAAAATGAAGCCGGCAAGGGCGAAGTCCAGCTCGATGTGCAGACCAGCCTCAATTTCGACCGGCTGATCCTGGTTGGCGCGGGGGAAGGCACGGCTGTGCTTCGTCCCGACGGGTCGAGCTCGAGCGCCGGGACGATCGCCGACGTCAGTCCGAGGGCGATGGTCGGGACCGTCCAGGTTCACGGCGAGCCGGGACGAATCATCCGAATCGACCTGCCGGGACGGATCGTGCTGCACTCGCTGAGCGGGGGTGAGGTGACGTTCGACGATGTCGTGAGCGACCTGCCATCGCTTCCCAAGCTCGATTCGTCTGGCAACCTCACGTTCCGCTTCGGCGGCAGGCTCCGGATCGTCGGGGATGCCGAGGGCGATTATCGCGGCGACCTGCCGATCACCGCAGAATATCTCTGAACGTCACAATCCTAAGCGGTCGTTAACCATGCGGATCAGCAAAGCGGAAAGCCGTCGTGGTTAATTGGTAAATCGAAGAGTGACCTTGTTCGGCCAGGCGCCGCGCAATCTTGCAATCTAAGTGGGGAAATCTCGAAATGAACGCATTCCTTCGCGTGACGAAGCTGGCGGTCGCAGTCGCTGCGCTTACGCTGGGCGCAGCGCCCGCGCTTGCGGTCGGTCCCAACCAGAACGCCACGGCCACGGCCCATATCGTGAAGCCGCTGACCCTGACCTGGGTGCGCAACCTCAACCTCGGCACCGTGGTCCTCGGTGCGGGCTCATGGACGAATGCGAGCGTTGGAATCAGCCGCACGGGCGTGTTCAGCTGCGCCAATGCGAACACCACCTGCTCGGGAGCGACGCAGACAGCGCAATATAAGATCACCGGCACCAACAATCAGGACGTGATCATCAACTCTCCGAACGTGACGCTCACCAACCAGAACGACGGCATTTCGACGCTGCTCATGACGGTCGACAATCCGGGGACGGTGAACCTCGGCAACTCGGGCGCCTCGGGCCTGACCTTCGACCTTGGCGGGAATATCACCGTAAACTCGACCACGCCCGACGGCACCTATTTGGGGACGTTCAACGTCACGGTGAATTACTGAGCCCGCCCATCTATCCGCGTGGACGAAGGGGGTCGCCGGCGACGGCGGCCCCTTTTTTGATCGGATCATTCTTGATCATGGTTGAGACAAAATAAACCATTTCGGACGTAGGTCGCACGATCGAGAATGCCCGTTCGGGAGAGGAAGTCGTGCGCTTACGAGCCTTCACGGGCTTCACTGCAATGACGACATGGCTCGCGGCCCTGACGGCCGCCGCGCCCGCGCACGCCGCCAGCAATGTTGCGAGCGTGCAAGCCAATGTCGTCAAGCCGCTCATCCTCACCTGGCTCCAGAACCTGGATCTCGGGACGATCGCACTCGCTCCGGGTACATGGTCGAACGCTACTGTCGGGATCTCGAGGACCGGCATCTTCAGTTGCACCAACCCGAACCTGATCTGCACGGGCGCGGCGCAGGTCGCCAGCTACAATGTGAGCGGAACCAACAATCGGGTCGTGTTGATTTCAGCTCCGAACGTGACGCTCGTGAACCAAGGCGATCCAACCCAGACGCTGACACTCGTCGTGGACAAGCCGGGCTCGGTCATGCTCACCAATTCGGGGCCGCCCGGAACGGACTTCTCGCTCGGCGGCTCGATCACCCTGAGCTCGGCGACGGCGAGCGGAACCTATTCGGGTAACTTCAACGTCACAGTCGATTATCAATAGCGCGCAATTGGCGAATTTCGGCAGCTTTCAGCCGATTCCAGCCCCCATGGTTGACCGAAAATAAACCATTCTGGATCAAAAGAGACGGCGATCGCTCCGGTCTGGAGCAAAGTGGGGGATCGCCAAGATGAATCGCTGGACACAGTCCATAGTTTGCGCTGCCGCTTTCGCCGCGCCTTTGCTTATCGCTTCCACTCCGGCGCAAGCTGGCATCGGCGACCTGCTGGTTGCTCCGACCCGTATCGTGCTCGACGGTCGCAAGGGGGCCGAGGTCATCCTCAACAATATCGGTGAGGAGCCGGCGACCTATCGCGTTTCGATAGAATTCCGCCGGATGACCGAAGCGGGCGGCCTGGTCGACGTCACCGAGCCCACTCCCGACGATCAAAAGGCTGCCGACATGGTGGTTTACGCGCCGCGCAAGGTCGTGCTCGCGCCGCACCAGCCGCAGGCGATCCGGATCCGGGCCATCCCGCCCCAGGGCCTGCCCGACGGTGAATATCGAGTGCATTTGCTGTTTCGCGCCATTCCACCCGCGAACCCGGTCGTGCAGCCCGCTTCGCTCGACACGGAAAAGGGCGTGCGATTCCAGCTGACCCCGGTCTACGGGGTGACCATTCCGGTCATCGTCCGGCTTGGAAATCTCCAGGCGGCGGCCTCGATCCAGAACGTCCACCTCGATCAGAAAGACGGTAAGTCTTTGGTCGAGTTGGATATTTCGAGGTCCGGCAAGCGCTCCACCTTTGGCGAGGTGCGGGTCCTTAAGGCCGGTGCAAAAGCGCCGATCGCGCTTCAGAAGGGCGTCGCCATATATACGGAAATCGGAATTCGCCACGTCGCCGTCCAGGTCGACCAAGCGCATCGCGCCGACGCCGCGGGCCCCGTCACGGTCCAATATGTCGAAACTTTCGACGACGGCAGCCACGTGATCGCCGAAACGCAGGCGGTGCTCCGCTAGCGCCCAAGCAGGCTCGAGCGGGACTCATTCCATGGCAGGCGGGTGGCTGCGCAAGGCGGCAATGCTGCTGGCGCTTTGCGCCGGCGGCGTTGCTGCGTCGGCGCCGTCTCCCCTCCCGGCGCCGGGCTGGACCGCAGACCCGGATTCGCAATTCCTTCTTGACGTCAACATCCGGCAACTGAGGCTTGGAGACGGAGTGCGCGCGTACAACACTCCCGAAGGCACCTGCGTCGTCTTAGGCGACTTTTTGACGACACTCGGCGTGCCGGTGAAGATCGACCTCGCGGCGAAGAAGGCAAGCGGTTGGGCCTTCAAGGAAAAGAACTTCATTTCAATCGATTACGCCGCAATGACAGCCAGTTACGGCGGTAAGAGCGAGCCGATCGCCGCAGCGACGATCCGCGAAACCCCCGAGGGCTGGTGTGTCCAGACCTCGGCGCTCGAACGTTGGTTCGGGATCGGCGTCAAACCGGTGACATCGGGTTCCGTCCTGGTGCTGGAATCGGAGGCCAAGCTGCCGGTCGAGCTCGCGCTCGAGCGGCAACAGCGGGCCCAGCACATTCGGCCGGCGAGCTATGACCTCAAATCGTTGCCCCAGGTTCGGCTACCGTACCGAATGTGGCGTTCGCCGGCGCTCGACTTCGTCGTCAGCGCAGGGGTCACCTATCGGGCGAGCGACGGAGTCCGGGTCGACCGCCAGAGCTCGGTTTTTGCGGCGGGCGAAATTGCCAAGCTGTCCTATGACGCCCAGCTGACGACCGATGGGAAGGGCATGCCGAGGGCCTTGCGGCTAAGCGCCTATCGCTCCGATCCGGAGGCCAAGCTCCTGGGCCCGCTGAAGGCGACCCATTTCGGCGTAGGAGACGTTGAAGGATTCGATACCCGCTTGACGGGCTCGGCCGCGAGCGGGCGCGGCGCCGTCGTCACCAACCGACCACTCTCGACCCAGACGGCCTTCGATCGAACGCGCTTCGAAGGCGATCTCCCGGCGGGCTGGGAAGCGGAAATCTATCGAAACGGCGAGTTGCTCGGTTTTGCCAAGGCCAATTCGAGCAATCGCTATGTATTTGAAGACGTACAGCTTTTGTACGGCGACAATCAGATCAGCATCCTCCTTTATGGACCGCAGGGGCAAGTTCGCTCGCGCGAGGAGGTGTTCAACGTGGGCCAGGACAATGTCCCCAAGGGCAAGACTTGGTACTGGGCGGGCCTTAGCCAGCCCAATCGCGACCTCTTGACCATCCATAAGCCTCCGGACGTTGCCGGATTGCCCAGGGCGCAGGCGACTTTGTCGGTGGAGCACGGGATCGACGATCGAACGTCGGTCGGCGTGCTCGCGCGCATGATGCTGATTGACGACGAAAGGGTGACCTTCGTGGAAGGGTCGGTGCGCCGGTCGATCGGCTCGGCGCTTGTCGAAGCGACCGCATCCCGCGAATCGACCGGTGGGATCGCGGCACGGGCCCAGCTGCTCGGCGAATTCGGCCGTGTGAACATCAATGTCGAGGCGCTTCTCGCAAATGATTTTCATTTGCGGGGAGGGCCGGCGCAAAGCGTACGCGACGTGCGCGCAATGGTGGATGCGCCGATAAAACTGGGGCGAACCGTCATTCCCGCTCATGCCGAACTACATCTCACGGACAACAGGAACGGCTCGAAACAGCTCGACGCGGCGGCACGGCTGTCCGCGAACATCAACCGGTTCAATCTCGCCAGCGAGATCCGCTATCGGAGACAATATTTTAGCACGGGCAATGCAGTGCCGGGCGAACTCAACATCGGATTGATCGGAACCGGCCGTGTCGGCGATGTCCGCCTGCGCGGATCGGCCAGCTTCGATGTGACTCCGCGGGCACGCTTCAGCGATGCGGAGCTATCGGCCTATTGGTCCGCTTCCGAAAATGCGGATTGGGAAGGAGCGATCGCTTACGACCGTCTCGGGCATCGCGGACGGCTTAGAATTTCGCACATCCGGCGCCTCAGCGCGATGGGGATTGCGCTCACCGGGGAAGCCGCGACCGACGGCTCGGTCGCTTTCGGCGTGAACCTCAATTTCTCGCTCGATCCCAACCATGGCCTGTCCCTGTCCCGCAAACCCCTGGCCGAGGCGGGCGCGATCCACGCGTCGGTTTACCGGGACCTCAATGACAACGGGACGCACGAACCTTCCGAACCGTTCGAGAAAGGCGCGCTGATCACCACCGGCACCAACCAGGCGGAGCGCGGAACCGACGCGAAAGGTTCGGTGATCGTCGGCGGTCTCACAGCTTACGCACCGGTTGCCGTCGGAATCGACGCGAGCAGCCTCGAAGATCCGATGCTGGTGCCCAAAAAGGCGCTCCAGGTGGTGGTCCCTCGCCCCGGCGTTCCGGCGGAGGTCGAAATCGGGCTCGTCGGTGGGGGCGATATCGAGGGCGCGGTCGTCAAGAGCGGAGGAATCGGATTCGAAGGCCTCGACCTCGAGCTCGTCGACGGCACGGGCAAGGTTGTCGCCACTACCCGCAGCGATTTCGACGGTTTCTTCCTGTTCGACCGCGTAACCTACGGCAGCTACACGATCAGGATCGCCAGGGACTCGGCGGCTGCGGCGAAGATCGTCGCGGACCTCGGCCTGCATGCGACGGTTACGGCCGAGAAAACGGTCGTCCGGCTCGGCGCAGTCCATGTCACGGCAATGCCAGCGATTGCCTCAGCGGAGGCTTCCGGGGTTTCGACACCCTGAGAAAAAGGCTCGCCCTCGCCGGGTGCCTCGCCGATGGACGCTTCATCAATCTCCGGGATCGGCTCGGATTTTTCATGGTGCGGTCGAGAAGACTCGAACTTCCACGGCCTTTCGGCCACAGCGACCTCAACGCTGCGCGTCTACCAGTTCCGCCACGACCGCACGTCATGTTGATGAGCCGGATCCGCGATAGTCGGACTGCCGGCACTGGCAAGGCGCGGCCCGTAGCAAAGCCGATTCATGGACGCAATGCCGCAGCCTCAGCACGCCAATCCGTTCCATAAGGGGACGAACCTTAAGACCTTGTTTACCAATTTGCCCCGGGAACGTTACCGTGCGGCCCTTATGTTCCTTTTCATCGCCGCAGCACTCGCTTCAATTGCGCCCCAAACGACCGCCGCGCCTCCGGTGACGGCAAGCGTGCAGGCGCGTGCGACGATCCGTATTATCTCGGGCGCAGAGGTGCATTTCGGGGATGTGGATACCAACGACAGCCTCCCGCCGCGCTACACGACCATCCGCTCGCTGGGCGTCGACCAACCGGCAACGCTCATCGAATTTCAATAACTTAGGCCTTCGGCGGACCGAGACTGATCGTCAGGCCCTCGGCGCCCGCGGGGACATTCACTTCCGCACTGTTGAACGATGCGCTTGCACCCGGTCCCAGTGTCGGAGTGGGTGGGGCGATGGTCCAGCTGTAGATCACCTTCCCCGCATGATCGTACAATTGCGCATAGATCGGCGGGACGGAATGGGCCTCGTCCGTCGGATTGATCACCCGACCGGCAACCGTCAGCAACTGGTTGCCGCTTGCCAGTTGCCGAAGCTCCATTTGCGGCGGGTTCGACAGCTGGAGGGGGGTCGTCGTCTGGGCAAGCCCAATGCGCGACTTCCATTCGCTCGGAGCGAAAAACCAGAATGCCGCGGCGAGAGCGGCGACTGCGAGCAGCACGATAAGCAAGGCGACGAGCGGCCTGCGGCGCTGCGGCTCGGCCTGGTCCCGCGCGGCAAACGGGCTGAATTCGTCGTCCGCCTGGGCTTCGGGACCGGGAGGGGCATCATAATCCGCGGAAACGGGGGCGAAGGACCTACTCGCGACAAGTTCCTCCACCCGCGCACCCTGTAAGGTCGCCGCTTCATAGGCGCGCTCTTCGGCCTCCGGGCCGCTGCTGGGCTCGATCACGGTCGCTTCGGCGAAGCTGTCGGGCTGAGCTTCGGCCTCGTCGGATTCCACGTCGGGACCGACTTCAGTTGCGGGGAACTCACCTTCCGGGGCCTCAGCTTCAGCGGCGAAAGATTCGGAGGCTTGCGGGGCTTCAGCCTCCGCGCTCAACTCAAGCTCCGCGGTTTCTTCGGGCTCCTGGTGCCAGCTGTGCTTGCAGGAAGCGCACCGCACTTGACGGCCCTGGGGCGGAATTGCGCCATCCTTCACCACATATTGCGTTCCGCAATTCGGGCAGGTCAGGATCATGTCTTTGCAATTGCCCTCTTTCGGGACGGTGTACACAGGGTAAACAGGAATGCGCGCGCATTGGCAAGGCACGCGAGCGGGAGGGAGCGGTTCTGACACCGATCGCCGAATTCGACAGCGTTGGATTGCGCTACGGGACCGGCGCGGAGGTCCTGCGCGACCTCGATTTCCGCTTGTCCCAGGGTGGCTTCTATTTTCTGACCGGCCCGTCAGGCGCTGGAAAGACCTCGCTTCTGAAGCTGCTCTACCTGGCGCAGAGGCCCACCCGGGGCCGAATTTCGCTGTTCGGGGAGGATCTGACTGGCGCTCCGCGCGATGCGATGCCCAAGTACCGCCGGCGCATCGGGGTCGTGTTCCAGGATTTCCGTCTGATCCGGCACTTGTCGGCCTTCGACAATGTCGCTCTGCCACTGCGGATCGCCGGCGCCAGCGAGGAAGACGTCGAAGGCCCGGTACGGGAGATGCTGGCCTGGGTCGGGCTCGCGGATCGCGCCAGCGCGCGCCCGCCTACGTTGTCGGGAGGCGAGCAGCAGCGCGTTGCGATCGCCCGGGCGGTGATCAACCGGCCGGAGCTGCTTGTCGCCGACGAACCGACCGGCAACGTCGATTCCGACATGGCCAAGCGCCTGCTCCACCTCTTCACTTCGCTGAATCGCTTGGGCACGACAGTGGTCGTGGCCACCCATGACGTGGGGTTGATCGGCGCGACACCGGGCGCTCAGATGATCCGGCTCGAGAGCGGGTGGGTGCAGGACCGCACCGGGGCGTTGAAAAATCCGCCGGTCCGACCAAGCGGGGGCGGGGGCCCAGGCTGATGTTCGGTTGGCTGTTCACCTCACCATCCGAACGGCGGCTCCTTGGAAGCCGTCCACTGACAGGGCCGACGCCGTGGGTGATCGCGATCATGACTTTTGCGATCATGATCGTCGCCGCGGCGGGCCTCGCGCTTGCCGATACCGCTGCTCGAGTCGCCGCTGGCGCCGAGGCGCGCTTTTCCATGCAGATCCCCGAGGGCGAACGCGATCTCGGACAGTCCTTGCAGGTGGTGCGCTCGTCGGCGGGCGTGGCAAACGCCGAAGCCGTGCCCGAAAGTGAAATGCGCAAGACGCTCGAGCGTTGGCTCGGACCCGCCGGCGCATCGGCCGACCTGCCAGTGCCGGCTCTGATCACATTCGATGTTCGGCCCGGACTCGACCTGCGCGCGCTCGAACGGCGCGTCGAAGCGGCCGCGCCGGGAGCGAAGCTGGTCGCTCATCGCGATGTGCTGGGACCGCTGCTGCGTTCCCTGAAAGCGCTCCAGTGGATAGCTGTCGTCTTGGTGATCCTGCTCGGCGGGGCCTGTGCGGCCGCCGTGGTGTTGGCGGCGCGCGGCGCGCTCGATACGCACCGTTTCACGATCGACGTCATGCATGGGATCGGAGCGACGGACATCCAGGTCACACAGCTGTTCCAGCGCAAGATCGCGATCGACGCGCTCGCCGGAAGCATCATTGGTGCGGCGGCCGCGGCGCTGGTGCTGGCGCTTCTGGCGGCGACCTCGTCTTTTGCCGGCGAGCTCATGGGCGGGGCGACTTTGGGAAACGCCGACCTGCTCGTCCTGGCTGCGATTCCGCTTGCGCTGACCGCGCTCGCGACCTGGGTCGCGCGAACGGCGGTCCTCGCCACGTTGCGGACGGCTCTATGATCGCTCGCGCTGCGTCGCTGATCGCGCTCATTTATGCTTTCGGCTTCTTGTTCTTTGCGCTGACGCTCGGGAAGCCTGCCGCCGCCGATTCCAGGCCTGCGGAAGCGGCAATCGTTCTGACCGGAGGAAGCGGCCGGATCGAACATGCGATCGGCGTGCTCCAGGATCACAAGGCCAAGAGATTGCTTGTCGCCGGCGCCGATCCGGCGGTGACGAAGGCCGACATCGCGCGGCGCGTCGGCGGGAACAGCCGGAGGATTCTCAGTTGCTGCGTCGATCTCGGAAGCGAATCGGTCGACACCAGGTCCAACGCCGAAGAGGCCGGCCGCTGGCTCGCAAAGCATCATTTCAAGTCGGTGCGGCTTATCACGAGCGACTGGCACATGCGCCGCGCGCGCTACGAATTCCGCAAGATCCTGGGAAAGAAATATATCATTGTAACCGACGCAGTGAGGTCCGAACCGAGCTTCCTCACGCTGTTCGGCGAATATAATAAATATGTGCTTCGGCGACTGGCCGTGTGGGCTGACATTTGATGGCGCTCGTCCGCTCGCTGCTATTCGCTGCGATCTTCTACCCCGCGACTCTTATCTGGGTCCTCGCCGGCATCGTTGCGAGCCTCTTCGGGCAGCGACCGACATTCGCGGTAGTGCGTAGCTGGACGAAGCTCCACCACTGGCTGACGAGCCACCTGCTGGGCATCCGCACCCGGTTGGACGGTGAGCTTCCGTCCGGCCCGCACCTGATCGCGGTCAAGCACCAGTCGATGTATGAGACTCTCGAAATGGTCCGCCTCACCAATTTGCCGGTCATCGTGATCAAGAAGGAATTGGCCGACATCCCGCTCTTCGGTTTCGTGACCCGGCGCTACGGCGTCATTGCGGTGGAACGGGCGGCCGGAGCAAAGGCGCTTCGCAATCTGGTCGCCGAGGCCAAGGCTGCAGTCGAAACGGGCCGAGCGGTCGTCATCTATCCTGAAGGCACCCGAGTCCGGCCAGGCGAGTGTCCGCCGCTGCGTTCGGGCTTTGCGGGCCTGTACCGCGCCCTCACGCTGCCGGTGATCCCAGTGGCCGTGGACAGCGGACGGCTCTGGGGTCGCGGCCTCATTCACAAAGGCGGCACGGTGACGTTCAAGGTCGGCGCCGCAATTGCGCCGGGGCTGAAGCGGGCAGAGGTCGAGGAGCGGGTTCACGCGGCAATCAACGCTTTGGAACTAGCTCCTCAGGCGCGCGCCTAGCTTTTCCGCGGCGGCGACGACGCGGGCCGAAATCTCGCCGAATTGTTCGTCCGTGAAACTCTTGTCTGATGGCTGGAGCATGACTTCGAATGCCAACGACAGTCCTTCCGGGGTTTCGAAGCGGTCGAACAAGCGAACCGCCTCGATCGCAGTTTTGTCTGCGCCGCGGATCGCGCGAAGCAGGTTGGCGGCCGCCAAATCGGCCGGGACGATGAACGCGAAGTCGCGACTGACGGGCTGCAAGACCGGCGGAGCATAAGCCCGGCGTGCGCGGCTGCTCGACCGCGGTTCGGGGATGGCGTCGAGATAGATG